>JAYUWO010000068.1:0-6174 GCA_043753545.1 Arenimonas sp.
CTGATTTTCTGGGATCTGCCTTTGCATCCCGACATGCTGGAGCAACGCATCGGACGACTTGACCGAATCGGCCAGCAAGGGAACGTGAATCTGCACTGCGCTGCCCTGCCCGGCAGCTCGCAGGAAGCGCTGCAACGCTGGTATCACGAGGGCCTGGATGCTTTCACCCATGTTATCGCCGATGGCCGTGAATGCCTGCGTCTGCATGGTGACGAACTGGTATCGCTGGCCGAGCAGGATGGCATCAGTCGCGAGCCCGCACTGACGCAATTGATCGAAAAAACAAAAATCACACATCACGAACTGGCCGAGAAAATTGCCTCCGGTCGCGATCGTCTTTTGGAGCTTGGCAGCCAACAAGGTGCCGACAATGGCGAACTGATGTTGGCTTGCAAGCAAGATGACGAGTTGATTACGCATGACGATTATGCCCTGCGTTTGCTCGAACAATTCGGCATTCATAGCGAAGCGCTGAGTCCGAAAATCTGGCTGCTGGATCCCGAAATGCTGACGATGGACGGCTTCGAGGAACTCAAGGCAGGGCCTCGTCCGATTACGTTTGACCGAAGCACTGCGCTGGCAAGGGATGATGTGCTGTATCTGCGCAACGATCACCCGATGATTCTTTCGGCACAGGAATATTTATTGTCGAGTGACAAAGGCAATACGGCACTTCTGATTGACGACTCACTGCCACAACGCACTGTAATTCTCGAAGCCGTCTATGTACTGGAATGCATCGCGCCCAAAGGCCTGAATATCGAACGATTCCTGCCACCAAAACCACTCAGCATCGCCGTGGATACCCGCCTGCAAATTCGACCCGATTTTGCGCCGAATGAAAGAGCTGCCCACCGCGCTGGTGATCGCGCCTTCGACTTGAGTTCCATGCGCAAGATATTGAATATGCTGATCCCGCCGATGCTGGAAAAAACCCGTGTTCAAGCACAGGTGGATGCCCAAATGGAAATAGGAAATGCGATCCAGAAAGCAGACGGATTATTGCGCCACGAGATAGACCGTTTGACGGCACTGGCTTCCAAGAATCCGGCGGTGCGCCCCGAAGAAATCACTGCGCTGGAAACCGAGCTGGAACAGCTGCTGAAATCACTGCCGCAATCGCGGCCACGACTGGATGCACTGCGGCTGGTAACCAGTCCGGATTTTCTGTCGATGCGACGCTAATCGAGTCTGCGTTTTTTTAATCCCACGCTATTATCATCAAATGTCATTGGCAGAAATGTTTGACGCATACTGTTTCTGTCCGACTTGTTGAATTTCATTCCTTTCGCCGTCTCCAGCAGGGCTTCTGCGTATATGGCGTCCGGTAACGAATCGACAATTGCCACGTCATCGACGTCGCCATTCGGGTTTATGGTCAATAAATAAAATGCATAGCCGGGATTCGGTAACTTTGCCATCACTTCACCGCCGACAGTGACTTTCTTCTTTTTGACCAGTTCAAGACCAGCCTCTTCCAAAGCGATATCGGGGTCGGAATAATACTTGCAAACCGAACTTCGCTTGCCCTCCGCATTCTTTCCACTTGTTGATGCCTCGATTTTATGGCCGTGGGCTTTAAAGAAATCATTAAAATCCGCAATAAAGTCTTGATCGAACAAGGGTACTTTTTGCTTTTGAGCCACATCCATGATTCTCTTCAGCAAACTCGCCTGATAGGCAAAATTTATTTTCAACTTTACCGACTTAGCTTGCTGTTTCGAAAAGTAAGCATATACCTGCGCCCATAGCATCGCAGCCCGGTAGTTTCTTGCTTCAAACTCGAGTTCGGCCATCGCAGCCATTGCGAGTATGTCGCCGTCCACGGCGGCATTGCTCATGAAGGCTCTGGCCTGCTCCAGATCTTTCGTAACGAGTCTTGCAGGATGCTGTTCGCCAAGACGATAAAAAGCTCCCAACACATAGCGCGCATTGGTATTGCCCGCCAAGGCATCGGCCTTAAAGGCGCTTAGATGACTTCGCTTTTCTTCCAGCGGAATTGCGGGATTCAACAACGTGCTCCAATCATAACAATCAGCTTTAATGGACGCTCCGCCTTTCACTACTGCTTGGTCGGCATCCTGGCCGAGAAGCACTATCGGGAAAAACATCAGCGCCAGCGCCGACACAATGACTGACTTGAATTTCATGCTTGGCATTACTTCACCAATCTCGGCCCGCGCTTCTTGAAAGGCGGCTGACCGCGCCAGTAGCGAATCATTAACCAGCCAAACAGCATTCCGCCGAGATGTGCGAAGTGCGCGATACCCGCTTGCGTTCCGGTAACGCCCATCAACAGTGAAATGACACCGAAGATAATCACCATCGTGCGTGCTTTCATCGGAATCGGCGGAATGATTAACATCATCTGTTGGTTTGGAAATAGCATCCCGTATGCGAGCAACAAACCAAAGACTGCACCGGATGCACCGATGGTGGGGTAAATTCCGTCACCCAGAATTCCGCTGCTCACCAGCAACAGCTGAATCAAGCCTGCGCCTATCGTGCATACAAGCAGATAATGGATATATTTTCGTGGTCCCCAAGTTTGTTCCAGCACTGCACCGAACTGGAACAAGGCAATCGCATTGAAAAACAGATGAATGAAATCACCGTGAAGAAATCCGTAGGTCAACAATTGCCAGGGATAAAATCCGGTGGTGACCGATGTGCCATCGCTGGCGACTCCGATAACATGCTGGCCCCATGGCCACAAAGCGAATAACAGTTGAATTTCTACCGGCATCAACATCTGCAGTAAAAAGGCGCCCGTCAAAACGAATAGCAACAGTTTGGTAATGCGCGGTAAATGCACGATTTCAACTCCACAGAACAGCCAGTATGATAGCCAATATGGGTACACAATCGGCAGACATCAAGCTAATCAGCGATGAAATCAGTCGAAACGGCTGGACTCAGGTCACAGGTTCGTTTCGATCCGACTTGCTTTTGGAGCTGGGTGAAGAAGCCCGCTTGCACGAGGCTGCAGGAAGATTAAGCCTGGCTTCCACCGGTCACAACGAATCCAAAACCCTGTCTTCGATTCGCGGCGATTCTACCTTGTGGCTCGATGACATCCGTTGCGGCGATGCGTCGAAAAATTTTCTGCTGGCGCTCGATATACTCAGAAGAGACTTGAGCCAATCAATGATGCTCGGATTGGAAACAGTAGAGGCTCATTTTGCGGTTTATCCGGCAGGTGCGGCCTACACACGTCACAAAGACTGTTTTCGTGATGACGATGCGAGGGTGCTGTCGCTAGTCTGTTATTTGAATGCGGATTGGCCAGATAATGCTGGCGGGGCTTTGCGCTTGCATTTACCCGATGGCAATAAAGACATTGCTCCGATCTCGGGAACCACGGTCGTTTTCCTAAGCAACGAAATCGAACACGAAGTTTTACCCGCTAAACAAACGCGCTACAGCATAGCCGCCTGGTTTCGTCGCCACGAAAATCAGCGTTACTAGCTTTTTCCGCGCTTGGCCGGTATTGGTGGAGCCCACAGAATTTCGTCGATCGTCGCTGCGGCCTTTTGACCTCGCACTTTACCATTGACGACTTCTACACCTTCGGCGCGCAAGCGTTGTATTTGTAAGTCGTAATATTCCGAATCTTTCGGAAAAGCGATACTGCCATCTGATCGTAATATCCGATGCCAGGGTAGCTCTTTATCTTCATTGGTAGAAAGCAAGCGCGCCACCATGCGTGCACGACCCGGCAAACCCGCACGTCGTGCGATTTCGCCATAACCGGCGACCTCGCCTTTGGGCACTGCGCGAATTGCGGCGATGATTTTTCCAGGGGCAGACTTTGAGCTCATAGGAGGCTAGAATATGTGTTCCGAGGAGAACAGTCATGCGTAGTTTTGAATCCATTCGCAGTCACGTGGAAGGCAAATATAAAGTGACCGCCCGCGAGCCCTATTTAGTCTGTGTCGAGTTATCGCTGGATCAGGGCACTCGTCATCAAAGTATCTTTTTATCGGAACTTGAAGCCGAAGATAGTCGAAAGTATTTGCGTCTCAGTACCGCCGTCGCGCCGATGACCGGCCTTGATGCAAAAAAAATGTTGGCATTCAACTGGCAAAGCCGTGTCGGTTTTATGGCAATTGGCGAACTCGATGGTGTGCCTTATTTGCAGCTTTGCGAAAACCGGCCATTCGATAGCCTGGATGCATCGGAACTCGACCGGCTGATTCTGGAAATCGGCGGCGTGGGCGATAATCTGGAACGCATGTTGTCTGCTGGCGGTGATTTGCACTAATGCATACCTTCGAGTTGCACTAAAAAAGGGCCTAGTGGCCCTTTTTTTATGCGATAAATCTTTTGAGTTGGCTATCAGTCCCAACCCATCGCAATCAGAAACTTCAATAAACCGTATGCCATCAATCCAGCGGCCGGAATGGTGAGTATCCAGGCCCACACGATTCTTTCGATAACACTCCATTTCAATGCGCGTGGATTCTTTGCAAAGCCCACCCCCATAATCGCCGTGGAAATACTGTGCGTAGTAGAAACCGGCATACCGAAATGAGCCGCTATCGTAAGAATGGTGGCCGAACTGGTTTCGGCGGCGAAGCCATTGATCGGATGCAGCTTCACCATTTTGTGGCCGAGTGTTTTGATGATTCTCCAGCCGCCCACAGCAGTACCCATGGCCATGACAACGGCGCAGGTATAGATAATCCAGCTATCAATATCCTTCTCGCCACCATCCGGGCGAAGGAATGAGAGCCACTCTGGCAAATTCTCGAGCGTTCCGCTGCCCTGCGCACCAAAAATCGCCAGCGCGATAATACCCATGGTTTTTTGCGCATCATTGGTACCGTGTGCAAAACCCATATACGCAGCACTGCCAATTTGTGCCTTGCCGAATACGGCATTGATCCAGCGAGGACGCGAGAGACGGCCAATCCATCCGCCCACACTATTCATTTTGGAAATGACGGCCATCAAGAGACCCATCACCACGAAGCCCAAAGTAAATCCGGCAACGGGAGAGCTGAGCATCGGAATGACCACTTTCCAGAGTATGCCTTTATTTTCGGTCCAGACTTCGGCAGTTTTGGACCAGATCAGGGCATCAAAATTGTTATCGGAACCGGCCAAAGCTGCACCGCAAAGTCCACCGATAAGCGCATGGCTCGATGACGAGGGCAGTCCGAAATACCAGGTAATCAGATTCCAGATGATGCCGCCCGACAGCGCGCAGATAATCAACTGTGAAGTGATGTTGACGGTATCGGCATCCACCAGCCCCGAAGAAATCGTTTTCGCAACAGCTGTTCCGTACAAGGCACCAATCAAGTTCATGACGGCGGCCATCATCACTGCCTGCGTCGGTGTCATGACTTTGGTGGCCACCACGGTCGCAATGGAATTGGCCGTGTCATGAAACCCGTTGATGAATTCAAATATTAACGCGGTCAAGATGACCAACAGTAGAAGCGTAAGTGCAAACACGTGACGCTCCTTAACTGTTTTTCAGGACCACTTGATAAATCACGTTGCCGGCATCACGGCAGCGGTCAATTGCTTTTTCCAGGATTTCGAATAGATCTTTCAGGATCAGATAGCGCATCGGATCGGTTTCACGGGTATAGCTTTCGCGATACATGTCGAGGATTAATCGATCGGCTTCGTTTTCGATGGCCTGCAGCTTGTCGTTAAGCAGTTTGGAGTGATCAAGGTTCATGCCTTTTCGCAGTAGGCCGACCATTTCTTCCAGCACTACGCAGGCCTTTTCCAGCATGATCGCACGTGAGGCGAAATCCACATCGCCCATGCGATCAGAAGCAATCGTGTAGCGCTCGGCAAACTTCTCGACGGTTTTTGGGATCTTGTACAACACACTGTTGAGTGCTTCGATATCCTCACGCTCCAAAGCCGTCACGAAGGTGTTGACCAGTTCCTGGCTAATCTGGGCAGCGATATCTTTCTCGCGCTGACGGGCAAGTTTGAATTTATCAAGCGAGCGTTGTCCTGCAGGTGCTTGTAACAATTCGACCAATGCACTGGTACTTTCACGTGCAGCGCCGGCACTTGCTTCTAGCAAGCCGTAAAACTTGTCGCCCTTACCGAAAATAGTCTGCAGAGAAAACATGGGTAACTCCTCGAATTAAGCAAGATTTCGCTAAATGACAGAAACTTGAATTATTTACTGCGATTTTATGA
>JAYUWO010000069.1:0-6157 GCA_043753545.1 Arenimonas sp.
ACATGCCTATTACATTGATTACCGCAATGCTCGCGCAAAATATGTCGAATCGTTTTGGAATATTGTGAATTGGGAATTTGCGGCTGCGCAGATGGCGTAGGACCGACGGAAGTCGGGACAAGTTTACGACTATATTTTGTCGAAACAAAAAGCCGGGCAATGCCCGGCTTTTTAAATCTGAGATTTTGTGCGAGCGTCCTTTAGGCGCGACATATCTGGCGCGATTTTTCGCGCCTAAAGGACGCTCCTACGGTTTCAATCTTGAAATCGGCGCTTCGACTTGAGCGTCACGATTCAAGCCTTCGCCAACTTGTTTCAATGCATCTACCAATTCCACTGCAGTATCCGCACGCAAAGTCGCATGCCCAACTTTTCTGCCTTCGCGTGGTTGCTTGCCGTAATCATGCCAATGGCCGTGGGCATTCGATAACACCGGCGTTGCAGAAGGCATTTCGCCAATCCAGTTCAACATGCAACTGACACCGATGGCGGCGGTGCTACCCAGCGGCAGGCTCAGTACTGCACGAAGATGATTTTCGAACTGCGAAGTTTCCGCGCCTTCAATCGTCCAGTGACCGGAGTTATGTACGCGCGGGGCCATTTCATTCGCGAATAATTCGCCGTCTTTCAGAAATAATTCGAGTGCGAACACACCAACGTAATCGAGTGCTTCAGCGACGCGCTTGGCATAGACCAGTGCGGTGTCTTGCAGGGCTTCGCAATCGGTTGCGGGCGCAAGGCTTGCTGAAAGCACGCCATTCTCATGCCAATTTTCAGTTAATGGCCAGGCGCGGAATTCGCCATTGCGACCACGCACTGCCACGACGGAGATTTCACGTTGAAATGGAACAAATGCTTCAAGAATCAAACCGACAGTAGAAGCTTGTGCGCCCAAAGCCTCCCACGCAGCATCGGGTGTCGCTTTACCGAGTCCCGAGTCCCCAGTCCCGAGTCCCGCATCTTTAATCCGAAATTGCCCTTTACCGTCATAACCCAAACGCCGCGTTTTCAAAATGCAGGGCGTGCCGATGTGTTCAATCGCTTTTTGTAAATCATCGCGCGAAGCGATATCGGCGAACGGCGCTACCGAAATACCCAGCTCACGAAAAAGATTTTTTTCGGCTAGGCGATCCTGTGCGATCGACAACGCGCGGGGGCTTGGAAATACCGGAATTCTCTCGGCAAGCCATTGGGCACTTTCTGCCGGCACATTTTCAAAGTCGAATGTAGCGACGTCCACTTTTGAAGCGAATTCGGCCAGTGCTTTTTCATCACGATAATCGCCTACGACCATCGGCACGAACTGGCCGGCGCAGGCATCGGATGTGTTATCCAGCACCAGAAAACGCAGGCCCAGCGGGGCGCCGGAAAGAGCCAACATGCGAGCCAGCTGGCCGCCACCCAAAATGCCAACGACCATGGTCATGGCTGGCGTGGATCGGAATGATCCAGCACGTCCAGTGTTTGTTTCGCGCGGAATGCATTCAGTGCATCACGGACAGCGGCATCTTCGAGACCGACAATGGCAGCCGCAAACAAGCCCGCATTCGCCGCACCGGCAGTGCCGATGGCAAATGTTGCTACTGGAACGCCCGCAGGCATTTGCACGATGGATAGAAGAGAATCCAGGCCGTTAAGCGACTTGCTTTGCACTGGAACGCCGAGAACAGGCAGCGGCGTCATGGAGGCAAGCATGCCGGGCAAATGGGCGGCACCGCCCGCTCCGGCGATAATCACTTTCAATCCTCGTTCCACGGCGGATTTTGCATAGCTGACCAGCAAGTCCGGTGTTCGATGTGCCGAGACCACCTGCACTTCGTAGGCAACACCCATCTGCTCGAGACGTTGAGTGGCGTATTGCATGGTTTCCCAGTCATTTCGGGACCCCATCACGACACCCACCAGAGGCGAATTTGCTGGACTCATAGCGTCGGCTTTCCCCAAAAGGCTATTCTATATGGGCGGCTCTATAAATTCATAGTTCTAGGCAAGACAAGGCACAAAGGAAAAATAATGACGAACATATGGGAAATATGTGAGGAATTATTTTTCCTTTGTAACGCCGTATTGCGACGTTGATGGATTTATAGAGCTGGCCATTTCATATCTGAGCGAAGGAGCACGGCCCATGGATCGAAAATTACTGGATATTTTATGCTGCCCCATCAGCAAGCAGCCACTGGCGATGGTCAATAGCGCCGAGCTTAATGCCTTGAATACGGCCATCGGCACGGGAAAACTGCGCAGAAACGATGAAAACGCGCAAACACAATTACTGAAACAAGCGCTCATTACCCGTGATCACAAAATGATTTACCGGATTGAAGACGATATTCCGGTGTTGCTCGCGGACGAAGGGATAGCGACATCACAAATCGACGATTTTCCGCGCTGAGGTCTTGATGAATTTCGACCCACCGAATCAAGCCGTCATTGATGAGAATATTCGTACTGCCATTTCCGAAGATATTGGCAGTGGCGATGTTACCGCTGCCTTGCTTCCGGACTATTTATCGGAAGGCTATGTGCTCTGCAAGGAAAAATGCGTCGTCGCCGGCCGGCCCTGGTTTGATACGAGCCTGAAGGTGCTGGACCCGAATGTAAAAATCCATTGGCATGTCAATGAAGGTGACACGGTGGACCCGGTAAAAGTGATTTGCACATTCGAGGGCAGCTCGCGCGCGATGGTGTCGGCCGAACGCACTGCGCTGAATTTCCTGCAAACTTTATCGGGTGTCGCGACGGTTACTGCAAATTATGCAAATGCCTTGAAAGGAACCGACACTCGCGTGCTTGATACGCGCAAGACCATTCCGGGACTACGCCAGGCGCAAAAATATGCCGTGCGCGTAGGCGGCGGTGTAAATCACCGCATGGGTTTATACGATACGGTTATGCTGAAGGAAAATCATATCCATGCCGCAGGTTCGCTCACCGCTGCTGCAAGACAGGCCAAGACACGTTTTCCAGATCACCCCTTGATCATTGAAGTGGAAACGCTGGAGCAATTACGCGAAGCCCTGGAAACCGGCTGTACGCGGATTTTGCTGGATGATTTCTCGCTGGAACAATTACGTGCTGCCGTCGACATTGCCGCAGGAAAAATACCGCTGGAAGTCTCGGGCTCGGTTACTTTTGAGCGGCTCGCGGAAATTGCGGCGACCGGCGTAGATTATGTTTCCATCGGTGCATTGACCAAACACGTTCATGCCATCGATTTTTCGATGAAGCTTGGGAAATATTTGTAGATCGGGCCCTGGCCCGACGCTCTCTACACATTGCGACATTGCCAATGCCGGGCCTGGGCCCGACCTACAAAAAAGCCCACGCAATGCGTGGGCTTTTTCATAACGATATCCAAAATTATTTCTTGACCAGCATCATCACGATTACCGCAACCGCAGCGAGGATCAGCATGCCGGCAATGTATTTGGCATAGGGATTTCCGCCGCCACTGGATGATTTCACCGGAGGTGCCGCCTTAATCTGTGCCGTCGGCGCATTCATTTCCATGCCTGGTGCTACCAGAATAAAACGTACGGCATCGAGACGCAGTTCGTCGCCCGGATTCAAAAATCCGTGCTGAACGCGTTTGTTATTGATGTAGGTGCCATTCGACGAACCAAGATCTTCCACCGACAAACCATCCGGTGTTGGCTTGACCAAGGCATGACGACGGGAAATTTCATCGGCTGGCACCGAGATGTCGCATTCGGCGGCACGGCCAATCACGACAGGACCTGCAACGGGATAAACCTTGCTAAAGACGGCTCCGGAAACGCCACGCAGTACATACTTCGGTACCGCCATGCGGACACGGGTTGCACCGGAATCTTCATCGGGGTTACCGCTCGGAAGCGAAGCGCTTTTAGCCACTTCAACCACCATGAAACGCGCTTGCACCGGGCCAATCATCAAGGTATCGCCCGCGCGCAGAGCCATCAAATCCGCGACCCGCTTACCGTTGACTTCCACGGGACCGCCACTCGAAGGCACTTGAAGATTCGCGCCGGTTTGCGTGACATGAATGGTGCAGTGCTCAGGAGCAATGCCCGGAACCGTCAGAACTACCGCAGCTTCTGCGCTAGAACCAATGCGATTTACGCCGGGGTTTAACAGCACCTGTCCATGTTCACCATTGGGAAAAACCAGCTTCATTCTCGCTCTCCTGCGAATTATTGAGGGCCAAAACCCGACCCCTATCCCCTATCTTATCTGTGCTGAAGGAAAATCGGCAGGGGGTAGGCCTTGCCGAATGAAGACAGCTTACACACACTGGCGGTATGGATACGATATTAGTGTTGATGTTTTTGGCCATTCCGGCCGGTCTTTTCTGGTCTTCGGGTCGCTCGGCAGCCGAGGTTGCCCTGCTTTACGGCCAGCGTGCCTGCCAACGTGCCGGGGTTCAGTGGCTTGATCAAAGCGCGCACATGATCGGGATTCGCATTCGCCGAAACAGCAATGGCTGGCTCGGTTGGGAGCGCAAGTTCCGCTTTGAGTACTCGCATAACGGCGATGACCGCTATGCTGGCCATGTCATTTTACTGGGGACAGAATTGGTGGGGCTGGTGGGGCCGATGCCGAAGGATGACGAATCTATCGTGAGTCATCAGTAAGCCGAGCCGGAACGCCGGAAGCTACTTCACCACCCGCAAGTGAGAGACGTTTTTCTTCGCACCTTCGCCATTACTGTCAGGCGGGTCCGGCATATCGTCGGGATTTTCTTCGTGCATCATCATGCCGTCGCCAGGCAACATCATGCCCTGTCCGGTTTCCAGTGCATAAATGGCAAGTACGGCCGTCATCGGCACGATGACTAACTGACTCACGCCGCCAAAGCGCGCACTAAACCGCACTTCGCGATTACTTAAATCCAGATGCGCCACTGCGCGCGGTGCGATATTCAAGACTACCCGTCCTTCTTTTACCGCGGACCTTGGCACCTGGACGCCCTCACGTGTGGCGTCGACCAGTAAATGCGCCGTCATCTCGTTATCGTTGATCCACTCGTACAAGGCCCGCAATAGATACGGCCGATTGGAACTCATGATGGGGGTTTTCTCGGACACTAGTTTAACTCGCGCAATACTTTTTCTTCAGGCGTAAGACTACGCATAAAACCCGGATTGCGGAATATGCGCATACCGTAATCATCAATAATTTTGAGATCTTTATTCAGCTCTACACCGAGGCTGGGCAAACGCCAAATGATCGGAGCCAAGGCACAGTCAGCCAGACTCATTTCGGGATTGAGAAAAAACTTCGATGCCTTGAACAACGGCAGCGATTGCATCAGCAATTCTTTCATTCGCTTTCGGCCCGCTTCGGCCTGCGATTTGGTGCCGGCTTGCATCGACTGCACCTGCGGTACCCAATCAATTTCAAGTCGTTGCATTGCCAAACGAATCCTTGCCCGCGACAAAGGGTCCACCGGCATCAAGGGCGGGTGTGGATAACGCTCGTCCAGATACTCGCTGATCACACCTGCCGAATACAGCACCAAATCACGCTCGACCAATGTGGGAACAGAATGATAGGGATTCAAATCGACCAGGTCTTCGGGCGGATTGGCGGCATCGACGGGAATCATTTCGTAGGAAACGCCTTTGGCAGCCAGGACCAACCGGACTCGATGGCAGACCACGCAATCACGGGCGGAAAACAGGCTTAGCGTATTGCGTAAACGAACACTGGTAACCATGGGCTTCCCTCATCGACTTTGCCGGTGCGCCACAGGCACACCCTACGCCCTTACGTTGCCCCAAACACTAGAGACTTCGCAAGCCTTTGTTACAAGAAGTAACGATTGCTGTACTAATAAACCGGTCACCCAAAACAAAAAAACCGCCGGGCTGATGACTATCCGGCGGTCTATCTGATGCTTCGAAGCCGTCTTAGTGAATGTCGCGCCAGTACTCGACTTTCAGCAAATAAGCCACGAATGTGAAGAAGGCAAGAAACAACACGACCCATACACCGATGGACTCGCGTTTGGCCGCGCCTGGTTCACCGACATAGGCAAGGAACGAGGTAATATCTCGGGCAACGCGGTCGTACTGCTCGGGGCTTAAGCGTGGCTTTGGAGACTCGGCCAGTTCAAAGCCGATGATGCATTCGCCTTTGTATTCGCCCATTGTGCAGCTTTGAGGCTCGCCCT
>JAYUWO010000070.1:0-18550 GCA_043753545.1 Arenimonas sp.
TGACCTTTGGCGCGAAGACCTCGATACCTTTCATGAAAAGTCCGTTCTGGCGACTGGAAGAAGGCGAAGAGTTTTTGTCCTACCTCATTGCACCAGGCAAGCAACATGAATATGCCGTGCTGGACGATTTGGCAAAACTCGGCGCCACCCATTACATCGCCACCCGGCTGTCGGGAAAAAAAGCCTCTATCAGCCTGGTCTCGAATGAAGAAGGCGGATTCACCCCCGAGGAAATCGCCTTCATCAAGATTTCGCTGACGGCACTCAGCCTTCTTATCGAAAGTGCGGTGAAAGACCTGGTGCTCGATACCGTTTTGAGTTGCTATGTCGGCTATTCGCCCAGCGATGAAATCAAGCAGGGCAACATCCGTCCCGGCAGCATGATCGACATGGAGGGCGCGATCTGGTTTTCCGATATCCGGAAATATTCCACGCATTCGCAAAACACCGAGGCGATGGAATTGGCGAGCAAACTCAATGCCTATTACGACATCGTGGTAAACGTCATTTACGCCCACGACGGCGAAATCCTTAAATTTATCGGCGATGCCATTCTCGCCATCTTCCCCATTGGCGAAGCGATCAACAGCCAGCAGGTTTGCCAGAATGCGTTGGCCGCGGCGATTGCCGTTAACAAAGCGCTGAAAGAAAGCCCGCTGGATTTTGAGCACGGCGTCGGCCTGCACCTGGGTCGTTTTCAATTCGGCAATATCGGCAGTTTGCGTCGCATGGACTTCACCGCGATCGGCAACGAAGTCAATATTGCCTCGCGCATTGAAAGCCATTGCAGCACGTACAAATTACCCTTGCTGATGAGCGAAAAATTCGTGACGACCGGCGACATTCCCGCGCAGTGTTTCGCAAGGACGCAATTGAAAGGCATGACTGGCGAATTCTCGCTGTACGTTCCCAACTATTCGTAAATCTGTTCCGGAAACTGTCATGACAAATTTCAAGGACCATTTTTCCGGACATGCCATCGACTACGCAAACGCCCGGCCTGTCTATCCCAAGGCATTGTTCGACTGGATTGCAGGTCAATGCCGATCGCGCTCGCTGGTGTGGGACGCCGGCTGCGGCAATGGCCAGGCAAGTGTCGCGCTGGCCGAATATTTCGATGAAGTGTTTGCCAGCGACCCGAGCGCCACGCAAATTGCCAGTGCCGCAACTCACCCGAACATACGTTATGCCGTTGCTGCTGCCGAGCAATGCTCTTTGCCCGACAACAGCGTTGATTGCGTATGCGTTGCACAGGCTCTGCATTGGTTCGAGTTTGAACGCTTTTTCTCCGAGGCAAAACGTGTGCTGCGTGACGAAGGATTATTAGTTGTGTGGGCCTACGAGCAGTCGTCGGTAAATCCGGCCGTGGATGCCGTGTTCGAAAAACTGTATCGCGGCAAGCTCGATGCTTATTGGCCGCCGGAAAGAAAGCATGTCGAAACCGGTTATAAAAATATCGCCATCCCGTTCAATGAAATTCCTTCGCCGAATTTTGAATTACGTTGCGACTGGGCTGTGTCGCAATATCTCGCTTATTTACGCAGCTGGTCTGCCAGCCAGCGCTATCTGAAAGCGACCGGCAACGATGCAGTCACCGACATCGAAAACGAATTGCTGCATGCCTGGGGAAACCATGTCGAAACAAAAACAGTCACGTGGCCGCTGGTAGTGAGATCAGGGCGGTTTTCGTAAAGCACGATGTTTGTTTTTGGTAACACTGATTTTCCGCGATGTGCGCAAGGCACCCGCATGCCTTCATCTTGACGCATTTGCATGAACCGTTGACCATAGGCCAGCGCCCACCATCGGGCATGACGATTTTTGGGTGATGTCCATGGCAATACTTCGTGTCAGCAGAGATTCCGGCTACGCCGATTATGTTCGCTCCTACTCCATCGTTCTGGATGGCAAGGCCATTGGCCAGTTAAAAAACGGAGAAACCAGGGATTTCCAGATCCCGTCGGGAAATCACGACATTCGCGTAAAAATTGACTGGGCTGGATCGAAGACACTCAAGTTTGTGGCCGACGATGCCGGCACGACAGCATTCCGGGTCAGCTCCAATCTGCGTGGATGGCGATTGTTGCTTGCCTTGTGGTACGCATTGTTTGATACCTCCTCTTATTTGCAACTTGAACCCGATGGCACTAAATCCGCCACGATATGAAATGGGCACTGGCAAATCACGAATCGAATGCATCAATCATTCGCATGAAAAAACCTCCTCTTGTTCTCCGGCCGCTCGATATCCATGCATGACGTAAAAGAAACTATCGTGAGCTTTCTGGGAGATATCGGCATTCCCGTCATCGAAGGCTCGGTTTCCACTGATTCGTTTCTTCCGGGCTTGTGTATCGTAAATGGAACGATTGTCTACGACGCCGATACACTTCGTTGGCCCGGCGATCTTCTGCATGAGGCGGGCCATATCGCCACCATGCCTTCTGCAATGAGACAGCTGCTGAACGATGCATTGCAGGAATCGATAGCGGCTCCCCATGCTGGCGAGGTCGAGGCAACGGCCTGGGCTTACGCCGCGATTGTGCATCTCGGCTTGTCGCCATCGCTTCTCTTTCATCCCGATGGTTACGATGGAAGATCGTCATCATTAATCATGACCTACACGCATGGGGTATATCCGGGCTGCTTTGGTTTGGCGCAGGCGGGCATGACCCTGTTGGGTGCCGAGGCTGCACTGGCTGGCGTTCCTCCCTATCCACATATGAACCGGTGGCTGCGTGATTGAAATGGCATTAAATGTTGAAACTGGCAGTCTTGTGGGAGCTGCGTAGCCTGGGTCACGCTCTACCGACCCGGGTAGGTGTGCGCATTGTCCATACAAAAAGAAAACACAACGGTAACCAAATAATCACGAAGACCACAAAAATGACTTCATGGCTGCGTAATGCTGTTGAGTGTGCGGGGGCCGGGGAGATTTAATCGCGGGTGAACCCGCTCCCACAGGTGTTATTAATTTTTTCCGCCCAGCGAAACCAGAATAATAAAGACGATCAGTGCGGCAAGCACGGCAAAGAATATCTTGACCCAGCTCTTCGGATATTCGCCAGCCAGTGTGCCGGTATAACCATTGGCAAGCACCTGAAAATTCTTGCTGCCGTAGGTGTAACTGACCAGCCAGACTGGCACCAGCACATGCTTGAAAGTGCGGCCCTGAAAATCGGCATCGACATTTAAATTCCGCTGTGTGTCGCCAGGGACTTGCGCCGAACACAAGGCTTCGGTTTTCTGCTGCATTTCTTGCATGCTGAGTTCTGAAGCCTTATGCAAATCGACTTGATACCGCTCGACCGTCCATCCGCGCACAAATTCCGGCGAGTAGGCTTTCAGATCGGTCAAAGTCGGAAACGGTTCGACTTTTCGCAACAAGACCGGATGCACGCCGGTCGTACCGGGAATCAATTCATCATTGAAAAAATGCTTCAGGCTGCCACTGGCCGGCACCCATCGCGTATGCCGCACTTGCTTAGTTTGCGTGCGGCCATTGCCGTCGCGATAGGATTCGGTGGTGTAGTAATAATGGCCCGCTTCGGCAGTCCAGTCGGCGCTGACATGCGAATCGAAAGTCCAATACGGCAGATAGATGCCGTGCAAGGTATCGGTCAAAGCCGCACGCTTTAATCGGTTAGGTGCAAACCAGCGCGAGCCGTACCATTTGCGAATCGTGTCGCGTACCTGCCCGTCGCTGATCTTGAACGGCAGCACATATTGTGGAGTAATCGCATCGCGTTCGGTTTGATGGTCGATGATCGACGGTGATCCGCAAAAATCACAGCGCTGTGCGACTTTGCTGCCGACAAACACCGATATCGCATGGCAACTCTGGCATTGCACTTCCCGCTGCGCTTCACCCCAGCCACGCTGATCGACCGGATGTTTCTGCAATGCCGTGACCAGATCGTTTTCCTGCACTTCGCCCGGCAAACCGGCTTCGGAATTTTTCCAGGGCACAATCGTGCCGCAATAGGGACAGGCGAGCGATTGCTTGCCGGCATTCCATTGCAAATCCCCGCCACATTCGGGGCAGGGATGTTTACCCACCGTCGCGTTATTCATGCGTCGATCACGCGCCTTTCAGGAATTCTTCAAGAGCGCTTTTTGCGATGCGATAGGCACTGCCGATTTTTCTCGCCTTCAACTCGCCGGCAGTAATCGAGGCCATCACGTCTTCGACCGATACACCCAGGGTTTGGGCGGCCTGTTCGGGCGTCAGTACTTCCAGCCCGCCATTGCCAACTGCCGCGGCTGGTGCCGCAGGTGCGGCAGCAGTCGTATTCTGCTGCTGCATGTTGCGAGTCATTTCCTGCGCCATGGCGAGCCCCATGCCCATTTGCGCTGCGGTCGTTGCCGCATTGCCGCCTTCGCCCGGCATCGTCATCGACTGGCCCATCTGGTACTTCACGTAGTCGTTCAAATTGCCAATCGCGCCCATGCTGGAGCGCTTGTCGATCGCCTGTTCAACTTCCGGCGGTACCGAGACGTTTTCCAGCAGGAAGCTGGTGATTTCTATACCGTACTTGTCGATTACGGCCGGATTGATGATCGGCAACAAGGCGTCGCCCATTTCGGTATAGCGCGAAGCAACATCGAGCGCCGGTACATTCGCGGTCGCCAGTGCATCGGTGAACACGCTGATGATGCGCGAGCGCATGGTGTCGGCGAATTCGTCGAGACGGAAATTCTGGTCGGTGCCGGCGACTTCTCTCAGGAATTTCGGTGCGTCGACGATACGGAAATCGTAGGTACCGAAAGCGCGCAGACGCACGACGCCAAAATCCTTGTCGCGCATCATCACCGGATTGGAGGTGCCCCATTTATTGCCAGTGAACAAACGCGTATTGATGTAATAGACATCGCATTTGAACGGTGAATCGAAACCGTATTTCCAACCCATGATCGTGGACAGAATCGGAATATTTTCGGTTTTCAGCGTGTGCTTGCCGGGATTGAACAAGTCGGCGTATTTGCCGGCGGCGACGAATTGCACTTGCTGCGATTCGCGCACAATGAGTTGCGCGCCGTTCTTGATTTCCTTGTCATCATCGGGAAAGCGATACGACAGCGTGTCGCGTGAATCATCGTTCCATTCGATAATTTCGAGTAACTCGCCTTTCAGAAAATCTACAATGCCCATGACCAACTCCTGTGTGATTAAAACCGGGTATCACCCGGAAACTGGATTCTAGACTAAGCCTGTGCCGAAATAATGAATGCACTCGGCCACTGCAAGCCCACGCGCTCGATTTTTCTTTGACACTGCGGGCAGGGGAAATTCGAGACGTCGGCATCGATGGCCAGATGGCTGCCGCAACCGTCACAATTCAGGCCTTGCTCGACCACGAGCTTGTGCCCGCACTGTTCGCAAACGCATTGTTTTGCGCCGGGAAAAACCGGAATCGAATTTTTGCAGTGGCCGCAATTCAATATTGCCGACGGATGCGTTTCAACTGATAGAAATTCCTGCTTCAAACCGGTTCTTTCCAGCAACAGCTTTTCCGTGGCTTCATGTAGATACGGCAACCATCCCTGCACAAAGCCCGAATAGCCGATTCGCTTCAGCAAGTCGGCGTGCGCGCCATCGGGATGCGGCGTGTATTGACCATGCAATTCATCGGAATAAGCACGCTCCTGCGATGCGATTACGGTATCCAGAACCGCCTTGAAGCTCTTGTGGGTAACGCGAGTGACGCCATCGTTGTGGGTCCATTGCAATGCGGCGGTGGCCAGCGTCATCGCGTCCGATATTTTTTTGTATTCCTCATCAAAGGCGATCACCGTGCAACACTCGGCCGAATGGGCAACGAAGGCTTTCCTGAAAACCGCATCACCAACCCGGACCGGCACCGCATTCGGGCAAGCTTTTACGTAGGCTTCGAAGAGTTCGGTTTGGAGTTCGAGATAGTTTCCGCGGTCATTGGCCTGCAAAGCTTTTTCACACTGCGGCTTCAATTTTGCCGAGAGCTTTTCATAGACTGGACCCGGCATGGATTTCGGCTGCTCGCAGGCTTTCGTGAAATCGTAATCGGCCAAGCTGCCGCAAAAATCGCAATACACATACGCAGTTGCTGAAGGCCGCGATTTCGCCGCGCCGCAACTCGGGCAGCGACTGGCTAGATAATAAACGGTTTCCGGATTTTTATTCGTGCTCATCGAGGGCATCGGGTGGCTTACGTGGTTTTTAGCTTAACGTAAATGCAGCGGGGTTCCAGCCATCGGGCTTGTACACGTAATTTCCAGAACGGAATACGATGAAATCGGACCTTCGGAACCGTCGAATTGCATCATTTTTTTGCGGCTTTTCTCTATCAAGTGGCATTGCCCTGCAAATGCCGTGCCTGTCTCGACGGTGTGCCGCCGACCAGTTTCTGCGGTCTTGGCAAGGGTCGCATCGTACCTGGCGCTTCGAATTCAAAATGGGTACGACCACCCACGGCACGGTAATCGGCAATGATGTCTTCGGCCAGCTTTTCTTTTTCGAGCCCGCGAACATCGCTTAAATAATCGAAAATAAATTGCACCATGCGCTCATGAGCTATTGCATGGGTCTTGCCGGTTTTCTCGTACAGCCAGTCACTGAACGCGAGGAAATTCTCGAACGCATTGTCGGCCATCAATAGTGGCAGCGTTCTTGCATAACGGCCGGAGTTGGCGATGATGTCCCAGTAACGCGAGAAGCGCGACAGCCGTTGCATGGTCGCGAAATCGATCACGTCGGTCGCCAGAATATTGTAGGGCGGGTCCGGATTGAACTTCAGCCCATGCTCTTTGGTGTGACGGGCAATCGGCGCACCGCGCAAACGTTTCAGGATGCCGAACTGGATTTCATGTGGCGCCAACGCGACCAATCGATCGAAACCTTTGGCAAACGATTCGACGCCTTCGCCCGGCAAACCGGCGATCAGGTCGACATGTAGATGCGCAGTGCTGTGTTCACGCAACCAGCGGATATTGGTGTCGGCCACTTCGTTTTTCTGGCGGCGCGAAACGCGCGCCTGCACTTCCGGATCAAAGGTCTGGATGCCAATTTCAAACTGCAAAGTACCAGCAGGAAATTTCGCGATTTCGGCTTTCAGTTTTTCCGGCAGATGATCGGGAATCAATTCGAAGTGGGCGAAGATCGGATCGTCCGGTGCCTGCTCGAGTTTCTTCAGGAAGAAATCCAGAATCGCCAGCGAGGTATCAACTTTTAAATTGAAAGTACGATCGACGAACTTGAACGTGCGGGCACCGCGTTGATACAGAATTTCCAATTCATTCAAGAACGGATCGAGTTCAAACGGCCAGGCGGTTTTATCGAGTGCCGACAGACAGAATTCACATTTGAACGGACAGCCTCGTGATGCTTCGACATAAAGGTGGCGCTGCTTGACGTCTTCATCGGTAAATTCCCGATACGGCAGCACCAGTGCGGGCAACGGCGCCTGCACGCCGGCAATGATTTTTTTATCCGGTGCTTCGTTTTTCAGCAACTGTTTTGCCAACACCGCAAACGTCACGTCGCCCCAGCCGGTAATCACGTAATCGGCCATCTCGCAGATGCGTTGCTGCTCGGTTTCGTAACTAACTTCGGGGCCACCGAGGACGATGAGTATCTCCGGGGCGACCGCCTTGAGCTGTGCTACCAGTCGCGTGCACTCGTCGACATTCCAGATGTATACACCGATGCCGATGATTTTCGGTTTATCGGCCAACAGTTTTTCGACCATTTCTTCGGTCTTCTGTCCAATCACGAATTCGCGAATAGACGAAGCGCCGTGCAATTCGCCCAGATTCGCGCGCAAGTACCTAAGCCCCAGCGAAGCATGGGCGTAACGGGCGTTCAGCGTGGTTAAAACGATATCGGTCATGCGTGAATTATGACCTAATCACGCCGCAAGGTCAGTGGAATTCAGCTTTTTGCGGCCTGAACGCTCTTCATACGCCGCTTGCTAAACCAAGCACCCAGATCGTCCATCAATGTGTAGGCAGCCGGAATCACAATCAGGCTCAACAAGGTCGAAGTAATCAAACCACCGATCACGGCCACCGCCATCGGCGCCCGGAAACTTGAATCGCCCGAAAAACCCAGTGCAATCGGCAGCATGCCGGCGCCCATCGCCAGCGATGTCATCAACACCGGCTGCACGCGTTTGCGACAGGCATCGATCACCGCATCGTGCTGGCTTAGATGGTTTTCGTCCTCGGCAATGACGGCGTAATCGACCAACAGGATCGAATTCTTGGTCGCGATACCGATCAACATCAGCAAACCGATCAAGGCTGGCAGCGATAAGGCATGTTGCGTGATTAGCAGGCCGCCAAAGGCGCCACCGGCGCACAGCGGAACCGCTGTCAAAATCGTCAACGGTTGCAGGGCATGATTGAACAGAAGCAGCAACACCATGTAGATGCACAAAATACCGGCGGTCATCGCGAGCAGAAAGCCGACGAATAATTCCACGAACACTTCGGCATCGCCGGTATTCAAAAAACTGACGCCAGCCGGCAGGTTTTTCACACTTGGCAGGTTCTGGATTTCATCCATGACTTCGCCGAGCGGCCTGCCATTCAATTCGGCGGTCAGATTGATATTGCGCTGGCGTTGATAACGATCGATTTGCGATGGCCCGCTGCTGTAGCTGACCGTGGCGACCGAGGTGATCGGCACGCTACCGTTTTTCGAAGGCACTCGCAGGTTCTCGATGATTTGCGGATTCGCCAAAGCTTCCTCGCTGAAGCCGACACGAATGGGAATCTGCCGTTCCGGCAAATTCAATTTCGCCAAACGTTGGCGATAATCGCCAGCGGTCGCGATGCGAACCGCTTCGGCGATGTCTTCGGTTGCCACGCCCAGTTCAGAGGCACGTGCAGCATTCGGCACGATCACCAGCTCCGGTCGCAACAACGATGCCGATGAAGAAATCGCACCGAGACCTTTCAGCGTGTGGAGATCATTTTTCAGCGCATGGGCGGCGTCCATCAAATGTTTCGGATTATCGCCAGCCAGTACCAATTGCATCAGCTCGCCGGGTTCGGAGCTGATATAGCTGATGCGTGCGCCGGGCAAATCCGACAGTAATTCGCGCGCAACGCGTTCCAGATCTTTCTGGCTACGTTCACGACTATCGGGTGTTCCCCAGTCAAGCACCAAAGTCGCCTTGCGTGCTTCGGCAAAACCGGTTTTGCTCGGATCACCCAGATCGAGCACGCTGCCGACAGTGGTATAGACCTGTTTCAGTTCCGGGATGGTTTCCAGTGTCGCGCGTGCCTGCTCAGTCACGGCAACCGTGTCGGCCAGTTTGGTGCCGGGCGCCAATTCGATGCCCAGATTGCTGCGGCCAAGATCGGTAAACGGGATAAAAGTGGCCGGAATAAAAAACACGATGCCGAGTGATGCAATAAACAGGAAGAAGGCTGCCCAGAGTGTGCGTGCGCGATGACGCAGAGCGGCATCCACCCAACCCAGATACCATTTCATCATGCGGGTTTCGCGTTCGACATGCGGTACCGCTTTCAATTGGTAGGCGGCCATCATCGGCGTCAATAAACGCGCGACCAACAGCGAAAACATGACTGCAGTCGCGGCAGTCCAGCCGAATTCCCGGAAAAACTTTCCGGCAATACCCGGCATAAACGCAACCGGCACGAATACCGCCGCCAACGTCAATGAAGTTGCGATCACTGCAATACCAATTTCATCAGCCGCATCGCGTGCGGCCTCCATCGGTGGCTTGCCCATGCGCAGATGCCGGACGATGTTTTCCACTTCGACAATCGCGTCATCGACCAGGATGCCGACCACGACCGACAGGGCCAACAGGGTAATAAGATTCAAGCTGAAGTTGAATAAATACATCACCGCGAAGGTCGGAATAATCGACAGCGGCAAGGCCACCGAGGAAATCCAGGTCGCGCGCCAATCGCGCAGGAATAGCCAGACCACGAATACCGCAAGCAGTGCGCCTTCGACCAACATGATCATCGAGGAATCGTAGGAACGCTGTGCTTCCTCGACCGTGTTGGTGACCATGCGAAAGTCGATATCGGGATTCGCAGCCTTCAAAGTCTTCAGGGTTTCTTCGACATTTTTGGCGACTTCAATTTCGCTCGAGCCCACGGTGCGTGAGAGTGCAAACGCAACTACCGGCTTGCCATCGAGCAAGGCCATTTGCGCAGGATCGGCGGCGCCATCCGTGATGCTAGCCAATGCCGACAAACGCACCGAGCGGCCATCCTGCAAGGCAATCGAAAAATCTTTCAGCGCATTAACGTCTTCAATCGTTCCGACCGTGCGGATGGTTTGCATGCTGCCTTCCAGCTCCGCTTTGCCGCCGGGTCGCTCGGCTTGCGAGCGCGCCAGCTGCTGCGATACCTGTCCGGCAGTAATGCCATAAGCTTGCAGTGCCTGCGGATCCAGATCGACGCGAATTTGCCGATCAATGCCGCCCGAACGCGCGACTAGCGCGACGCCTTTGACGCCATACATCGCCTTGCTGACTTCGCGATCGACAAACCAGCTCAACTCGTCGGCTTGGCGGCGATTGGACGACACCGTGTAGGTAATCAGCGAGCCGCCGATATTGATCTTGCCGATGATCGGTTCCTGGATGTCCTGCGGCAAATCGGCACGCACGCGCGTGACCGCATCACGTACATCATCGAGTGCAGTCGAGATTTCGGTTTGCAAAAAAAATTCAATGCTGGTGGTGCTGACGCCTTCGTTAACGTTGGAAAAGACCCGTTTGACACCAGTGATCGTGGCGACGGAATCTTCGATTTTTCGGGTGACTTCGGTTTCTAATTGGCTAGGTGGCGCGCCCGGCAAGGCGACCGTCACCGTAACCATCGGAAAACTGACATCGGGAAATCGGGAAATCGGCAGTTTGATAAAACTGTAGATACCGGCCACGCATAACACGAAAAAAATCATCAGCGCCGGCAAAGGCCGTTTAATCGCCCAAGCAGAAACATTCATCATGGTGTCGGGCTTTTTGTTTTAGTGTTCTCGGTTACCACTCGCACACGGTCGCCATCACTGAGTAATCCGGCGCCCGTGTCGACGACGGCATCGCCTGCTTTCAATCCCGAAGTAATTTCGGTAAATCCTTGCGACGAATTTCCGCTGGTGACGCGTATGAGTTGCACGACGTTGTCCGGCTTCACTTTGAACACGTAACTGTGGCCATCACGCTGGACGACCGAGCTTGCCGGCACCATCAATGTTTCGCTTGCGCCAACCAGAATCCGGCCTTCAAGAAATGTTCCAGATTTAAGATTGCCGGGATTCGGCAAATCGGCATACAAGGTGCCGGTACGTGTGCCGGCATCGAGGCCCGGTGACACGGCACGAACAATTCCATCGACGATTTTTCCATCACCGGTTTGCAGGCGAACACTCGCACCTGGTTGCGCGCGGGCAAGATCGATTTCATTCAATTCCGCACGCCATTCCAGCCGACCGTGGCGAATCATTCGCAATAACTCGGAGCCCGCCATCACGACCTGTCCAGGCTGCACGAGTCGCTTGGAAATAATGCCGTCATCGGGCGCACGCAAGGAGGCAAAATTGCGTTTCAGTTGCACGCCATCACGTATCGCCTGGGTCGTTGCAAAACGTGCCTGCGCCTGCACGACACCCGCACGTAATTCATCCAATGCACTCGCGCTGATCAATTGGCTTTTCGCCAATTGCTGGCCGCGATTGAAATTGATATTGGCCAATTGCACGCCGGCCTTGGCTTCATTCAATGACGCATCGGCCTGGCGCAATTCACTGTCGAGGGTTCGATGATCCAGTTCCAAAAGTAATTGTCCGCGCTTTACCTGCTGGCCGACATCGACATTCAGTGAGGTAACACGCACGCCGCTGAGTTCGACGCCGAGCTGCATTTCTTCCCAGGGCGAGACCGGGCCGGAAGCAATAATGCTTCGTTCGATATTTCGCGACTGGGCTTTCGCCAGACTGACCGCCATGCTGGCACTGGCAGTTTGTTCGGCGGCTTTTTCAGGCTCGGATTTCGAACAAGCCGACAGAAGTACCACGGCCAGCACTATCGTCACCCATTTTTTATCAAGTACAAGAGACACGTGACATCCTTTTAATTTGTTCCGACGTAGGGTGGGCACAGCCCACCTTTTTCAGCGTTATCGCAATCTGTTTGGTGGGCCATGCCCGCCCTTGACATGAAATTCATTCTTGCGCTTCTGTCGCACCGGAAAAATCACCGGCGAGGACCTTGTAAAACAGTGCCAGCGCCAAGCTCAATAGTGAAATAAAAAATTCCTTCATTGATTTTGTCTTGCGCATACGCCGCCCCAAAGGTCTAAAAAGAATTCCCGCGCTAGCGGGAGTGGTGATTTTTCACAACGAAAAAAACCGGCATTGGCCGGCCCGGTGATGGATTTTTTTGTACCCGGAATTTCTCGGGCCGAATGCTGCCCGTCGTGCATATTCATTGTGCCCACTCTTTGGCCAGAGCCTCAAGACGGGCGATCACTTTTTTACGCATCGCCTCGGGCATTTCGTGGCAGCGGGTAATGTCCTGCCAGAACAAACCGGCGGCGGCCAATTCAAGAATCATCACATTGACTTCCTTCGGCGTGCCTTTTTGTTTGCCAAAGCGCTGGCGATTCATTTCCCGCACCGGTTCCAACAATGCCTGGTCATGCGTCACCGCACTCAACATGCCGGCAACAAAGCGCCTTTGCTCGTCGCTGGTGCGGGTCATGGCGCGCATGCTGCCGATAACATCGGCGGCATGCTGATTGTCGATACGCGGACGCAGGGATTTTTCCATCGCTTCCCATTGCTGCATGTCACGCTCCATCAGCGCACGCAGCAACAAATCCTTGGTCGGAAAATGATAGGTGATGCCGCCGCGGGTGACGCCGCTTTCTTTCACCAACTGGTCGTAGGTGAGATTGCCAGCACCTTGCCGCTGAACGATTCGTTCGGCGGCCTGCAGCACTTTTTCTTTTGAAACGGGCGGTCTGGTCATGGCAGTAACTATACAAAACGTTCTGTATAGAAACAGAATCCGGATAAACCTGCAAGCTCCAAAAGTCACGGGCTGTTAAATATTGGCCCGTAATGTTGCGGTTTTTGTGACAAGCCTCTGGCTTGCGCCGATGGCGGGCTGCACGAATGTCCGACTGACTTATGACATGCTATATAAATGCATCCCGCTTGTTAGTATGGGGCGATATGAAATCGAGCCTGCCTGCAACTGCCGCCACCATCGCCGTTCGATCGGCTTCCTGCCTGTGTCTGGCCCTGTTTCTAAGTTTGATGGCGGCACTGCCCGTCCTTGCCGCCGGCGAGACCTCCCAGCCGGCCGATATTTCAGCATTGCGTGCAAGCCAGGCCCGATCGGCTTCCGACCTTCGGCAGCAGGCCATCAAGCTTCGCGCTACTACCAAGGACCGGACGCATCGCGCCTGGGCCGCCCTGGCTCTGGCGGAATTTGAAAACGATCTGGAAAATGCCGATGCCGCGCTTTTGATGTTGGACGAAACCTACAAGGAAGCGAGTGCGCTCAAACTCGACGACCTGAAATTTCTCAGCTTGAATGCTCGCAGCACGATTCTGGTCAATCGCGGACGTTCGGACGAAACCGATGTCGTGCAAAAAGAAATGAAGGCCATGGTGGATGCCCACGGCGACCAATATCCGGTTTGGCGTGCGCTATGGCTCGACCAACGCGGCGTGCTTGAACGCAAGCTTGGTAATTTCGACAGCTCGCTCGATTATTTCCGGCAATCGCTTGAGATTTACCGAAAACTGAAAGATCCGGTCAATATGGCGCGCGAATTGAACTCGGTCGGCGTGATCCACGGCCGTACCGGAAAATTTTCCGATGCCGTGGTCGCGCATACCGAGGCGCTGGAACTTTCCCGCAAAGCCGGTGATCGCGGCGAAACCGCACGTGGCCTGCGCATGCTCGGCGTCCTGTATCGCAATCTGGATGATGAAGAACTCGGCAGCCAATCCCTGCTGGAAGGTTTGGCGTATGTCGAGCAACGCAATGTCCGCGAAGCCATTACCCTGCATGGCGAATTATCCAAATCCCTGACCTTGCTCGACCGCATGTCGGAAGCCGAGTACCACGCACAACAAGCCGTCAACCTTTCCAAGTTGTCGGGCAGCCCGCCGAACCGGGTGAACTCCTTCGCCCGCATGGCCGAACTCAAACTGGCCCAGGGCAAGGTCGACGATGCCGACCACTGGACCAAACTCGGCTTCGAGTCTTTCAACGACGTGGCAGTGCGTGACCAGACGCTCTTGCTGTTTACGCAGGCAAAAGTGTCGGCAGCACGCGGGCAATCGGCCAAAGCCCTGGATGAAGCGCAAAACACATTGGTCAATGTTCGCAAATTCGGCGATCGCATTCTCGAGCGTGCGGTGCTCGACTTGCTGGCCGAGCAACAACTGAAAGTCGGTGATGCCGCCAGTGCCTACATCACGCGAAAAGAACACCAGGCGCTCGACAAGGAATTGTCGATCGATATGGCGGCTCGAAAAATTTCCGCGCTGGAAGGCAAACTCGAACGCGAGCGCAGCGAAGCCGAACGCGCGATGCTCGAACGCGACAACGCCGTGCAGGCCCTCACCCTGAGTCGACAACGTTTGATGGGCATGGCCCTGATTGCCGGCTTGACCGTCCTGTTGCTGGTGGCCGGTTTGTTGTATTGGCGCTACCTGAGCGTCAAACGCAGTCAGGCCGAAATCAGTGCAAGCCGCGACGAACTGGCACACATGCACACCAGCCTGCTCGATAGTTCTGCCGCCCTCGAGCGCGTTGCCCTTACTGATGCCCTGACCGGGCTGGGAAATCGCCACGCCCTGACAAAACAAATGGAGCAATGCCTGTCCAAAGGCAGCGAGCAAAGGCGCGGCTTGTGCGTGCAATTGCTCGACCTGGATTTTTTCAAACAGATCAACGACAAACACGGCCATCTGGCAGGCGACGCCGTTTTACGCGAAGTCGCCGTGCGGCTGAAAGCAACGCTTCCTGCCAACACGGCGATCGGCCGCTGGGGCGGCGAAGAATTCATCCTGCTGTTCGAACAAATCACGCTGGCCGATGCCCAAATTCTGGCAGAAAAAGTCAGGCAGGCGATTGCGGCAACACCGGTCATTTTTGAAACACAAGCGATCAACATCAGCACCAGCATCGGCATCGCCAGTAATCGCGATTTGAATGCCCATTCCACCGACCCGCTTCTAGCTGCCGCTGATGAAGCGCTATATCGCGCCAAGAACAATGGCCGCAACCGGGTGGAAATCGCAAACGCCTGAGTGGTTTTTTCAGCGCAATGCAGCAAAAAGAAATTGCACCAAAGCAAAATGTGAACAATCTCTCTATGCCTTTAGTCACTCTTGACGGCTCAGCCCCCTAGCAGCAACATCGAACGCTTGTCTCATCGTGATTTCGCGATGGGTTGGCCCATGTCTTTCGGACTTGTCGGTGGAGTAATGTAATGGATAGACGTAATTTCTTGGCTGTTTCGGGTATTGGCCTGAGCGGCTTGATGATTCCCGGTTTCGGTAATGCAGTTGCTGCCGAAGTGCTTCTCACCAAAATGGATGTCGGCCGTAAAAAAGTGCTGGCCGATATCGCACTGAATGCCGCCACCGGCGATGGTGCCACCTATTGTGATGTCCGCATTGGCCGCTATCTGCGCCAGTTCGTGATTACCCGCGAAAACAAAGTACAGAATGTCGTCAACACCGAATCGCTTGGTGCCGGCGTCCGCGTGATTGCCAACGGCACCTGGGGCTTTGCCGCCACCAGTGACCTGAGCAATGCCGGCGTCGCCAAAGCCGCCAGGCAGGCCGTTGCGATTGCGAAGGCCAACTCCACTGCACAGACACAGCCGGTGCAACTGGCCAAAGTGAAAGGCGTTGGCGAAGTTTCCTGGTCTACACCGATCAAGAAAAACTCGATGGAAGTGCCGATCAAGGAAAAAGCTGATCTGCTGCTCGGCGTGAATGCCGCCGCGATGGCCGCCGGTGCCAATTTCGTGAACTCGATGCTGTTCCTGGTCAACGAACAGAAATATTTTGCCTCGACCGATGGCTCCTACATTGACCAGGATGTTCACCGCATCTGGCCAACTTTCACTGTCACCGCGATCGACAAGACCACCGGCAAGTTCCGCAGCCGCGACAGCCTGTCGGCCCCGATGGGTATGGGTTTCGAGTATATGAATGGCGACCGCAAAATCGTCCTGCCTAACGGCCTGATGGGTTATCGCGATTCCTACAATATGAAAGAAGACGCCACCGAAGCCGCCAAACAGGCGGTGGCGAAACTGAAAGCGCCATCGGTGAAACCGGGCAAATACGATCTCGTGCTCGATCCTTCACATCTGTGGCTCACGATCCACGAAAACGTCGGCCATCCGCTCGAACTCGATCGCGTACTCGGCTATGAAGCCAATTTTGCCGGCACCAGTTTTGCCACACTCGACAAACTGAAAGACAAGTTCAAATACGGCAGTGACAAAGTCACGCTGTTTGCCGACAAAGTTCAGCCAACAACGCTCGGCGCCGTCGGTTACGACGATGAAGGTGTGAAAACCAAACGCTGGGATTTGATTAAGGACGGCACACTGGTGAACTACCAGGCCATCCGCGACCAAGCCCATATCATTGGCGAATCCGAATCGCATGGCTGCTGCTATGCCGATTCCTGGTCCAGCGTGCAGTTCCAGCGCATGGCCAATGTCTCGCTCGCACCAGGCAAGGCAAAACTGAGCGTGGATGACCTGATCAAGAATGTCGAGAAAGGCATTTACATAATCGGCGACGGTTCGTTCTCGATCGACCAGCAACGTTACAACGCGCAGTTCGGCGGCCAGCTGTTCTACGAAATCGAAAACGGCAAAATCAAGGGCATGGTGGAAGACGTGGCGTATCAAATTCGTACGCCGGAATTCTGGAATGCCTGTTCGGCAATATGCGATGAAAGCGATTACCGTTTCGGTGGTTCCTTCTTCGACGGCAAGGGTCAGCCAAGTCAAAGCTCGGCTGTGTCGCATGGTTCCAGCACGACGCGCTTCGATGGCATTAATGTCATCAGCACCGCGCGTTCGCTGGGTTGATTGCCAACCCCAAGCCAGACATTCAGGAGTAATAAATGAGCATTTATACCGAACAACAAGCGAAGGCAATCCTCGACAAAGTCATCGCACTTTCCAAAGCCGACGAATGCACGGCCACCCTCGGTGGCGGCATCAACAGCAACATCCGTTTTGCCTTGAACAACGTCTCCACCAGCGGCGTGGTCAGTAACGCCGAACTCGGCGTACAAGTGGCTTTCGGTAAACGTGTCGGCATCGCCACCATCAATGAATTCGATGACGAATCACTCGAGCGCGTCGTGCGTCGCGCCGAAGAACTGGCACGCCTCGCACCGGAAAACGACGAGTTCATACCAGCGATTGGCAAGCAAACCTACAAACCGACACCTACGTTCAACCAGAGCATCGCCGACATCACGCCGGAATACCGGGCAAAAGTGGCGGCCGATTCGATCACGCCCTGCAAAAACGACAAGCTGATTGCCGCCGGATTCCTGTCCAACGGCGTCGGATTTTTTGCCTCGGCCAATAGCAATGGCAATTTCGCCTATCAGCAATCCACCAGTCTCGATTACACCTGCACCGTGCGTACCGAAGACGGCACCGGTTCCGGCTGGGTTGCCCGCAATGCCGGTTCGGTCAAAGATTTCGATGCCAATGTCGAAATTCGTACCGCGATCAGCAAGGCAAAAGGCTCTGCCGGTGCGAAAGCGCTCGAACCCGGTAAATACACCGTGATTCTCGAACCCGCCGCTTCGGCCGGTTTGATTTCTTTCATGATGTTCGGTTTCGATGCCCGCCAGGCCGACGAAGGCCGCAGCTTTCTGACCAAGAAAGGTGGCGGCAATAAATTGGGTGAGCAGGTATTTGACCCTCGCGTCAGCGTACACACCGACCCCTGGGATGCCGATGCTCCTGTCATGCCCTGGGATGGCGAAGGTTTACCGCGTGAAAAAATGTCGATCATCGACAAAGGCAAAGTCTCGTATCTGGAATACTCGCGTTACTGGGCGAAGCAAAAGGGCAAGGAAGCAAAAGGCTCGCCGGGCAATCTGATTATGGCCGGCGGCAGCAAGTCCACCATGGACCTGGTGAAGTCGACCGCCAAAGGTATTCTGGTTACACGTACCTGGTATATCCGCATGGTCGATCCGCAAACCGTATTGCTGACCGGTCTTACCCGCGACGGCACTTTCTATATCGAGAATGGCGAAATCAAATACCCGATCAAGAATTTCCGTTTCAACGAATCGCCAGTGATCATGTTGAACAATGTCGAAGAACTCGGCAAACCGGTACGCATCGGCGACGACGAGTCTCCGTTCCTGATGATGATTCCGCCGATGAAAATCCGCGACTTCACCTTTACGTCGCTGTCGGACGCCGTGTAACTCGGCAGCCACAGGATCTATTGTTTCCTCGTAGGAGGGCCTTCTAGGCCCGACCGGATTTGCGGCAATATTCGGTC
>JAYUWO010000071.1:0-6077 GCA_043753545.1 Arenimonas sp.
TACCACCATCACTTTTACACCATGATGTTTTGCCGCAATGGCATGGTGATAGGTACCAATTTTATTGGCGACATCTCCATTGGCACAGATCCGGTCGGCACCTACGATAAGCCACTGCACTGCGCCGGTTTTCATCAAATGTGCACCGGCCCCGTCGGCTATGAGCGTGGCTGGAATTCCGTCTTGTAAAAGCTCCCAAACCGTTAAACGGGCTCCTTGATTCCAGGGCCGGGTTTCGCTGGCAAATACTTTAGCGATTTTGCCCATGGCGACGCCGGCTCGAATTACGCCGAGCGCGGTACCAAAACCCGCCGTTGCCAATGAACCGGTATTGCAATGCGTGAGTACACCCGACCCCTCTTCGATCAAATTGGCGCCCAGGATGCCCATGTGGCGATTGGCGGCAAGATCTTCGGTTTCGATGGCTCTCGCCTCATGTTCGAGAACTTGCAGCCAATCAGACCCTGAAGTGGCAAGAACACGACGCATGCGGGCAATTGCCCACATTAAATTGACTGCGGTGGGCCTTGAAGCATTCAATTCGTCCAGGGCGGCTTCCAGTATTTTCAGCGCTTCGACACCATCGGCAGCCGCTATTTTTTGCCCGGCCAATACAACACCCCAGGCCGCCGAGATTCCAATCGCCGGAGCGCCGCGCACCACCAAATCACGAATGGCCTGGCAAACGGCCGCACTATCCATGCAATCCAGATAGCCAACTTCAAACGGCAAATAACGTTGGTCGAGCAAACTCAATCGGTCACCTTGCCAACGTATGGGCCGAATGCGGTCGTAGCGATCAAAATCCATGTTGATTCCTTGTGCGAATACCCCAAGTTTACTAGCTCGGGTTATGCTTCGCGAATGAGCAAAGTCAAAAGCGTAAATAAACCAGCTGTCGATAAGCCCGATACCGGCATCGAAACCCTTCTGCATACCTCTTGCGTCAAAGCCGGCGCTGCTGCGGCACTGCAAATTTCAGTCGAACGCTTGCCGCTACTCAAACCTTTTTTACCCGCACCGATTACCCGTGCTGCCCGCGGCGATGCACCGGAACGCATTCAACGTTTGCTGGTAAAAGAAATCTACTCGCGTTATCGCTTGAGGCCTGCAGGCTGGGAAATCGAAGGCATTCTGGCAGTCGCCCAAACACAAAGCGTCCTGACCCCGCTGGCAACCCAGGAGGGCCTGTATGCGGTATTGAAAGTCTGGCTACCGAAACCATTTGTCATTCCGTTGATGCGCTACACGCCGTTGGAGCCATTAGTAACGGCATGTTCGAAAGCCATTGCTGCCACTTGGGCTGCCGGTCGTTATGCCGACTCGGTTTGTCGCTTGCGCAAAGCAGGTGCTGATTGGCTACCTGCACCGCTGGCGGATGCTCTTCAAATGGCACCGAGCACATTGAAGAGCTGGAGTGCCGAAGCGTTATCGCTGGCTTTGCCACCCCTCAAATTCGCGACTGCCTGGGGTAAACGCGCAGCCGTTGCCGCGATGAATGCAGGGCCAAAACAGAAAAGCGTCGCCATTGAAGTTTCGAAACCCAGAGCAGTTAAAAAACTAGCCGTAAAAAAATTGCCCCGGAAAACAACCGCACGAAAGAAACCATCGAAATCCGTCTAAACATCGGGGTGGCGTATATCTCCACCATCTGTGTTTTCCCCCGAAACAAACGAAAGCGGTTTCCGCACAGATAACATCAATAAAAGCACCCCGCCACCTGCGGCGGCCAATATATGTTTCATGGCATGCCCTCCGACTGCAATGTGCAGATGCGAAAATATTTCCATATCGAATACTTCCAGCACTTTGGCCAGTAAATAGATCAGCAATGCCAACACCAGCAAATACGCATGCGAGTATCGCTTGCGATATAGCAACAGCATGACCGGAATTACCAGCATTGGCATGAATTGCACCCAAACATAAAAGCGCAGGTCATCGAACAAATGCCAAATCATGACACTGCTGAAACCCACTATGGTCATGGGAAGCAACAGATATCGGGTTAATTTTGCATCTATCAATTCACCCAGAAAGCCGGCGAACAAGGCCATAAAACCCATTGCCATCGGCAAACGATCCCACAAGAGAGTATTGCTGCTGGGATCTAAATGATAGTAAATCGACCCTATGCCGACCAAGCTTATTCCCGAGAAAAACAATAACCATGCAGGTCTTGTGTCGAAGTGTGCCTGCCTGAAACAAAAGCGCACACCGGCGAGGCCCACCAATATGAATGGCAGATTCGATATTACATTCTGGAAATTCGGAATCCCGAAAATGATGCGCGTATCGGCGAATTGATGATATGCCGTGTCCTGCGGAATCGGCATTTGCAGCACCAGGATCAGCAACGATCCCGCCACTAGCGAAAGCACCAGCAAGTGTTTCCAGAGATTCACCCTGGCCCGCATTATTTCATTCATCGGCGCAGCTTACCCTGCTAACCATGCATGTCCGGGGAATCGCCCGGATTAGTTTTCAGGTATCGAAAAACAAGCTTGGCAGGCCATTATTCCTGTACATCGCATTAGTATAGATTCATATAAGTGTGACGCTCTCGATTGTCTTCATCCCGACTTCGTTTTATGGTTGCGGCATGACAGAAAGCAAACCAAACCCCGACACACTACGACCGCTTTTCTGGTTCGCCGCCAGCACGCTGATATTGTGCATACTTCTGCTGGTCAGCGTTGCGCTTCCGCCTCTCTGGAACTGGTCGTTTGTAGGCTTGTCTATCGGTCTCACTATTTTCCTCTGGTGGTTGTTTTCGAAATTCACCAGCGCCCAGCGTGGTCACGACATTAGTCTGGCCATTGCAAAGCGATCGATTGAAAAGCTCACGATCGAACGCGAAGCCATGGCTCGCGAATTGAGCCAACTCGGTCGTTATGGAAACCTGTTGCATGGATGTACGGATCTGGCGGAAATTCTTCAGGTCAGCCAGCAATTACTCGCCCAGCTTTTACCCGGTAGCGCAGGTACAATTTACCCGCTGATCGACGGCGAAGGTCTGGCAGAGGCCACGCATCTTTGGGGAATTCACATCGGTAATACCAAGGTGCAAGCCCATCACCGGGATTGCTGGGCCCTGCAGCGCAAGCGGATTCATCTTAGCCATAGCGATGCTCCCGGCAGTGCCTGTGCCCATATCGAACTTCCAGACGGCATGGACGTGCTGAGCTCCGCCTGCATACCTCTGACAGCTCAAGGTGAATCACTCGGCTGGCTATATTTGAGCACCTCCGGGCATGGCTCTTTCCCGAAATTATCCGTCGCCATTGCCGCTGCCGAACAGCTGGCATTGGCCTTGGCCAATTTAAAACTGCGGCAACATTTGCGTGATCTTTCGGTACGCGACCCGTTGACCAGCCTTTTTAATCGCCGCTATCTAACCGAATCGTTGGGGCGTGAATTGGCACGCTGCAAGCGCCGCAAACTTCCCCTATCCGTCATGTTGCTGGATCTCGATCACTTCAAGACTTTCAATGACACGCTGGGACATCCGGCGGGTGACACACTGCTGGTGGCGTTTGCAAACCTGCTGCAAAAAAGTGTCCGAAACGAGGACATTGCCTGCCGTCTTGGCGGTGAAGAATTTATCCTGATCATGCCGGAAATGGATGAGGAGATTGCCATTCGCCGCGCCAATGAATTACTCGAAGCGACCCGCCGTCTCGAAGTCATGCACGATGGCCAGATATTGCCGCAGATTACAACATCGATAGGAATCGCGGTGTTTCCGGAACATAGCAACGATGCCAGCAAGCTGATTGCCAGTTCGGACACCGCACTTTATGCGGCAAAAAATTCGGGGCGGGATCGTTATGCGATCGCCGAGCCATTAGTCAGCGAGTGATCAGGCACGATCGAACGGAAATGCAACGACATCCTGCATCCGGTCACTACCCAGCATTGCCATCAACAAGCGATCAACACCCAGTGCCACTCCTGCGCACGCCGGCATTTTAGGTAGTGCAGCCAACAATCTTTCATCCACCGGAGGTTGCATCAGCGCCCGTTTCTGGCGTTTGGCCAAGTCGAGACCGAAGCGTTCACGCTGTTCTTTGGCATCGGTTAATTCGTGGTATCCATTGGCGACTTCGGAAGGCCCGACGTACACCTCAAATCGTTCGGCCACGGTGACGTCGTCCGGACGCAACTGGGCCAGGGCACATTGACTGGCCGGATAGTCGTACACCATCAAAATTCGATTGGAGGGAATGCTCGGTTGAATCAAGTGAGTCATCAATAAATCCAGCCAGTCATCGCGGGTAAGCCCGGTCGGATCGATTCCGTACACCGCCAATGGCCCACGTAATTCCCCTTCGTTTGCCGTCAACGGGTCGAATCCGAATTTTTCCTGATACAACTGGCGAAAGCTGATATCGCGAACAGTCGATTTTTTGCCGACCAAATGCATGGCCGCACGAATCAGCTCGGCGGTTTCATCCATTAATTGGTTATGGTTCCAGCCAACCCGATACCATTCCAGCATAGTGAATTCAGGATTATGCCGCTTACCGGCTTCGCCATTGCGGAACACGCGACCGAGCTCATAGCAATCTCCAACACCCGCTGCCAACATGCGTTTTAGGGCAAATTCCGGCGATGTACGCAGCCAGCGCAAACTTGAACCGGCAGAATTATGGCCGGTGAATTGCAACTGGAAACTCTCGATATTCGCATCGGTATTGCCGGCTTGCGACAAAATCGGCGTTTCTACTTCCAATACTTTTCTTTCGGCAAAAAACTGGCGAATCATGGCCAGCAGCTGGGCACGGATTTTCAGGTTTTTCAAATTGGCAGTGGGTTTCCAGTCTTTCATGACAGCATTCTCCGGTTTCGCCAACTTTAACAAATGAACGATTAACCTTGCTTCGACAGGAAATCGAGCAACTGAGTTTCGTCCCAGACCTCGACACCCAGTTCCTTCGCTTTCTCAAGCTTGGAGCCTGCCGCCTCGCCTGCAATGACTATACTCGTTTTCTTCGAAACGCTGCCTGCCACTTTCGCACCGAGAGCTTCGAGTTTATCGCCGGCTTCGTCACGCGACATACTGCTCAAACCACCCGTCAGCACGATTGTTTTACCGACCAGCGGGCCTTCGGCGCTTCGTTGTGGTGCACCTTCATTCCAGACGACGCCGGCGGCACGCAAACCCGAGATGACTTCACGATTATGGTGCTCATGGAAGAAATTCACGATACGTTTCGCCACGATGGGGCCGACATCCGGAACCTGCATTAGGGTGTCGAGCTCGGCGTGCATGATCGGATCAAGCGCACCGAAGAATTTCGCGAGGGTTTTCGCCGTCGATTCACCGACGTCACGAATACCCAAGGCATATAACAATCTTTCAAGAGTCGTCTTTCTACTTTTATCGATGGCAGCAAGAATATTTTCAGCCCATTTTGTCGCAACCTTGCCCTGCTTCACCGTTTCCGGCGTATTGCCGTCGCGTTCATCACTGCGACGTTTCATTTCGAGCAAATCTTCAAGCGTCAACGAATACAAATCGGCCACCGATTTCAGATATCCGAAATCCACCAGCGCTTCAATGATGCGATCACCCAGACCATCGATATCCATCGCGCGACGCGAGGCGAAATGAATCACCGCCTGCGTGCGCTGTGCCTGGCAATACAAACCGCCGGTGCATCGAAGTACTGCCTCGCCTTCTTCACGAATCGCATCCGACCCGCAAACAGGACAGGTGTTTGGTAGCGCAAAAGGCGGATTAACAGCCTCCCCATTTGAATGCATCGGACGCTTTTCCACCATTACGCTGACAACTTCCGGAATCACATCTCCGGCGCGGCGAACGACAACAGTGTCGCCCACCCTCACATCGAGCCGTGCAATTTGATCGGCATTGTGCAATGTGGCATTCGTGACAACGACGCCAGCAACATTCACCGCTTTCAGGCGTGCAACTGGAGTGATAGCACCGGTCCGTCCAACCTGGACATCGATCGCCTCAACTGTGGTGAGCTGCTCCTGAGCGGGAAATTTGTGGGCAATCGCCCATCGCGGCGCTCTGGACACGAAACCCATCGCGTTTTGTTGATCGT
>JAYUWO010000072.1:0-6073 GCA_043753545.1 Arenimonas sp.
AGCGATGTTATCCCATGGATCTTCGCCCAATTGTTTCAGGCCAAGGCTGACGCGGTTACGTTCGCGGTCATACTTGAGCACGCGGACTTGCAGTTCTTCGCCAACGTTAACAACTTCAGACGGATGACGGACGCGTTTCCACGCCATGTCGGTGATGTGCAACAGACCATCGATACCGCCCAAGTCAACGAAGGCGCCGTAATCAGTGAGGTTTTTAACCACACCGGTAACGATTGAACCTTCCTGCAAGCGCTCAAGCATTTGTTCGCGCTCGACGCTGTTTTCACTTTCAACAACCGCACGGCGGGAAACCACCACGTTGTTGCGTTTACGATCAAGTTTGATGATCTTGAATTCGAGTTCTTTGCCTTCCAGATAACCCGGATCGCGGACAGGACGTACATCAACCAGGGAGCCTGGCAAGAATGCGCGAACGTCGCGAATGTCGACAGTGAAGCCGCCTTTGACCTTGCCGCTGATGCGACCGGTGACGATTTCGCCTGCGTCCATCGAGGTTTCCAGCTCGTCCCACACCAAGGCGCGCTTGGCTTTTTCGCGGGAGAGAACGGTTTCGCCGAAGCCGTTTTCAAGGTATTCCAAAGCTACTTTGACGGTATCACCGACTTTTACGTCGATCTCGCCTGCTTCGGTACGGAACTGTTCGATATCGATAACGCCTTCGGATTTCAGGCCTGCATTCACAACGATAACGTCGGAACGGATTTCTACGATAACGCCGCTGACAATGGAGCCGGGCTTGAGTTTTGAAAGCGCATGTTGGCTCGCTTCAAACAGTTCTGCAAATGATTCAGTAAATGATTCGGTCATGATTTTACTCGGTTGAACACACGGGCTAACGACAAATAAACCATTTGCCGGACCCACCTGCTATGTGTGGTTTACCCACACGTGGATGAACTCACGCCGGTTGGCATGAGAGTTTTCTGCTGTTTGTATTTTTGCTCGTATTGGCGGCTAATGAAGCGAATCAGCGTGGTCGCAATGAAGCCGGCAACACCGCTAATACACGTTCAATGACTTCGGTGATCGGCATACCAGTGGTGTCCAAAATGACCGCGTCTTCGGCGGGCTTCAGGGGCGCCACGGCACGTCCGGCATCGCGCTCATCGCGAGCGGCAATCTCGTGCAGCAGACTGTCAAGATTAACCGAAACCCCTTTGTCTTTCAACTGCTTATAGCGTCTTTTCGCCCTTTCTTCGGCGCTCGCGGTCAAAAAAACCTTGTACTGGGCATCCGGAAAAATTACGGTTCCCATATCGCGTCCGTCCGCCACCAGACCGGGGCTTTGGCGAAAGCGTTTTTGCAAGTCCAGCAAGGCGGTCCGAACCGGCGGATGCGCTGCAATGGCCGATGCAGCGGCAGCGGCGGTTTCGGTACGCAATAAGCGCGTCGCATCTTTGCCGTTGACGAACACATGCAGCTCGCCTTCGTCGTTACTTTTAAAAAGGATTTCCGTTCTTTCGGCGCAATGGGCGACCGCTTCCGGGTCGCTTAAATCGATACTTTCCCAGGCTGCGGCTAGGCCAACGGCGCGATAAATGGCACCGGAATCCAGATAATGCCATTCGAGCCGGTTCGCCACTGCCTGACTAATCGTACCTTTGCCAGAACCCGAAGGGCCGTCGATAGTCAGGACTGGAATAGGCTTTTTCATGCTGAGAGTTTACTGAAGATTGAGCCCGAAACCCACTGATTTTGATAAGCCTATGAAATCCGGAAATGAGGTTGCGACGTTGTCGCAATCATTGATCAGAACCGGGCCTGCTGCCATTTGGCCGGCAATCGCCAGGCTCATGGCGATACGATGATCACCGTGGCTGTCGGTCTCGCCGCCATGCAAGTTTCCGCCCTGAATAATGGCGCCATCGGGTGTTTCCACGATGTTTGCACCCAATTTGCGCAAAGCTTCACTCATGACGGCAATACGATCCGACTCTTTGACCCGCAATTCGGCAGCCCCGGAAATACGGGTTTCGCCTTTTGCCAATACCGCAGCCACAAACAGCGCCGGAAATTCGTCAATCATGTCCGGCACGATAGCTTCAGGCACCTCAATCCCAGACAGAACGGCATGCATCACCCGCAAATCCGCTACTGGCTCGCCAGCTTGCTCACGAGAGTTTTCTTCCCGGATATTGGCCCCCATCAGCCTCAATGCAGCCAAGAGTCCCGTCCGACGCGGATTCATGCCGACCGATTTAATCAACAAATCCGAACCTGGAATCAGGCTGGCGGCGACGATAAAAAAGGCAGCTGACGAGAAATCGGCCGGCACCTGAATATCGGTTGCCTGCAAACGATGACCACCAGACAAGCGGGCATAACCGGGACGGAACTCAATGGGCCAACCGAACGCCGAAAGCATTTTTTCGGTGTAATCGCGAGTCGGATGTGGCTCATAAACGGTTGTCTCGCCTTGCGCATACAGACCTGCTAAAAGTATTGCTGACTTGATCTGCGCGCTCGCAACTTCCGTTTTATATTCAATAGCTTGTAAATTATTCTTCGAGTTAATTATAAGGGGCGGAAGCCCGCCTTCCTCTGATTGAATGTTTGCATTCATTGCTGATAATGGGGAAATCACGCGACGCATGGGGCGCTTCGACAGGGAAGAATCACCAACCAGTTTGGAACGAAATTTCTGCCCTGCCAGTAATCCGGTCAATAGTCGCATGGCAGTTCCAGCGTTACCGCAATCCAGATCCTCCTGGCAGGCTTTCAAGCCATGCAAACCGACACCATGGATGATTCGCTCGCTGGCAGATGGGGTATCGATCCTGACCCCCAACTGTTGAAAAATACGGGCAGTCGCACGCGTGTCCTTGCCTTCCAGAAATCCGGAAACTTTCGTCACGCCCTCGGCAATCGCTCCCAACATGATGGCGCGATGGGAAACTGACTTGTCACCGGGCACGGTAATTTCGCCGGTTAATGCATGACCTGAACTCGCCTGCCACACCAGACTCACGCCAGCACCTCGTCGAGAATCCTCAATAATTGCCTATTTTCATCGCGAGTACCGATGGTGATGCGTAAGCAATTCGGCAAGCCGTAGCCTCGCATGGGTCTTAATACGACGGCTTTGGCGACACATTGCGCTTCGATTTCGGCCGAATCTTTCTGAAAATCGACCAGGATGAAATTGGTTTGGCTGGGCCCACATTTAAGACCGCGGCTCCGAAATTGTTCGATTAGCCATGAACGTTCGGCAGCGTTTTTATCGATAACCCACTGCAAATGTACTTCATCTCCCAGGGCCGCTTCACTCGCGGCCAAGCCCAGTAAATTCACGTTGAACGACTCACGCACGCGCTCCATCACTGCAACGCAATCCGGGTGGGCAATGAGGTAACCGACTCGGAGGCCAGCCAAACCGTATGCCTTGGAAAATGTTCGTGCCACGATCAGGTTTTCGTAATAACCGGTCAATGCCAACGCCGACTGCAGTTCGGGTGCAGTGACAAATTCCAAATAAGCTTCATCCACCACAACCAAAACAGTGGATGGCACATTTGCCATAAAGTCGGCAAATGCATTACTGGAAAACCAGGTGCCAGTCGGATTATTTGGATTCGCCAAATAAATCAATCGTGTTTTTTCATTGATGCTCGCCGAAATAGCATTCAAATCATGACCGCGCGATTGTTCTGCATCACTCGACAATGCATTCACGACAACTAAATCTGCGCCTGCACACTGAGCTGCCAATGCATAGACCGCAAAACCATATTGCGAAGCAATCACCTGCGTTTCAGGCCCGGAAAACACCTGGGCAATCATCATCAGCAATTCATGCGAACCATTACCAAGCAAAATTTGCTCCGGTTTAATCGAATGTTTCGATGCTGTTGCTCGCTTCAGATCCACACCCAAAGGGTCTGGATATCGATGCAGTGCATGCAGATTATCCAGAATCACTTCACGGGCGCGCGGACTCGGGCCGTAAGTATTTTCGTTCGACCCCAATTCGACGAAAAATTGTTCGGCATATTTCTTGCGCAGGGCGACTATGTCGTGACCGGGATCATAGGCACGTAAACGCTGAACCCCGGCCTGTGCGAGGCTTTGAAAATCGGGCGCTGCCATTACACCAATGCCACCGGGTAAGAACCCAGCACCTTCACCATCGCGGCATATTTACCAAGCTCTGACAGCGCACGGCCGACTTTGTCATCATCCACATGGCCATTCACGTCAATAAAGAACGCATACTGCCAACGGCCGGTGTGGGCCGGACGCGATTCAATACGATTCATGCTGACGCCGTATTTGGCGAACGGACTCAGCACGTTGTAGAGCGCGCCGGGCTCATCGTTGACATAGACCAATAAGGAAGTACGGTCATGGCCACAGGCGGAAAACAATTCACGGCCCAAAATCAAGAAGCGCGTGGTGTTGTCCTGACGATCTTCAATCGGCCCGGCGACAACTTTCAATCCATAGACATGGCCGGCAGATTCACCGGCAATCGCGGCGGCATCATCGGCACTGCGGGCACGACGTGCGGCTTCGGCATTACTGGCGACCGGAATTTTCTCGGCATTTGGCAAATGCTGACGCAACCAGGCCTTGCATTGCGCCAGTGATTGCGGATGCGAATACACGCGTTCAATTTGATCCAACTGACCAAGGCGCGACAACAAATGCTGATGCACTCGAAGCTCGACTTCCCCGCAAATCTTGATTTTCGAGGTCAAAAACATATCGAGCGTCGACTGAATCGTACCTTGTCCGGAATTCTCGACCGGCACCACGCCGAAATCGGCATGCCCTGCTTCGACTTCTTCAAATACTTCTTCAATACTCGACAAGGGCAAGCCGTGGGCAGAATGACCGAAGTGCTTGAACATCGCTTGCTGCGAAAACGTCCCTTCTGGCCCCAGAAAGCCCACTTTCAACGGCTCTTGCTGCGCCAGGCAGGCTGACATGATTTCCCGAAACAAACGAACCAGAACCTCGTCGGCTAAAGGACCGGAATTGCGATCCAGCACTTTACGTAAAACCTGGGCTTCACGTTCCGGACGATAGTAATCAATCGCCGCTTTCAGCGGACCCTTGGCTTTACCGACTTGCTGAGCCATTTTTGCACGGTCGGCGATCAAGCCTTGAATCTGCAAATCAATACTGTCGATGCGCTGGCGGACTTCACTTAAAGCCGGTGCCGGAACGGAAACCGGTATTTCGGTTTTGGCGGCAAGCGTTTTTTTAGCCGCTTTCTTTACAGCCTTTTTATTTGTAACTTTTTTAGTTGCCATTTTGATTCTTCTTTTACTTCCGGGCCCCAGCTTTTACCGGGTTGAAGACAATTATCCGTTGCGTTTTGCGAAGTCTTGCATGAAATCTACCAAGGCTTGCACACCTGTCACCGGAATGGCGTTATAGATCGAAGCACGCATACCACCGAGTGCACGATGGCCTTTCAACCCCAGCAAGCCGGCGACATCAGCTTCTTTCAAGAACGCCTTGTCCAGATCGGCATTGGCAAGCACGAAGGGAACATTCATCCAGGAACGGGCATTTATCTCGATCGGATTGGTATAAAAACCATTTGAGCCGTCAATCGCCGAATAAAGAATGCGGGCTTTTTCGGCATTCTGCTTTTCCATCGCCGCAGCGCCACCCTGCTCTTTCAACCATTGCAGAACCAGGCCGATAACGTACCAGGAGAACGTCGTTGGCGTATTGAACATCGAATCATTCTTGACCTGATTTTGCAGTTCGAAAATCGGCGGCAAATTACGGCCATGCTTGCCGAGCAAATCTTTGCGAACGATTACGATCGTGACACCGGCAGGACCGAGATTTTTTTGCGCACCGGCATAGATCACGCCAAATTTCGAGACATCGACCGGACGTGCCAAAATATTCGAAGAAAAATCGGCCACTAACGGAACATTGCCAACATCCGGCGTGTCGTGAAATTCAACGCCGTGGATGGTTTCATTGGGTGTGTAATGCACGAACGCGGCATCTTTCGTTAACTGCCAGCTATCCCGTGACGGAATCGAACGGTACGCATCATCTTTCGCCGAAGCCGCGATATTGATATTGA
>JAYUWO010000073.1:0-6048 GCA_043753545.1 Arenimonas sp.
TAAAAACGCGCCACGCCGAAACAATATTTTCCGGTCTCGGTTGCAAAACACATTACACCGGATTTAGCAGCGAAGACCGCTGGTTGCCCGAAGTGACCAAACAGGCAGGCTTTTTCCATCTTGCAGGCAAGAGCGCCAATAAAGGGACCCATGGCTTGGCTGCACTCTGGCAAAAGCACCCAAACTGGCCATTGTTGACGATTGTGCAGCATCCCAAGCGTGCCGAAGCGGATTTCAGCACACATAATATCCGCCATGTAATTCGTTATCTCGATGATGCTGAGTTAAAGTTGATACAGAACCAACATCGATTTCATCTCTGTATTTCAGATACCGAGGGCTTTGGTCATTATTTGATGGAAGCCATGAGCATGCAGTCAGTTGTGATTGCGACCGATGCGCCGCCTATGAACGAATTGGTCACTGAAGATCGTGGCCTGTTGGTGGGCTACGATCGAACCACCAGGCAAAACCTGGCGACCTGTTACCACGTAGGTGAAAGGCAACTGGAATCCAGCATTGAGCGTGCATTGAAAATGAGTGCCGAAGAAGCGGCAGGATTAGGCTCGGCGGCGAGGGAGTTTTTCCTGAGTAATGACGCACAATTCAGGAAACGAATTCGTCTATTGATGGAAGATATTGCCGACGTAGCGAAAAAAACCAAATCGCATTAGTGCAAGTTACATATCGATTTTCTTGAGATCAAATCCGAGCGATTGGTAATGTTTCCACCTGGCACGTAATGGCTCGCGCGTCGATTCATCGGCAGGAACCACTTCGAGCACACGTTCAAATTGCCCCGTCACCGGTGCATTGCGCAGATTCAACACCAGTGGCCGCATCGGAACGTCGGTTTCCGGGGCCACAATTAACACCGGCGTGATGTCATCGTCTTCATCCTGACCGGCAATCTGGTGCGGGATATAGGCATCGGGATCAAACTCCCACAGCAAATCATCCAGTACTTCGGCCTGTGTTGCCGAATTCACCAGAATCAGCAGACTCTGTCCGCTGTCATGTGATTTGCGCGCAAGTTCGCACACCAGCAAAAGTGGCTTCTCGATAAAACGCGGTTTCGCGATAAGGTAAAAATCGGCGCGGGGCATGATTAATAGCGGGCAGTCAGGTGAGTGGGATGGGAAGAAAAGATGATCATGATCTTCCGCTCGCAACTCACTTTTTGCTGCTTACGTACCAGACTGGTCCAGCAACCACTGCGTCAACAAACCGACTGGACGTCCATTGGCCATGCCTTTGCGACCTTCATCCGATGATGTGCCCGCGATATCCAGGTGGGCCCAGCGCTGACCTTCGGTGAAGCGCGACAGGAAGCAGCCGGCCGTAATTGCTCCGGCACCTTTGCCGCCGATGTTGTAGATGTCGGCAAAGGCAGAATCAATCATCGATTGATATTCGTCCCACAAAGGCAGACGCCAAGCGCGATCGAATACATGTTCACCGGCTTGGTAAAGTTCATCGGCCAGATCGTCGTGCTTGCTCATCAAACCGGTCGCGTATTTGCCGAGGGCAATCACGCAGGCACCGGTGAGCGTTGCCACATCCACAGTTGCTTGCGGTTCGAAACGTTGTACGTAGGTGAGTGCATCGCAAAGTATCAAACGACCTTCGGCATCGGTATTGCCGACTTCGATGGTTTTGCCGCTCATCGATGTCAGCACGTCGCTCGGGCGATAGGCGTCCGCGTCAGGCATGTTTTCAACCGCGGCAACGATCATCACCAGATTGAGCGGCAACTTCATCATGGCTGTGCTGAGGAAGGTACCCATCACGGTGCCGGCACCAAGCATATCGAATTTCATTTCTTCGATGCCGCCCTGGGTTTTAAGATTGATACCGCCGGTATCAAAGGTAATTCCTTTGCCGACGAGAGCATATGGCTTGGCATCACCGCCGCCGTTCCATTTCAGGACGATTAATTTGGGTGGATTGGCCGAACCTCTCGAAACGGCAAGCAGGGATCCCATGCCGAGTGCTTCCATATCGGAACGCTCGAGGACTTCGCAGGAAACGCCTTCGTGATCAGCGGCAATTTTCCGGGCCTGTTCCGCAAGATAGGCTGGGTTGCAGATGTTGGGTGGAAGATTGCCAAGCTCACGCGTCAGTTGCACACCGGTGGCAATAGCAACGCCGTTGGCGAGTGCCGTGGCTTGTCCGGAGTCGGCTTGCAGGCTGACTTTTTGCAATGTGACTTCGGCTTTTTTGCTACGCGTTGCGGTGTATTCGTAAGCAGCGTGATCGGCTGCAATGACGGCTTGGCGCAAATTCCAATCGGCGTCACGGCCTTTCACCGCGAGTTCGTTCAATGTGATCAGGATGTTTTTAGCCGGGCCGGTGCGAAGCGCACGAACGGCATCGGAAACGGCCTTGATGTATTGCGGCACGGCGAATTTAGCAGTTTCGCCCAGTCCAACTACCAATACTCGCGGTGATTTGACGCCTGCTATGTCGTGCAGGAAGCCAGTGCGGCCTGTTTTTCCGGAGATGTCGCCGCGCTCGAGTAGTGCGGTGAGTCGTCCGTCGCTGGCTTCATCCAGGGCTTTGGCGCTAGGGCTCAGGCTCTTGTCGGCATAAACACCCACGACCAGGCAATCGGTTTCAGTGAGCAGGGGAGATTGTGAATTTATTTGAAATTCGAGGGCCATGGAGGTTTTTCCGTACAATAGAGGGTAATTGTGTAGATGGGCCCCGAAAGACCCGCTTGCAAGCCCTCAAGTTTAAACTAAAACGAATGTCCCTAATCGAACGATACCTCTGGCGTGAATTTGCTTCGACCTTTGCCGCAGTGACGATAATCCTGCTGCTTTTCAGCGTGGGGGCCTTGTTTACCGATCTGGTCAGTGAAATTGCACGCGGCAGAGTGCCCGCCTCATTATTGTTATCTCAGTTGGGTCTCCGGACTCTGCGCTGGCTGCCATTGGTACTGCCGCTGGCCATGTTTCTTGGCTTGTTGCTGTCGATTGGTCGGCTGTATGCCGATAGCGAGATGTCGGTATTGTTTTCCGTAGGCGTTGGCCCGAAAAAATTATGGAAACCCATTTCCCGCCTGCTCTGGCCGGTATCGATCTTTATCGCCTGCTGTTCGCTCTGGTGGGGGCCGTGGGCATCCAATAAAGCCAAGGAAATGATTGACACCGCGAATCGGTCTTTCCTGATTGCCGGGCTCGAAGCAGGACGATTTGTCGAATTACCAGGGCGCGCGGGTATTTTGTATGTCGGCGAACTGGCGACCGATGGTACGCAGTTTGGAAAAATGTTTGGATTGAGCGAGCGTGATGACCGCTTCGACGTGATTACCGCCAAATCCGGCAAGCTTGTACTTGAAGGTGATTCCCAGCGTATTTTGCGTTTGGAGGACGGCTACCGGGTCGAGGGTGGGCGCGGCGCGAAAGACTATCGGATGATGCATTTCGAGCGAAATGAAATTCGAGTGCCGGATCGGGAGAAGGAAGCCGATGAGTCCATGGAAATCCGCAGTACATGGTCATTGCTGGGTGATAAAAATCCATTGGCAAAATCAGAATTGCACTGGCGGATCGCGATGCCGATATTCACTTTGGTTCTTGCCATCATCGCCCTGCCGCTGGCACGTAGCGAACCTCGCCAGGCAAGATACGGACGCTTGATTCTCGCTTTTTTAAGTTATCTGGTAAGCATGAATTTATTGCTCATCAGCGCCAATTATCTCGGGAAGGGGGCGATCCCGGGCTGGATGGGTTTGTGGTGGTTGCATATCCCCATGCTGGCTATAGCGTTGTGGTTGTATCTGCGTGACGGCAAATTGCCATCGCCTGCCAATGGGCCTAAAGCATGAATGCATTCGGCTTGATCGATCGATATCTGGCGCGTCACGTGTTGGTGGCAACCCTGGCTGTTTGGGCTGTATTGGTGGGGTTCGACACCGTCTCCGCTTTTGCTCAGGAGATGGGAAAAGTCGGCAAGGGAAATTACAGCATTAGTCATGCCGCACTTTATATTTTCTTTACGATACCAAGGCGTCTTTATGTGATGTTCCCCTACGTTGCCGTCATTGGCAGTTTGTTGGGGCTTGGTGGTTTGGCAGCACGTTCTGAATTGACCGCGATGCGTGCAGCGGGTGTTTCGCGCTTGCGTATCGGTATGGGGGCATTGATTGCACTGGGATTGTTGACGGTATTGATGATGATCAATATGGAAACGATTGCACCTGCTGGCGAACAACAGAGCCAGAGCATCGCCAACGAAGCCAGATCGAACCGGGTCATCATGGCCCGCTACTCGGGTATGTGGGCCCGCGATGGGAGTATGTTCATGAATGCCCGCAGTGGCGGCGAAAAAATGGTCGACAATTCGCTCACGATTGAATTGCAGGACGTGCGTCTATTTGAAGTCGACGACGAAGGCAAACTGATCAGTCTGACCAATGCAAAAACCGCCACTCGGCAGCCTAAAGGCTGGCAATTTTCCAACGTTGACCGCACCGACTTCAAGCCGGCAACGGTCGTGACAACCAAACACGAAAAGTGGTTTTGGCCGAGCGAGCTCGACAAGAGAGCCTTGGAGTCGGCACTGCTTCGCGGGCGATACCTGAGTAGCAAGGAATTGCTGACCAATATCAATTACTTGCAACGAAACAAACTGGATGCAGAAAAGTTCGTCAGTAGTTACTGGGAAAGATGGTTTTATCCCGTGAATGTATTCGCTCTATGTCTGGCAACATTGCCGTTTGCATTCTCGTCGTTGCGATCGGGAGGTTTCGGTAAGCGACTGTTTTACGGCATCGTTATCGGTATCTGCTTTTTATTGTTGCAACGATTGTTCGTGGATCTGGCAAATGTTTATCGATTCGATGTTCGCATTGCGCTGGCATTGCCTCCCATTACGTTAATGGTGTTGAGTTTTTTCCTTTTTCGACGTTTGCAGTAGGTTCTTTCCGCACGATTAGTGTGCCGGCTGCGATGTCGTGCAAGCCACGTTTTTGCGAGTCGAATAAACACCACAATAAAACCAGTCCGCCGCTAAGCGAAGCGATGGCATAGCGCAGACATAGTGCTTTGATACTTGCATTTGCGCCGTCTTTACTGACCACCAATAAACGCCAAGGACGCATGCCCATGGTCTGTCCGCCGCGACGCCATGAAAAAACGGCATAGCAACCGACGATGCTCCAGTAAACCAGAATGGTGAAAAATGCCCAGGGTGTTCCGGGCGTCGCGGGCTTGCCACCGTGGACGGCGAGTAAAGCGATGCTGCTGAAGAAAAGTATCGCTATCAGTGGCAATGCATCGTAGGTCATAGCTAGTAAACGCCAGCCAAGATGCGCCGGATAGGCCTGGTTGCGTTCTGTCGAAGTTGTGGATGTCATCATCGCCATAGCATAGCGAGCTTTGTTGTTTTGTAGGAGGGGCTTTAGTCCCGATATCAATAAAATGCTCAAGCGGGGCGCCGATATCCTAAAGAATTACGGTTATTATTAATCGTGAAAAATAAATCAAACACTATCACTGACCGCCGAATGCAGGCTCAAGCATTGCCTCCGGTAGTAGAAACCGAAGCCATTCTTATTCGGCAATTTCTTGAACGCAGCTGGGCAGAAAATGGTTTGGCACGCACAACCCAGGAAAGTTACCGTCACGATCTGGAGGGTCTTTCCCGTTGGTTGCAGGGGCGGCGTGGCAATCTTCTTTCGGTGAAGCGCCAGGACCTGTTTGATTATTTATCCGAACGCAGCGAACAAAATTATGCAGCTCGCAGCAATGCGCGCCTGTTGTCGGCACTACGTTCCTTCTATTCGCAGCAACTACGCTTGGATGTAATAAAAGAAGACCCGACGGCCTTGCTGGAATTACCAAAGCTTCGCAAAGGTTTGCCCAAGGCATTGTCGGAATGCGAAGTCGAAGCCTTGCTGAGCGGCCCGGATATCAATACCGATATCGGCTTGCGTGATCGCGCCATGATCGAGTTGATGTACGCCACCGGCTTGCGCGTTAGTGAATTGGTGAATTTGCCGAGCACCGCTATCAATCTACGACAAGGTGTATTGCGAGTGAT
>JAYUWO010000074.1:0-18105 GCA_043753545.1 Arenimonas sp.
GTGCCGGGTCGCGAACTGTATGCCCCGATTGATCCGATTGAAATGATGCGGCCGGAAGAAAAAATCAATATTCTTCGCGAAATCGATGTTTATATTCGCGCGCAGGATGTCCGCGTTAAGCAAGTCATCGTCAGTTTGGCCGGTGCGGTAGACACCGTATTGATTGCCCGCAGCGACGGAATTCTCGCATCGGATATTCGCCCGCTGGTGCGCTTCAATGTCCAGGTGATCGTCGAAGAAAACGGGCGTCGTGAATCCGGTTATGCCGGAGGCGGCGGACGCTTTGCCTACGAAGAATTATTTTCCAATTCGCGTCCGCAGGAAATTGCGAAAGAAGCGCTTCGACAAGCCCTGGTAAATCTGGATGCCGACGATGCACCCGCAGGCACGATGACGGTCGTGCTTGGCCCAGGTTGGCCGGGCGTGTTGCTGCATGAAGCCGTCGGTCATGGTCTGGAAGGGGATTTTAACCGCAAGGGCACTTCGGTGTATGCCGGAAGAATTGGCGAGCGTGTTGCGGCTCCTGGCGTCACGATTGTCGATGACGGCACGCTGTCGGGCCGACGAGGTTCATTGAATATCGATGACGAAGGTACCCCGACACAATGCACGACCCTGATCGAAGACGGCATCCTGCGCGGTTACATGCAGGACAGTTTGAATGCGCGTCTGATGGGCGTTGCCCCGACCGGCAATGGCCGTCGCGAAAGTTTCGCCAATATGACCATGCCGCGCATGACCAATACCTACATGCTGGGCGGCAATTATGTGCCGGAAGAAATTATCGCGTCGGTCAAAAAAGGCTTGTATGCGCCGAATTTCGGCGGTGGCCAGGTCGATATTACGTCCGGAAAATTCGTGTTTTCTGCCAGCGAAGCTTATCTAATCGAAAACGGAAAAATTACCCGTCCGGTGAAAGGGGCAACCTTGATCGGAAATGGCCCGGAAACCATGAACCGCGTCAGCATGATCGGTAACGATTTGAAACTCGATGCCGGCGTCGGCGTTTGCGGCAAGGATGGCCAAAGTGTGCCGGTGGGTGTTGGCCAGCCGACATTGAAAATCGATGCGATGACAGTGGGTGGTACGCAGGCTTGAAAAATGATGGAAGCTGCGTTGTTGGAGCTGCTCTTGCGGGAGCTGCTTTAGCAGCGATTAGGGTGCGCCTGTGGCGCACCTAATGAAATATTTCGTCAATTTGAATGGTGCGCCGCAGGCGCACCCTAAAGCAGCTCCCACAGAATCAGGATTCTTCCGGCAACTCACCATCATGATCATCGTCATTGATCAACTCGCGCAAATCCCGGAATAAATCGCGAAAGGCGTGCGGCGGTTTGTTCTTGAGTTTTTCTTCCTTCGCATTGCGGGCCAACTGCCGAAGATGTTGCCGGTCGGCCGTCGGGTATTCATTCAATAGTTCGGCAAGTGCTGCATCACCTTCGTTAATCAGCCGGTCGCGCCAGGCTTCGACCCGGTGCAGGGACGCGGTTTCCTGGCGTGCCTTGTTCTTGTCGAAATCCAGTGCCTCGCGAATGGCGACCAGCACTTCTTCATCCTGCCGACGCAGTTGTTTGGCAAGAAATTGCATTTGGCGCTTGCGGGCAATCTGAGCAGTGATTTTTTTCGATTCGATGGTGAGTGCGATTAATTCGGCACTCATTGGCAGCGTATGAATGCGGGACTCATTTTGCTCGATCATCTTGCTTGCCAGTTCGAGAACGGCGAGGGCTTCCCGGCGTTCTTCGCTTCGGCTCGGGCCTAGATATTCGCCGGTTTCTTCATCAACGCCGCGCATGTGGGTTCTCGTAAGTGCCTTAATACTGCATAGTATGCGGATGAATACAGCTATCGACAAATCAAAGCCCGGGTCACAGGGCGCACACGCGGATTATTTGAGCGACTTAGCCGAGCAGGTACTGGCGCTATGCAAGCAAGAGGGTGCCGACCAGGCTGAAGTGTCCCTCAGCGAAGACAGCGGACTTTCGGTCAATGTGCGCATGGGCGAGGTGGAAACCGTCGAACGTACCCAGGATCGCGGCGTAGCCGTGACGGTCTATTTCAACCAATGCAAGGGCACCGCCAGCACTGCAGATATCCAGTTGACGAGTCTGAAATCCACAGTCGAGCAAGCCTGTGCGATTGCCAAATTTACCGAAAAAGATACGGCTTCTGGACTGGCTGACAAAGATCGTATGGCAACGATATTTCATGATCTGGACTTATGGCATCCGCATGATATTTCCGCCGACGAAGCAATTGAACTGGCGTTGAAAACCGAAAATGCAGGCCGCGAATTTGATCGCCGGATTTCGAACTCCGATGGTGCCGGCATGAGTCGTGGCGACAGCGTGGCCGTGTATGCCAACAGCCACGGTTTTATAGGTGCCGAACGCAGCACGCATTTTTCACTGAGTTGTTCACTGATTGCCGGTGCCAATGAATCGATGCAGCGCGATTACTGGTATTCCAGCGCCTTGCGTTATTCCGATCTGGAAGCCGCCAGCATGATCGGCAAGCATGCCGCCGAGCGCACGCTGCGACGACTGAATCCACGCAGCATCGATACCGGAAATTATCCGGTGCTGTTTTCAGCCGAAACCGCACGCAGTTTGATCGGCCATTTTCTCGGTGCTGTTTCCGGGGGCGCGTTATATCGCCGTGCCAGCTTTCTGCTGGATTCTCTGGACACAAAGGTTTTTCCAGATTGGTTTTCGCTAATGGAACAGCCGCATATCCGGGGTGGCCTGCGTTCGGCCAATTTCGATGCAGAAGGGGTGGCGACAAGTGATCAATATCTGGTCGAGCAAGGTGTGCTCAAGCATTATTTGCTCGGAAGTTATTCGGCCCGAAAATTGGGCATGTCGAGCACGGGCAATGCCGGCGGCGTTCATAATCTGGACGCCACGGCAAATGCAGGCGGGCTGGACGAACTCGTCCGCAGCATGGGTCGCGGATTACTGGTTACCGAATTGATGGGGCAGGGTGTGAACGCCATTACCGGTGACTATTCCCGGGGCGCTGCGGGTTTCTGGGTAGAAGGTGGCGAGATTCAGTATCCGGTCGACGAGATCACGATTGCAGGCAACTTGAAGACCATGTTCCAGGCGATTGAGGCGGTGGGTACGGATGTCGATCTGCGTTCGCATATCCATACCGGCTCGATATTGATTGGAAATATGACGGTGGCAGGCGAGTCCTGACTTGACACGGGCATCACATCGGGTGACTCTTGACAAGTGTCTTAGGGGATGCATTTTTTAATTAACGGGAGGGGATCATGAGTGAAGTTTCTCAAGAAGAAAGAACAATGGGCATGGTGGCTCATTTAATTTCGCTAGTGGGTTTTGTTATTCCATTTGGTAACGTCATTGGACCGTTGGTTATCTGGTTAATGAAGAAAGACACAATGCCTTTCGTCGATGACCAGGCAAAAGAATCGTTAAACTTCAATATAACGATTGCAATCGCCGCCATCGTTTGCAGTCTTCTGATGTTTGTGCTCATAGGTTTTGTCTTATTGCCTGTAGTAGCCATTGCCTGGATCGTACTGACAATCATGGCTGCCATGAAAGCCAATGAAGGCGTGATGTATCGTTATCCGTTTACACTTCGCCTGATCAAATAAAGTTACATCATTGAATAAAAGAGCCCGGTTCGCCGGGCTTTTTTATTGAATTCGATTTACCGCAAATCCCGCTATGACTTTCAACGATCGGGTATCCCGCTGCAGGGTTGCCAAACTTGAATGCATTTTTTCGGAATAGCGCGCCAGCAATTTCTTGGCTTCATCCATTCCGAGCAATATCGGATAGGTCGACTTGTTTTGCTCGGTATCTTTACCGGCGGTTTTGCCTAATTGTTCGGAGCTGGCTTCGATATCGAGAATATCGTCGCGTATCTGGAATGCCAGCCCGAGGGCATTTGCAAAATCATCCAGGGCATCAAGTTCTTTTACATCGGCATGGCCGATCAAGGCCCCCATGCTCACGCTGGCGCGAATCAATGCACCGGTCTTGAGGCTGTGCAGGGTTTCAAGCTCGGTGATGCTCAACGTTTGATTGGTGGCGTCCATGTCCATCTGCTGACCACCGCACATGCCGCCAGCACCGGAGGCCGTTGCCAAACTATGAAGTAGCGCAACACGGATTTCATCACTTGCTTTCGCCAGCGACAAACTCAAGTAGGCCTGTGTTTGTAATGCATCGCCCGCGAGTATCGCAGTCGCTTCGTCGAAAGCGATGTGCAGAGTGGGTTTGCCGCGCCGAATACTATCGTTGTCCATGGCCGGCAAATCATCGTGAATCAATGAATAGGCATGCGTCATTTCGACCGCAGCGGCGGCAGCATCCAGTGCTTCTTCCGAAGCGCCGAAAATTGATCCGGTGGCATAGACCAGGCAGGCGCGAATACGCTTGCCGCCACCCAGAGTGGCATAACGCATGGCTTGATGAAGGCGTTGTGGGGCCAGATTTTCGGCTGGCAGTGCAGCGTCTAAAACCGATTCAATCCGCTCGCGCCAAACTTGCAAATCACTGTCAGGAGTCATCGGAATGAAAATCCGAAGCCGTCTCGGGTTTTTCCGGATTACTCAAAAGCCGTACGCGTAATTCAGCCTGTTCCAACTCATTCTGGCATTGACGGTAGAGGCCGACACCGCGCTCGTAGGCGGCCAATGAATCGTCAAGGCTGAGATCGCCCTTTTCCATTTTTTGCACGAGGGCTTCGAGTTCATCCAATGAACGCTCGAAGGGGACGGAAGCCGGTACGGAATCTGATTTTTTGGTCGCCATGGCATTAGTCTGATGTCTTGAGGACGAGCGGTCAAACCCTGCGTGATTTGTCGGGTCTGGAAGGGCCCTCTATCGAAGCGCGTATTCGTGGTAGCGTCCGTCAGGCGTGAAAAATCACGCCATATCTATCGCGCCTAAAGGACGCTCCTACAACACCGCAAGCCGTCTTCCCCGCGTAGGCGGGATCCAGCGCCGTTGCTGTGATGCTCGAAGTCACTGGGTCCCCGACAAGAGCATTTTTCGACCGGGCGACGTTTGCTTAACCCCTGCGTGAAAATCGAATCTGTTGCGATTCGCAAAAAACTTCAAATCGTGCCGATACAAGCACATCACCCATGGCCAGGCATTCACCGCCCGAAGTGCAAATCAGCGGCAATTTGCGGCGTTCCCAGGGAGGCACGCCAAGTTCCTGCAGGCAATTCTTGATCAACGAATGATGTTCGCGATTTTCAAGCAGTATTTTTTCGCCGCCCCGGCGCAAAGTAACCAGGAAGTGGCCACCAAAATAGTTCGAGATATCCACGGCTGTCATCGGACAATTTGCGGCCGTAACGAAACCCCATCGGTCGCCGTTCGGCAATGCAAACTCAAGGGCACCGTTCCACTCGAGTTGCCAATCTTGCGGCATACCAGGCTGTATTTGAGATAGATACAGGCAGTCGCGCCAGCGCGAAATCGCGGTTCCTTCCCAGCTGACTTGTGCCTCTGCATCGGGTTTTGCCGGCAAAATAACTAACTCGATTTCTTGCAGAATATGGGCTGGTAGCGGAGGTGTGTTGAGTGATTCTGTCCAGGTGCGCAGAATTTGAGCGCGCCATGGTTTTTGATATTGCATCAATGCAGAAACCGACAACGACCGTTCATCAATGCCTTGTACTTGCGACAGAAAAATTTCGCTTTGCATCTTCAGGCACTGGTGTTCTTCGGCAAGTAGTTCTGCACTGTGAGATAAGGCGGATGATGTCTTTGGCCAGCGCTTTTCCAGCAAGGGCAGAATTTCGTGACGCAGATAATTACGATCGAAGTCTTTTTTTTCGTTGGAAGGATCTTCAATCCAGCTTAATTTTTCACTACTTGCGTAGGATTGCAGCACCGCCTTGGAAACCGATAGCAAAGGACGGAATTGCCTGAATCCATGCACCGATGTCGCGGCACGCATGGCCGCCAATCCCCGGCTGCCGGAGCCGCGCAATAAACGCAGGAGTACCGTCTCTGCCTGGTCTTGCAGATGATGGGCGGTCAATAAAATTTCATCGTCATGGATAAGTTTCGCGATGGCAGCGTAACGGGCGTGGCGGGCGGCAGCTTCGGTGCCCTTGCCTGCCGTCTTGTTGACATCAACCTTTACTGTCGTCAAGTCGATATCCAAGTCACGGCAAACCTCTATGCAATGCTGCGTCCATCGATCCGCATCCGGATGTAAGCCATGATGGATATGGATGGCGCGAATGCGGATGTCGGGCAGCTTTGCTGCCGCATGCAATAACACGCTCGAATCCAGACCGCCGCTGAAACCGCAGAGAAACTTTTTACCCTGGGCCTGCAGCTGCGTCTGCAATACTTTCAGGAACGCAGTGCTTTCGAGGGTGTCCGATGGAGATTTATTTACGGCCACACGGACGCTTGCTGATGGAAATTTTTCGAACTTTGCTTGACCACGCAAAACCGCTGGCCGGTCGGTGCTTCCATGACCCACCAGGTATGAACCTGCTTGATGCGCTTCGCGCCCAGCTTTTCCAGACGCACCACTTCGGCTTCGATATTGTCGGTTTCAATATCCAGATGCACACGGGACTCGTGCGTTACTTTCTGGACTTCGATATGCAGATGTTCGGTGGGGTCGAGCAGGCGAACATATTTTTCGCCTTCATCGACCGGCAGCTTTTTTACCGTCATGCCGAGCGCGCCGCCCCAGAAATTGGCGGCACTGTTTACGTCATCGGTTTGACAATCAATGATGAAACCGCAAAGTTTGCTTTTATGCATAAATAATCAAACCTTGATGACAACACAGACAAAAAACGTAACACGGGTCACGCTCCATCGACCCGGGGTTGCTAGCCATTTTTCATGATTTTTAACTTTTAAAGTCATGAAAAATATTTCTGGAATAAAACTTTATTGTGGATGTTCCCCAGGTCGGTGGAGCGTGACCCGGGCTACTCAGCTTCAAATGCACCGTAACTACGCAGTCTCTTGTAACGCATTTCGAGCAGGGTAGTGATGTCGTGTTTTTCGAGTTCGGCCAATTCGGTAAGAATGGTTTCTTTCAATGTGGCAGCCATCGCGGCAGGATCGCGGTGTGCGCCACCCAGCGGCTCCGGAATAATCCGGTCGATCAGATTATGTTCCAGCAAACGATTGGCGGTAATGCCCATTGCTTCTGCGGCATCGCGGGCACGGTCGGCGCTTTTCCAGAGAATCGATGCGCAACCTTCCGGCGTAATCACAGAGTAGGTGCTGTATTCGAGCATTAGCGTCCTGTCGCCGACACCGATTGCCAGGGCTCCGCCGGAACCGCCTTCACCAATCACGGTGCAGATAATCGGGGTTTTCAGCTCGGCCATTTCGAGCAGATTGCGTGCGATGGCTTCCGACTGTCCGCGTTCTTCCGCACCAATACCGGGATACGCTCCCATCGTGTCGATTAGCGTAATCAAAGGCAGTTTGAATCGTTCCGCCATTTTCATCAGGCGTAAAGCCTTGCGATAACCTTCCGGACGCGGCATGCCGAAATTGCGTCTGATTTTTTCCTTGGTATCGCGACCCTTTTGCTGGCCGATCACCATGAAGGCGCGACCATCGATTCGTGCAAGACCACCGACGATGGCCGCATCGTCCGCGAATGCGCGATCACCCGCGAGTTCATGGAATTCATCGCAAATCAGGCCGAGATAATCCAGCGTGTAAGGGCGGAGCGGATGGCGTGCCATTTGTGAAATTTGCCAAGGCGTCAGGGCCTTGAAAATTTCGGCAGTACGCGTTTTCAGTTTGTTTTGCAGGCCGCTGACTTCGGTATCGATATTGACCGCTGGCCCGGTGCTTGCGCGTCGTAGTTCCTGAATTTTGGCTTCAAGATCGGCAATGGGTTGTTCAAAATCGAGAAAGTTGGGATTCATGGGCTGCAATTATTGTGCTTGTTTGCGAGGATTCTAGCATCACTCGTATTAGCGTAGGAACGTCCTTTAGGCGCGACAGATCTGGCGGGATTTTTCGCGCCTGAAGGACGCTCCTACGGGCCAACAATCAATTAACTGCCAGCCAGGGCTTGTGCAGCGTCAATGCAACGCTGGTGATGCCAGGCAGTGCGCGCAGGGAGGAAACTAATTCAGGTTCGCTGCGCACCGAATTGGGACCGTTCAAGTCAAGTGTGCCCTGACTAGTAAGAGTGCGTAATTCCATACGCAGCGGTGTGCCGCCGGGCCGGTAGGCCGACATGATTTGTTGCATGCCTTCCCAGGTGCCGGCCTGGCGTAAATCCGCGCTGATCGACAGGCGACGACCTTGCTGCGAACACAAGGTTTTGAAATCCCAGCATTGTTTTGCACGAAGCGACATGCCGCCGGAGAAATGATCTTCGGCAAGGCCGCCTTCGATCACCATGATGCGATCACGTGTCGCGAGCGCGCCGTATTGCTGGAAGGCTTCGCGAAAAAACGTGACCTCGAGTTGTCCGTGGCCATCTTCGATTTGCACGATGGCCATGTTTTCGCCGCGACGCCTGACACTGGTTACCAGACCGGCAACGACAATCTGGGCTTCGCCACGGTGATTTTTCTTCTCGCCCCAGATTTTTTCGCACTGGCTCAGATCGAAGCCGACCAGATTCTGCAATTCGTTACGCCACGGGTCGAGTGGATGGCCACTCAGATAATGGCCCAGCGTATCGCGCTCGCCGTTTAATTTCTGTTCGAGTGGCCAATCATTCACCTGCACCAATTCGATATGGATTTCCGGTGTTGAACTACCGCCAAACAATGAACTTTGTCCGGCATCGCGTTCGCGTGCCAGTTGTTCGGTGGCGCGAACCACTTCGGGCAATTGTTGCATCAGGCTTGCACGATTGCTGCCGAGTGAATCCATGCCGCCGGCATGGATAAGGGCTTCCAGTACGCGACGATTGAGTTTGCTCGAATCCACGCGTTTGCAGAAATCGAGCAGATCGCTGAATTCGCCTCCGCTTAGGCGTGCTTCGTAAATGGCTTCGCAAGCACCGCGTCCGACACCTTTGACGGCACCCAAACCATAGCGAACCGTTTTGGCATCGAGCGCATAGAACATGTAGCCAGAAGCATTCACGTCGGGCGCTTTGACTTGTAACTTCAACGCACGTGCTTCTTCGAGGAAGTTCACCACTTTCTCGGTGTTATCCATATCCGACGATAAAACCGCCGACATGAACTCGGCCGGATAATGCGTTTTCAACCAAGCGGTTTGATAGGCGACTAATGCGTATGCCGCCGAGTGGGATTTATTGAAACCGTACTCGGCGAACTTTTCCATCAAGTCGAAAATGGATGTGGCCACTTTTGCATCGACATTTAATTTCGCTGCACCGTCTTCGAATTTGGCGCGTTCTTTCGCCATTTCCTCGGGCTTTTTCTTGCCCATCGCGCGCCGCAATAAATCGGCGCCGCCAAGCGAATAACCGGCCAGCACCTGAGCGATTTGCATCACCTGTTCCTGATACACGATCACGCCGTAGGTTGGTGCCAGCACGTGTTCCAGCGAGGGGTGCGGATAACGCACGGCCGCAACACCGTGCTTTCTGTCTACCCAGTCCTTGTCCATGCCCGAGCCCAGCGGGCCCGGACGGAATAAAGCGGCAAGGGCAATGATGTCTTCAAAACGATCGGGTTTTGCCCGCTTCAATAATTCGCGCATGCCGCGCGATTCAAACTGGAATACCGCCACCGTTTCGCCTTTTGCGAACAGTTGATACGTTGCCACATCGTCAAGCGGGAGTGCCGTGATATCGAGCGGTGCTTCGCCGGCAATTTTGCGGCGGATATTAATCGCCTTCACCGCCCAATCGATAATCGTCAGCGTACGCAAACCGAGGAAATCGAATTTGACCAATCCGATGGCTTCGACATCGTCCTTGTCGAATTGCGTCACGATGCTTTTTGCCGTTTCACCCTTGGCAACATGTTCGGCGAACAGTGGCGAAAAATCGGTGAGCGGCGAAGGTGCAATCACTACACCACCGGCATGCTTGCCGGCGTTGCGGGTGAGATCTTCGAGTTTCAGCGCAAGATCGAGCAGATCCTTGACGTCGTCTTCGCTGCGATAGCGTTGAATCAGTTCTTCCGATTTCAGTTCGGAATTTTTTTGCGAAGCTTCGGAAGTGCCCAGCGCGTCGGATAAACAGATGCCAAGCGTCAGCGGAATCAGTTTGGCGATGCCATCGACCAAGCCATAGGGAAAGCCCAATACGCGGCCGCAATCGCGCACCGCCGCTTTCGCCGCCATGGTGCCGTAGGTGATGATCTGGCTGACTCTGTCGCGGCCATATTTTCTGGCGACATAGTCGATCACTTCGTCGCGACGGTCCATGCAGAAGTCGATATCGAAGTCGGGCATCGATACCCGTTCCGGATTCAAGAAACGTTCGAACAGCAGGTCATAGGGAATCGGATCGAGATCGGTAATGCCCAAGGCCCAGGCCACCAGCGAGCCCGCACCGGAACCACGTCCCGGGCCCACTGGAATATCATTTTCCTTTGACCAGTTGATGAAGTCGGCAACGATCAGGAAGTAGCCGGGGAATCCCATCTTGATGATAACGTCGAGTTCGATATCCAGCCGCTGCTCGTAATCGGCAACGGTGTGACCATTGGCGGGTTCCTGTTTGAGTAGACGTTTTTTTAAACCCAGATACGAAGATTCGCGAATCCAGCTATCAAGCGTGTGGCCGTCGGGCACCGGAAATTGCGGTAAATAATAGGTGCCGAGATTCAGTTCGTAATTGCAACGTTTGGCCAATTCAACCGTGTTCTGCAACGCCTCGGGAATGTCGGAAAATAATTCCTGCATTTCTTCGGGCGACTTGAGATATTGTTCGGCACTGTAGTCGCGCGGTCGTTTTGGGTCGTCCAATACGCGGCCGCTGCTGATGCAGACTCGCGCCTCGTGCGCGGAAAAATCTTCGCGCTCAAGAAAGCGGACATCATTGCTTGCCAGTAAAGGCAAATCGTATTCCGCTGCAAGCAGGATGGCAGCGGCATTAAAGTCCTGTTCGCCTTCGCGTTGGGTGCGAGTAATTTCGACGTACAAACGATCACCAAACAACCGTTTCCAATCGGCAAGCGTCTGTTTTACGTGCTCGGTTTTTCCGCTTGCCAATTGTTGGCCCAACAGACTTTCACGGCCAACGATCAGAATGAGCCCTTCATTGTCGCGTTGCAGCCAGTCACTTTCGATGGCGACAAAATCGCCGCGATGGCCTTCAAGATAGGCACGTGAAATCAGGCGCGATAAACTCAGGTAACCGGCATTGTTCTGGCATAGAACCGTCAAGCGTGATGGCGCCTGTCCGGGTTCCGCCAAAAATAAATCCGCCCCGGCAATCGGTTTAATGCCTTTGGCCTCCGCCGCCTTGAAAAATTTCACCAGCGCGAACATATTGCTTGTGTCGTTGATGGCGATGGCGGGCAGGCCAAGCGCACAGCACTGCTGAATCATTTCATCAATGCGAAGCGTGGAGTCGACCAGCGAAAATTCGCTATGGCAATGGATATGGACGAAACTCGGATTCATCAAGGTGTACTAATCGAGCGAATACGAAAAATAATCGGCATACGGTTTTATTTTAGCCAGATACGGTTCGAATTGCGGACGGTAATGATGCCAGCGATTCAGCGAACGCAGATATACCGGTTCCGTTACCTGATGGTAGCTGTTGGTCTTGATGCGTCCCCGGTCTTTCAGCGTGTTCTGGTGCGCACTCATGCTTTCGATCCAGGGCAGATCGAGAAAACGACAAGCTTCCTGCAGGGTGCGTTCGGTATCGGATACCAATTGTTCGTATCTGACGAAATGCACCGGTATGGGCATCAACTCGCTGGAGGTTTTCCAGAGTCGCATCACGCGCTCGTAAATGCGGGTGCTCTCGGCGAGTGAATTGAAATGGACGAATGCCTCGTTGGCGGCAAAGTTCTGCATGTAATTGCTGAGAATGACATCACAGGGGTGACGCAATGCAAACAAGAATTTCGCGCGTGGAAACAAACGATGCATGCAGGCGGCATGAATGGTCCGGATCGGCATTTTGTCCACGATTACGCCACCGATGTCGGGCTTGATGCCTGCTTTTTCCAGATGCGCACGATATTGCCGCCGCAGCTCCTCCCGCTGTGTGGGATCTAGATTGCCGATCCCGAATGGATAGCCGCCAAACTGCTTGTCAATCGCGAACGCCACATGTTCGAAAGTCGCGCGTTCCTCGAGTGTTTGTGTCTTGGGGTGGCCGTCCAGCATGACATCAAGCAGCGTCGTACCAGAACGCGGGAAGCCGAGCAAAAAGCAAAGGTCTTCGCCCAGATCTTCGTGTTTTTCGTAAGGTTCAGCCTTTGCGCCACTGGCCAGCCATTCTTCAATCGCGTCCATATGGCGATCAAAGGCCGCGAAATCGGTTTGTTTGGCGCGAATGCTGCGGGTGGCGAGATCGTTGGCCTTTTCAAAGGTCTGGAATGCCAGCGCATATTCACCGGCGCGATCCAGCGTGCTGGCGAACTCGAAATGGTAGGGCTGAAAAAATCTGGGATGCAATTGTCGTGCATCGATTTTCTTGAACGTGGCAACACTTTCATCGATGCGGTTATGTCGGCGCGCCAGTTTTGCGGACACGTACTGCACATTGGCATCGTTGGGCAGAATGCGGGTAGCTTCAGTCAACGCTTTTTCTGCTTCATCCAATTTATTGGCACGTTCGTAAAGCTCGATCAGTTCGGCCCAGACATCGCCAAGCCTTGGATTGATGACAAGGGATTTCCGGAAATAGGTGATGGCCGAATCAGTGTCGAGTTCTTCGGAAAACAGCGTGGCCAGATGGCGCAGGGCAGTGTCGCTTTTCGGATCAAGCTCAATCGCCTGCTGATAATGATATTTGGCTTGTTCGATATTGCGCTGGATGTGTTCGCCTACGCCGGCATTAACATGCGCCTCGACGTGTTTGGGGTCTATTGCAAGCAGCTTACGAAAACTATCCAGAGCCTCGCCATTTTTCCCGCGGGCAAATTTGACGACACCGAGATTCAGCAGGCCCGAACGATAATAGGGTGCCAATTCCACAGAACGGGCATAGGCTTTTTCCGCTTCATCGAGTTTGTTTTGCGCACGAAGCACATGCCCCAAATTGTGCCAGGCTTCCGAAAAACCGGGTTTCAACGCGAGGGCCTTTTCAAATGCCGATTGTGATTGCGGCGGGTGGCCGGAGTTGAATAGCACGCGGCCAAGCTGGTTATAGGCGCTGGCATCGTCGGTATTGAAACGTAGTGCGTTATTGCAGGCGGCAATGGCGCCTGGTAAATCTCTGGCCAGTTGTTTGCGGATGGAATCATTGATGTGAGCAATGCCAGGGTCGCTGAATCGCGATTTTGAAATCAAACCCATGGCAGCATCGTTCATGCGTTCGCCGACAAAATAATCGCGAAGGCGAACGAAAATTTCGGCGTTATCCGGATGCTCGTTGACCAATTGGACGGCGTCGGAATATTTCGATTCGTGAATCAGGATTTCGGTCAGAAGTAGTAGTGCGCCATCGGGAGCTGGCGGCATTCGCAAGCGCATTCTCAGTGCATCTTCTGCCGCCTTGAAATCCCCTTTTGCCATCAGAGACTGGGTGAATTCGAGAATATTCGATTCCGACATTGGCTCGCCGCGTAGTGATAAAAGTTGAACAGGGATTGTAGGCTATGGAGAAGCGCACCGACTTCTTGCAGGCGAAAAAAAACCGTCTTGCGACGGTTTTCATGTTTGGTGCCCAAAAGAGGACTCGAACCTCCACGGTTTTACCCGCTAGTACCTGAAACTAGTGCGTCTACCAATTCCGCCATCTGGGCCTGCTTCAGCGAACGCCAAAGAGGCGCGTAATCTAGGCATTTATCGGGCAAATGTCAACGAAAAGCGTTAATTGCCTGTCTTTTCATTAAGCATTTCAGATGACGGTGTTACCATCGCGCTATGAAAAAAACCACAAAAAAGCCGTCAGGCGGCACTAAGCGTCCACCGTGGATGCCCGATTCCATGCAATTAAGCAATTCCGGTCCGGCGAATTCCGAAAAAGCCGGCGGAAAATCAAAAACCAAGATCACGGCAGGTTCGCCGGCAAAACCTGGATTTGCCAAACCCGGTAAATTTGCCGGAAAACCAGGTGCAAAACCTGGCCATGGTCCGGCGGGTAGCGCTCCAAAGAGTCGACGCGGCCCTAGACTGGATCCGCATGCTGATCGCGAAGCCGCCAAATACAGCCAGCCCATCATCAGCCGCGAAGCGCTGACAGAATTTCTCGCGGATGCCCCAGGGCCGATGACGGCCGATGAAATAGCACACAAGCTCAAATTGACTGCGCCAGACCGTTTCGAGGCATTGAGTCGCCGTTTGGGTGCGATGCAACGCGACGGCCAGCTATTGGTAAATCGTCGTGGCGGATACGCCGTGGCCGAGCTGCTCGACCTGATTGCCGGATCGGTCATTGCCCACCCGGATGGATTCGGGTTCCTGAAGCCTGAAAAAGGCGGTGATGATCTATTCCTGCCACCGGCAGAAATGCGCAAATGCCTGCATGGTGATCGCGTATTAGTGAGCGTTGCGGGTGTCGACTACCGCGGCCGTCGCGAAGCCGCCATCGTCGAAGTGCTGGAGCAACGTTTAACGCGAATTGTCGGTCGTTACAGCGAACGTGCCGGCATCGGTTCGGTAATTCCCGACGACAAGCGCATTCTCGCTGAGTTGATGATTCCTACGCTGGATAAAAACGGCGCTAAAGATGGCCAGATTGTGGTTTGCGAAATTATTGAAGCGCCAAGCAAAGGCCGCTCGCCAGTTGGCAAGATACTGACCGTGTTGGGCGATAAATTGACGCCATCGCATTTTGTTGAGATGGCCATCCATTCCCATAACTTGCCCAACGAGTTTCCCATTGAAGCCCTGAATGAAGCCGCAGCAGTTCCTGTCGATGTGCAGGCGGAAGAAATTCAACGCCGTGTCGATTTACGCAAAATGGCACTGGTCACCATTGATGGTGAAGACGCCAAGGATTTCGACGATGCGGTGTATTGCGAGAGCAATAGCGAAGGTTTCCGGCTGGTCGTCGCCATTGCCGATGTATCACATTATGTGCGCCCCGGCACGGCACTGGATGATGAAGCCACCAATCGCGCGACCTCGGTTTACTTCCCTGGCTTCGTGGTGCCGATGTTGCCGGAAACCCTGTCGAACGGTATTTGTTCGTTGAAACCGAAAGTGGAACGCCTGTGTTTCGTTTGCGATATGCAGATGGATTTTGAAGGCAATGTCCAACATTCGAAATTCTATGAAGCGGTGATGAATTCGCACGCACGTCTGACCTATACGCAGGTATGGAAAGCGATTGGTGAAAATGACGAAGAAGCACAAACCCAGATTGGCGCTTTATTGCCGGATATAAAACGCCTGCATCAGTTGTACGACATTCTTGCCAAGGCGCGTACGAAACGTGGTGCGATTGAATTTTCGTCGAGTGAAGTACGTTTCATTCTCGACAATAAGGGCGAAGTGACCCAGGGCGGCATGCTGGAACGCAACGACGCCCACAAGCTGATTGAAGAATGCATGATTGCGGCCAATGTCGAAGCCGCGAAATTCATTCTGCAGAAAAATATTCCGGCGCCGTTCCGCGTACATGATCGTCCACCGGAATCCAAATATGCCGACCTGCTGGAATATCTCGCCGAATTCGGTTTACGACTTCCGGCTTACAGTGCCGTGCAACCGAAAGATTTCACCAATCTGCTGAAAAAAATTCGCGAACGCCCGGATGCGGCATTGCTGGAAACGGTATTACTACGTTCGCAAAGCCTGGCAGTTTATGCGACCGAAAACAAAGGCCACTTTGGCCTTGCGCTTGAAGCGTATGCCCATTTCACATCACCGATTCGTCGTTATCCGGATTTACTGTTGCATCGTTCGATCAAGCACGCATTGCTGAAAGGCAATGAAGACGGCTTTTCCTATTCCGATAAGGAAATGGATGCGCTATGCCTGGCCTGTTCCGAAAAAGCGCGTCGTGCCGATGAAGCCGAGCGCGAAGTGGACGAGCGCTTCCGTGCGGCCTGGATGGAACAACATGTCGGCAGCGAATTCGATGGTGTGATCAGCGGTGTCACTTCGTTTGGCCTGTTTATCGAGTTGGTGGAATCCAAGGTCAATGGCTTGGTGCATATCACGCAATTGCCGCATGACTATTACCACTTCGACCCGCTGCGCAAATCGATCAAGGGCGAACGCAAGGGCTTGAGTTTCCGTCTTGGCGATCCGGTACGCGTGCTGGTATTGCGTGCAAGTGTGGAAGATCGCCGAATCGATTTTAAATTAGCGGAAGAACCGAAAAAGAAAAAGGCCTGGGCAGAGAAATGAGCAAGACTTCATCCTGGATCGCGGGTATCAACGCGGTCGCTTCTTCATTGGAGCACGATGCAGAACACGTACGTGAAGTACTTATCGAGGCCGGTGCAAAAAATCCGCGTCTGGTCGAAATTGAAGAGCGTGCACGCCAACTCGATATTTCCGTTCGCAAGGTCAATTCGCAGGCCATCGGTGGAGTCGCCGGTGATTTACGCCATCAAGGCGTGGTGGCACGCTACGAAGCAGCGAAGTCACTGGATGAAAGCGAGCTGGTTCCCCTGATTGAAGCCGCAGACGGCAAGGCATTGGTTCTGGTGCTGGATGGCGTGCAAGACCCGCACAATCTTGGCGCATGTCTACGAAGTGCAGCAGCTGCGGGTGTTACTGCTGTCGTCATTCCAAAAGATAAAGCTGCACCGATCAATGCAACCGTCAGAAAAACTTCTGCGGGTGCGGCAGATCGCATCGCCATTTTTTCGGTTACCAATCTTGCGCGCACGCTGCGAGCCATCAAGGATGCCGGTGTCTGGGTCTATGGGCTCGATGGTGCGGCAACCGCCAGCATCCATCAAATCGATTTCAAGGGTAACGTTGCACTGGTCATGGGTGGTGAAGCCGACGGCATGCGTAGACTGACGCGCGAGCATTGCGATGGTCTGGTGAAAATTCCGATGCCCGGCGAAATGGAAAGCCTGAATGTTTCCGTGGCCACAGGTGTCGCATTGTTTGAAGTAGTGCGTCAACGCGTCGGAGCGGCATGATGGATTTGAATTGGTATGACTACGTTGGGTTTCTCGGCGTCGGTTGCGTGTTGAGCTCCTATTTTGCCTTGCAGGCCGGGAAGCTGGCTGCAGATAGTGCGCTGTATCAATGGGCCAATATTATTGGTTCGATATTCATTCTGGTATCGCTGTATTACGAACCGAATAAATCCTCGATCACGATCCAGATCGTCTGGATTTTGATTAGTGTATTCGGATTGGTGCGTAGCTATCTCGCAAAGAAAAAAGCAGAGCCGGCATGAGTTCCGGTCCTGACTTGATAGGTTATGCCGGTGTTTTTATGGTGTTGGTCGCCTATACCTTGCTACAAGCGCGACGCATGGATGGCAATGGCGTGTTGTATCCGCTAGTCAATTTGATTGGCGCGATTCTTATTTTGATATCTCTATTCTATAAACCGAATATGCCTGCCATCGTGATGGAGGCAGCTTGGGCAATCGTGAGCATTGCCGGGATAGTCTTCGTGATTCGCAGAAGACAAAAAAATAAAGAATGAGTCCGACAAACTTAAAGGCAGGAGCCATGTCAGAAATTTTGCTATTTACAGTGGTTGATGCCTTTGCGTTGTCGGGACGATCAGGGCCTGTGCTCGTTCCGGGTATTCCTCAAAGCGCTAACCTGCCTACAATGCGTGTAGGCGCTCAAATACGCCTTGTTGCGCCCGACGGTTCATCTTTTGAAACGCAGATAGCAGGATTTGAAAAGATTAGTTATGGACGCAGACCGCCACCTGACAAAATCTGCACCCCCATTTCCTTGCCCTCATCAATTTCTAAAGACCAGGTGCTCACAGGCACTGAGGTTTTTCTGATAACTGCAAAATCCGGCGAAACTGCTACTTGACCACGAATCAAGGCGGTCCTGTGGAAACTTGGCATTCAATCGAAATGCACACGCGAAACATCAAACTTCGTCAGTACCTTCGTTGA
>JAYUWO010000075.1:0-18074 GCA_043753545.1 Arenimonas sp.
TCCGACAAGGAAACCCAGGAAGTGCTGCACGACCTGCATCAAATTGTCGGTCGCTTGATGTATGCGGAAAATTTTTTCATCGTCCGCTACGACCAACACGAAGAAACGATGCGTTTCATTTATTTCGTCGATAGCCAAGACCTCAACATTCCGAATCCGGATGAAAAAATTCATGCCAGCGACGCACAAAATAGTGTCACCATGGCGATGCTCCGTTACGGCAAACCGATTCACGGGCCATCAAGTGAAATCATAAATTCACTCGACATTGTTCGCGACGAGCAGCAGGGTCCGGAAAGCCTCGATTGGCTCGGCGTTCCGATGCTGGATCATGGCAAAGTTGTTGGCGGCGTTGTCGTGCAAAGTTATGATGCCGAGCACAGTTACACGAACGAAGACCAAGCATTGCTGGCCTATGTAGCACAACATATCCTCACCGTTCTGCAAAAGCGTGAAGCCCAGGAGGAACTGGAAAAGCGCGTCAATGAACGCACTTCCGAACTGCAGAAGGAAGTAGAAGTACGCCAACGCGGCGAGCGTTTACAGCAGGCGCTTTTCCGCATCGCCGAAGTCAGCCAAAGCAGTGCCAGCATGGATTCGTTCTATGCTTCGGTACACAGGATTGTCCGCGAACTTTTGCATGCAAAGAATTTCTATATCGCGTTTATTTCCGAAGACGGGAAGAATCTTGAATTTCCGTACACCGCTGATGAGCGTGATGTGACACGTGATGCACGACCACTGGGCAAGGGCCTGACAGAATACGTCATGCGCACCGGCAAACCAGCCTTGCTGAATCGCAACGATATCGACACACTCGAGCGCCAGGGTGAAATCGACGTCATAGGAACCAAATCGGTCAGTTGGATGGGCGTGCCCATGTTTCTGAATGGCAAGGTCAAGGGCGTGATCGCCCTGCAAAGCTATTCTGAAGATTACCATTATCGGGAACTGGACAAGGAGCTGGTCAGCTTCGTCGGCGTGCATATCGCCAACTCGCTTGAGCGCCGATTGACCAACGAAAATTTGCGCATCGCCTATGCGGAGCTCGAGCATCGCGTTTCCGAACGTACTTACGAACTGGCCAATGCCAACACCGAACTTCGGGATCAAATTCTGGTACGTGAACGCATCGAACTCAAACTCAAGCACGAGACCCTGCACGATGCGCTGACGGGTTTACCCAATCGCAGCCATCTCCTCAGTCGCCTCGGCCGCGCGCTCTCGCACTACCACAATGATGCCAGTCGCTTGTTTGCCGTCTTGTTCCTCGACCTGGACCGCTTCAAAATCGTCAACGATTCCGTTGGCCATCTGGTTGGCGACGAATTGCTGAAAGAAGCCGCAAAACGTATCGGCACCTGTGTTCGCGAACCCGATCTGGTTGCACGCCTGGGTGGCGATGAATTCGCCGTCGTATTGGAGAACATCCTGGGTCAGGACGATGTCATCATGGTCGCAGACCGCATCATCCGCACACTGGGTATGCCGATGCGTATCGCCGGCAAGGAATTATTTACCACCGCCAGCATTGGTATCGCCATTGTCGATGCACGCTATCGCAACCCGGAGGAATTATTGCGCGATGCCGACGTTGCCATGTATCGCGCCAAGGCCAGTGGCCGCAAACGCCATGCCTTGTTCGATGAAGGCCTGCATGAAATTGCACTGAAAACCCTGGACCTGGAAAACGATCTGCGCCGCGCCTTGCATCGCCACGAATTCCAGCCCTTCTATCAACCCATCGCACAATTGATCGACGGAAAAGTGATCGGCTTCGAAGCCCTGATGCGCTGGAATCATCCCGAACGCGGCTTGCTGGCACCTGGCGAATTCCTCGGCGTTGCCGAAGAAACCGGCAATCTCGAAGCGATGGATTGGCAAATTTACGAACAGGTCTGCATCGATCTCGGCGCGCTCGTTGTCGGTGGCGCTTATGTCACTTTGAATGTATCGCCCGTGCATCTTCGCGATAAAACCTTTGCCGAACGTTTTCTCGCCCTGATGGATCGCCATCATGTCAAACCGCAAAACATTCGCCTGGAAGTCACTGAAGGTGCCTTGCTCGAAGATCCCGAGCAAGTGTCCAGCTGTCTGCTTATTCTCAAAAAGCTGGGCGTGAATACCGTGCTTGACGATTTCGGCACCGGTTACTCTTCACTTTCATACCTGCACCGATTCCCCTTGACGGGACTGAAAATTGATCGTTCCTTTGTCAGTGCATTGCGCGAAGGCGAAGCCGGCGGCAGCACCGCCATTGTTCGCGCCATCCGCCTGATGGCCGATTCACTCGGGCTCGACGTCATTGCCGAGGGTATTGAAACCGAAGACCAACGCCAGCAACTGCGCCTGCTTGGTCTGACGCTCGGACAAGGCTACCTGTTTGCCAAGCCTGCGAACTTGAACGACGTGTGCGAGCGTCATGTATATGGCAATAACGCTATCGTCTAGTGGCCCGGAATTCCCGTATCGTGAAATCCGTTTCATCAGCGACGACGCTGCATCGAAAGCGCATTTCGTAAATTCAAAATTTTAGCCACTCTTCCAAATAAGCTCGTAATCGGCAAACAAGTTCTGGATCAAAAAATCAATATAATCGTCATCCCCGAATGCTATAGAAATTCCATAGGGGCGATTCATGAATCGCCACTACGGTATCAGAGCAACTGCGTTGGGCCCCGCCTGCGCGGGGGAAGACGATGTTCGAATGTTGCCAATTCACCCCATGAATCCATGACTTGATTCGGATTACTTGAAGGATTAGCCATGTTTATCCAGCGGACTCGTCACGCCGCGCCCGCCCCTGTTCAACACATGCGTGTAGATTTGTGTCGTCGCCACATCCTTGTGACCCAATAATTCCTGCACTGTCCGAATATCGTAGCCAGCCTCGATCAAATGGGTCGCAAAACAATGTCGCAAGGTATGGCAACTCACCGGCTTGTCGATGCCTGCAGACTGCGCCGCCTTGGTCACGGACCTCTGCAACACCTTCTCGTCAATATGATGCCGTCGTATTTTACCGTCCCGCGGATCACGCGCACACCGAGATGCAGGAAAGACGTATTGCCACGCCAGCAATTTACTCGCGTTAGGATATTTTCTCAGCAAAGCATCGGGTAGAAAGACTCCTTCCCAATTCTCTTCCGTATCATTGCGATGAAATTCCTTCACTCTTTCCAACTGTGTTCTCAACGGGTCGCATAGCTTGGCCGGCAACATCGTTCGCCGGTCCTTGCCACCCTTCCCATCGCGAACCAGAATCTCGTTCTTCTCGAACGAAACATCCTTCACGCGCAGCCGGATACATTCCATCAGTCGCATGCCAGTGCCATACAACAAACTGGCCATCAACCATTCTCGCCCATCCAGTCTGGCCAGCACACGTTGAATTTGCTCCACCGTCAGCACCACCGGCAAGCGAATCGATTGCTTCGCCCGAACAACATTCTCCATCCAGGGCAACTTCACGTTGATCACTTCACGATATAAAAACAGCAATGCCGACAACGCCTGATTTTGAGTGCTCGCCGCCACTTTCCCACTGACCGCCAAATGCGTCAAAAACTGCTCGACCTCCAACCCACCCATCTTGGAAGGATGCCGCATCTTGTGGAAAAAGATGAACCGTTTAATCCAGCCAAGATAAGCATCCTCCGTTCGCAAGCTGTAATGCTTCACCCGGCAACGATCACGCACTGCCTCCAACAGCGCAGATTTTGCAGGAGTCCGACTTGTAGAAAATGATTTCTCTGCAACGATCTCTACGGGGCTGTTCAACGGGGTAGAACTGGTTGAATATTTCATGCATAGGGTCTACTTGGTGTGTAACAAGTAGCATTCGGTTTCAAGCAGAAATTGTCTGTGAGGAAAGCGCTCCACCCTTTGTAGGAAAAGCTTGATCGTGCTCAGAACCTCAGGATACCCTTGTTACATCCCACCAATGGCTTTAATAGTTGTTAGTTTACTCAAAGAGCTAATATCGTATGATTCAAGATCTCGCAAATACTCTTACCCTCAAAGGCGTCTTAGACGGTATTAAGCCCTATGGCTGGGAGCACGTTGATCATTGGGCTCAAGGCGAGTTTCACCACGATGTCATTGTCCGCGTCAAATCACCTCCTCAAGAGCTTCCTGGTCCCGTACTAGTTGTTAGCACTAACTGCAATGGTGGCGTCAAAGAAGTACTTTGCTTGTCAGACGTTCCAGACCGTTGGGGCTTGTGGCACCATCGCTGCCCCGACAACCCAGAGTTCGAGGGGCCGGCTCCAGACATACGCGGTGTGGCTCGCACAAGCCATTGGTTCAATCCATGCGACTTGTTAAAGGCCGGCACACGCAGTGAATATAAAGAGGAGTTTCGTAAGCGGCAACGTGGCGGCGGGTATATTTGTTCAGCGTCCGGCGATGAGTAAACTAACTACGCAATCAAGCGGTAGCTGTGTGGAAACATTGCATTTATATGAATCATCATCCGGCGCGTCGGTCCCTTATCTTGGTTGTTAGGCGTCAAAAAGCAGGAGCTCCCGTTATGCAAATGATTGTTCATAGCACACAGCATGCCTTGAAGCTGAAGTACAAGGATTCGCCAGAATCGGCAATGGTAGTTGACCATGCCAAGACATCGGGCAAAGTCGCCTCGGATCCGTTTCATTCGGTAGTGGAACCGATGGATGGCTGCGGGGTATCAATTTCCGTTGGGGTGCATGCCGCAGTTGGTGGGCCGCATGACGCTCCGACCCCAGGGGACCTTTTGTGTGCTGCACTCGCCGCTTGCCAAGACTCGGCTATAAGGATGGTTGCAAACTTGCTTGGTATCGAACTGCTTGAGCTTGAGGTGCGCGTTACCGCTGCTGTAGATGTACGCGGAACGATGGGTATGAGTGCGTCCGTGCCTGTAGGCTTTCAATCGATGACATGTGATGTGCGGATAAGTGTAAAGGATGGAACGTCACCCGCCCTACTACAAAAACTTCAGGTTGCAGCTGAACGGTGTTGCGTAGTCCAACAAACACTTAAGTTTCCACCTCCTGTCGAAACAAGCTTCGCGTACAAAAAGTTACTCACCGAGTGACGCGTAACTCAATCAAGTTGCTCCCACGCACGTACATTGCATTTAAATCATTGTCCGCGGAAACGGGGCAGGACCTTTGGCATTGACGCTACCTTTGGTGCCATGATGTGCAAGCGACGCCGGTTTTAGGATCATAATTGATACTTGGTACTATATTATTTGCGAATTCGCAGGCACCGTGCAGAATTTTTTAGTCTTGGTGTTTCCGTATTATTTTTTACAGGCACATCAGGTGCCGGAAGGTGAAATCAGCCACCAAGTGATTTATCATTCGACGGGTTGGTCCCTTATTTTTGTTGTCAGGCCTAAAATCGCATAATGCAATATCAACTCATACTTAGATTTCGCAAAACGTCTATTGAATACCCTGATGAAATTAAATCTCTTGAGCAGGCGTTGACCGAATTACTTGGTGACAGTGCGCAGCTAGATGGATATGACACAGGCGCTCGCGAGATCAATCTCTTCATCATGACTGCTGAGCCAGCATCAACATTTCGCCGGTCAAAACCTGTTTTACAGCGACTGTCCCTTCTGGACAAAGTTACCGCCGCTTATCGCTTGGAAGGTGGAGTCCGCTTCACGGTAGTCTGGCCACTTAAATATAGTCGCAAATTTAACTTGCAGTGACTGTGCAATCGGGCTGAACTCAATTTCCGAGCCTGGCAAGAGCTGCCGATTGCAAAAAAAATCGATTTGTCGGCGCCTGTTATGTTCGGGGGCTCGCCTTGTGGAGGGTCCGCGGCCGGTCCAAGTATCTCAATGGGAACACCGCCTTCAAGCACGTTATCATGGACCGCCAATTACCCATGTATTTCTCAAGCCTCCCGGAGAATCGATCATGATCAAGGTACTGCGAAATATACTCGCCATTCTTGTGGGCATCGCCGTCGGCGGGTTCGTTAACATGGCCCTCGTTACTCTGGGGCCGTCGCTCATTCCTCCGCCCGAGGGTGTCGATGTCACCAATGCCGAAAGCCTGGGCAAGGCCATACACCTTTTCGAGCCACGGCATTTCATCATGCCGTTTTTGGCGCACGCGGCAGGCACTCTGACGGGTGCGCTAGCGGCCTATCTAATTGCTGCCAGTTACAAAGTGCAACTTGCCTACGTGATTGGCGTTGTCTTTCTGTGCGGTGGTGTGGCAGCAAGTTTCATGATTCCCGCACCCTTCTGGTTTATCGCTATTGATCTACTGCTCGCGTACCTGCCGATGGCGTGGTTAGGAATTCAGGCGGGATCCCGCTTGCACCGACAGAAAAATGTCTCTCAATAAATTACGTGCTTATGATGAGTGCCATCAGGAAGCACATTAGATCTTTACCCTCTCTGCGCCCGATTGGGATGACAGATGGTTCGCCTTATGGAACGATCGAATGCGCTATCTCATTTCTGTATCCCTGATTATCACCGGCATCATTCATCTACTCCCGATTTCCGGTGTCCTCGGTGCCGAACAATTGGCAATGCTTTACGGCACTGCATTCGACGACCCCAATCTTGCCATCCTCATGCGCCATCGCGCCGTATTGTTTGGATTGCTTGGTACGCTTTTTGTCGTTGCCGCTTTCAAGCCCGCATTTCAACCCTTGGCATTCGTGTTTGGCTTCGTCAGCGTACTGTCTTTCTTGTGGCTTGCCTGGTCGACTGGAAACTACAATATTCACATTGATCGCATTGTCTTTGCCGATCTCGTTGCACTCGGAAGCCTGGTAGTGGGCAGTGTAAGTTATTGTTTTTCGAAGTGGCATAGCTAAAGACCAGACTAGATGTCCATCGAAATATTGCATCTGGCTTTTCTCGCATGTCTCTGCATTTGAACTTTCACACGGAGTAGCGGCGATGAGTACCACCTTGTTCTCACTTACCCTGTTTATTGCCTGGACCTTGTTACTGTTGGTGTGGATGGAAATCATCCGGAGCAAACTGGTGTTGACGAAAGCGGTGCCTGCCAACGGATTTCAACCCGACAATGGCAATCTTTCACCCTTCATGCAGAGGCTCGCACGCGCTCACGCGAATTGCCTCGAAGGTTTGCCCTTGTTTGGCGGATTAATGCTGGTGGCAGAAGTGGCCGGCAAAACTGCCATCACCGACCCTCTCGCCACAGTCTTTCTGTTAGCACGAATGGCGCAGTCGCTGGTGCATCTTGCTTCGGTCTCTGCGGCTGCCGTCACGCTGAGATTTACCGCTTTTGCAGTTCAAATGGGCATCGCCGTATATTGGGCTTACGCTTTGCTTGTACAGTAGCGTGGCAACCCGATAGAACCGGAATAAAACGCCGGCCATGCAATTTCAAGTACGGGAGAATGAAGCATGCTCTTCTGGTCGAGAAAAAATAGCCGTGTCGGCATGGATGAACATGGCCGCACACCACTTTGGCATCTTGCTGCCCACGGCGATATTGCCGGTGTGCTGACGGCAATCGCTGCCGGAGCAAAAGTCAATTTAGCCGACGATGCCGGCTACACGCCGCTGCATGCTGCCGTGCATAACGGGCATATCGAAATCATCAAACAGTTGATAGCGGTTTCTGCAGACGTCAACATCGTCGACAAGCATGGAAATAATCCGCTCTGGACGGCAATGTTGGTGTCGCCCAAGGATAACAAGCACGAGATTATCCGCCTGCTCGCCGCTACTGGCGCCGACCCGGATCATAAAAACATTTACCGAAAGAGTGCCCGCGAAGTCGCCGCTTCATTGGGACCACACATTCTGGAACTACTCGAAACACATTGAATAAGATGCGGAACTACAACGGCGCCTCCATCATCCGGTAACCGGCATCTTCCATACCCAGTCTTTCGTAGGTGAGCTGGGCGTTTTTGTTTTCATGCTCGACATATAGACGCAAACCGCAAACGCTGGGGTTTTCCGTGGCCATTTTTTCCACGTGGCGATACATCGCCTGAAATACTCCCTGGCGCCGGAAATCCGGATGCACGTAAACGCTTTGAATCCACCACCAATCGGCATTGCGCCAATCACTCCATTCGGTGGTCAGCATCAAGGTGCCCGCTGGTGATTCTCCCGCCATCGCGATGAAATAACGGGCACGTTTCGGATCAGCGATACCTGCTTGTACGCCCTTCAAAACGGTATCGCCATCTAGATGTTTGTGCTCGGTTTCCATCGCCATGGCCTGCGCCCAGGAAGCGAGTAGCTGCGCATCATCGGCAACTGCCATTCGAATATTGAATTCAAGTTGATTCATTATTTTTACCTGTACGTGAAGTGCCTAATTTTCGTGTCAACGTATTTCTACCGAGCCCCAGTTTTTCAGCCGCTTGCTGACGATGGCCATCAGTAAAATCAAGCGCGGTTTGCAGCAGAGTTTTGTCGAATTGCTCGCGCAGTTGCGCATGGATATTGTGTTCGTTGCGACTGAGCAATTGCTGCGCACTGCGAGCGAGCGCCTGTTGCCAGACATCTTGTGATTCGACTACAAGCTCGTTGCTGCGCAGGCAAGATTTCAGATCTTTCAGGCCGATAATTTCACCCGGCGCGAGTGCGGCAAGACGCCAGCAAAGGTTTTCCAGTTCGCGAACATTTCCCGGCCAATCGTGTTGTTCCATGCGCACAAGGGCTTCTGGTTTGAAACGTTTCGCACTGGCATGCAATTGTTTCGCTGCCTGTTCGAGAAAGCGTTGCGCCAAGGCCGGCACGTCGGATTTGCGTTCACGTAGTGGCGGCAGTTGCAAACGCACGACATCGAGACGATGCAATAAATCGGCACGGAACTTTCCTGCTTTCACAAGAGCTTCAAGATGTTGGTGGGTAGCTGCCACTACGCGTACATCCACTTTCATCAGTTCACGACCACCGACGCGGAAAAATTCCCCTTCTGCGAGTACGCGCAACAAGCGTGTTTGCAATCCGGCTGGCATATCGCCAATTTCATCGAGAAAAAGGGTGCCCCCGTCGGCTTGTTCAAATCGACCAATCTGTTTTTTTTGTGCGCCGGTGAATGCGCCGGCCTCATGGCCGAATAATTCCGACTCTAGAAGTTCGGCGGGAATCGCTGCGGTATTCAGGGCAATAAATGGCCGATTAGCGCGCGGAGATTCGCGATGCAAGGCACGTGCTACCAACTCCTTGCCGGTGCCGGTTTCGCCGGTGATTAAAACCGAAAGCGGCGCCTGTGCGAGCCGGCCGATCGCGCGAAACAATTCACGCATCGCCGGCGTGCTGCCGAGTAATTCATGGCCGTCTTCGTTTTGTCTGATCTCTTTTTTCGCTATTTTTTCCGGCAAAGCCCTCGCCACCAGATTGACTGCTTCATCGATGTCAAATGGCTTCGACAAAAACTCGTGCGCGCCTCCGCGAAATGCGCTCGCGGTCGACCTGATATCGGTATAGGCCGACATCACGATAACCGGCACCGTCTCATGACGTTTTTTCAGGGCCTCCAGAAAACTGAAACCATCGGTGCCCGGCATGCGCACATCGGTGATGACCAATTCGGGAAGTGCTTCGGTTTCCAGCGCCAACAATGCCGTGTCGGCGGAATCAAAACTGTGCACCTGATAGCCGGCATCACGCAACGCTTGGCTCAGCACTATGCGAACGCTACGATCATCGTCAACTACCCAGAGACGCGAATTATTCATCGTCGCTTTCTAGATCGGTATCGTTGACCGGCAGCAATAAAGTGAAAACAGTGTGGCCCGGTCGCGAGCGGTAACCCAGCGAGCCGCCGTGTTCGCGTGCGACTTGTTGTGCCATCGCCAATCCAAGGCCGGTACCTTCGGCACGGCCACTGACCAGCGGAAGAAAAATTTGTTCGGCAAGATCTTCCGGCACACCGCGACCATTATCAGAAATTTCGACGCGCAAACTTAATCGATGTGCGGTGTCGCCAATCAAGACATGATGTTCGGCGCGCGTGCGCAAGCCCACTTGCGAGGCACCCGATTGCAGGGCATTGCGAACGAGATTCCAGATGGCTTGGGTCAGACGATCGGCATCGCCGTATAACTCTGGCAAGCTTGGATCGTAATCGCGAACCAGTTTTACGGCCCAGCCAGCATCGGTATCGGCCAGTTGCAGCACGCGTTCGAGCACAGCATGAATATTGGTATCGCCGAATTCGCGTGGTGGCGCAGGATTCAACAAGCGTTCGACAAGCGCCGCCAGTCTTTCAACTTCAACACTGATCAGATCAATCAGTTCTTTCGAGTCTTTATCGTCAACGCGACGCGCCAATAATTGTGCAGCACCTTTCATGCCGGCAAGCGGATTTCGGATTTCGTGCGCTAATCCTTTCAATGCCGCCGATAAAGCAGCGGGCAAAACTTTGGCCGGATCGTCGCCGAGAAATTCTTCGCTGGGATGCGCTTCCATCCGGACTTCGCCGGATTCCAGACGTGTCAGCCAGAGTTCGGAAAAATGTTCACTCGAGCCGGGAAAGGCGAGACGTGCACGATGCACTCGTAATGTATGACCGGTCTCGGGTAAGCGCTTGAACACTTCCGACAGACGCCCGATTTCGACATCCAGTTCGCTTAGGGGCATGCCCTGCAAACGGCGTACGCTGACACCTAACCAGCTGGCGAAAGCCTGATTGCAGTTCTGTACTGCGCCAGACAACGAAAGCCAGGCAACAGGCGTTGCGAGGCTTTCTACACTGATAGCAGCAGGATCAGACATTGCACCATAATAGTGCAAACCGCCAAATCGGCAAGTGAAAACTCGTCAATTATTCGCCTACCACCACAAACGCTCCCCAGTAGAACGGATGTGCGTACTTTGGGTCTTCCATCATGCGGCCCATTGCCTGTTTGATAGCTTCGGCTTTGCCCATCGAAGGGGTTTTGGCGTAGGTGGATACGGTGTCGGTGACCAGTAGTTGCGTGGCTTCGGAAGCTACCGGCCAGTTGGATACCAACAGCGAACGGGTGCCAGCGTAGAAGAATGCTTTTGCCAAACCCGACAAACCTTCCGCCCCTGGCGTGCCATCGGGTGCGGCCGTATTGCAGGCAGACAACAACACCCAGTCGGCATTGAGTTTTAGTTGCGCCACTTCGCTGGCCGATAAATAACCGTCGTCCTGCGCTGATCCCGATGCTGGTGGCGTCAGTACTAAACCCGGTTCCATCACTCCGGACAACTCTCCGGCCATCACGCCATGAGTGGCGAATGCCAGAAACCGGTAATCGGATAAATTGCTTTGCTTGACCAGTGTTTCGGTCGCTTTCTGTCTGAGAAACAAGGCATCGGCCGAACCATTCAGCACATTGGAAAGGGCTCGCAACTCGTCGCCGGTTTCCGGCAAGGGTGGAGCCTTGCGAAGTACCTCGACATCGGCCAGCCCGTTCGACGATGTAGCAGTGCCACCAGCATCGAGGCTGCGTGTTTTGAAAACAGTCGCCATATTTAGATTCCGCGTACCACCTGCATCCCCGGTCAACATCGGATCGCCAAAACCGGCGAATGGCAATTTACCGGTTTCGCTTTGACTGAATGTCCGCAATGCACGTAACGCACTGACCGAAGGCAACACTGAGAAGGCATAACGCTTCGCCAGCCATTCCGGTGCTCCGCCCTGACTGCTGCTCAGCACGCCGAATGGCAAACTTTGCAGTGCGCCGTCTGGCACGAGAAGGATATGTTTGATACCGGCCAGCGATGCTTCTACTGGCGCAAAAACGCTCTCGCTCAATCGGCTTGATGTTGCCGGCGTCATCGCAACCAGTTGGCCCGAAGCATTTGGCACTAGCTTTCCGCGAAGGAACTGTACTTGCTTGTCGATTTCATCGCGCGCGGTTGGCAACGCGTGAAAGCTGACTTTGTTGCGTGTCACTACCCAAGCATACGCACGGATGTTGGCGACTGTATAAACCAGCATAGCTTCATCGGCACTCAATTGTTTCTGTATTTCCGCAGCTGACACCGGCGCCTGACTGATCAGATTTTGGTATTTCGGAAAGCGGGTAGCGATGCTGGAATTTTGCGTTTCAAACTGTGTGCTCAAAGATTGGATTTGCTGACGTAACTTGGTTTCAGCCTCGACATTACGTTGACTGGATGATTTACTCATCGACTCCAACAAGCTTCGATTCGCACGCGTCAACGCATCGCGGGTATCTTGCTGGGCACGAACGAGTTCGGCCAATGCATCGCCCTGTTTTGCAAATCGCGCGGCCATTTGGGCCACGCTTTGAGAGACGCTGGAAGCTCGCGCCAATTGTGCGATTTCCAGGGCTTCCGACGCCAGCGCCTGCTTATCGCTTGCCTTTGCAATGACCGGCACCATAATTTCAAGCTGCTGGACAAAGGTGCTGCTATTGGATTTTTGTTCTGCCAATTTTCCACTGCCACCACCCATTTCATCGGTGACGAAGCGTCGGCGCAGTATCTCCGTCGAACGTCTCGAAGTATCTAGCGCCTCACTGTAGCGGCCTTGCTCCAAGTATAGATTCGCCAAGTTATCAAGCGAGCGCGAAATCTGATAATGCTCCTCACCCAATGCTGCCTGCCAATTCGCGATGCTTCTCAGGTAGAGAGATTCTGCCTTTGCATAGTTTTTTTGCTTTTGATGAACAGTCGCCAGGTCGCCTAGCAGTGAGGCGACGCGTGGATGCTGAGCTCCTTGAGTTTTTTCGGTGATGGCGATGGCGCGAATGTACATGGCTTCTGCTTCTGCCAAACGACCTTGACTGCTATAGGAAAGACCAAGATTGCCGGCAGCTGCGGCCACTTCGACATTGTCAGCACCCAATGTTTTTTCCCAGATCGACAATGCGCGTTTCAGCAGGGGTTCTGCTTGGGTAAAATTATCCATTCGCAGGTAGGCATCACCCAGATTATTCAGGCTATTGGCGACTTCGAAATGTTCCGGGCCGTAGGCTTTTTCTCGAATGGCCAATGATCTCTTCATAACAGGAAAGGCCTGGTCAAATCGCCCCTGATAGGAATAAACAAGTGCGAGATTACTCAGGCTTTTCGCGACATCGGGGTGATTTTGGCCATAAGTTTTTTCGAATATCGGCAAGGCCTTCAGGAACATTGCCTCGGCTTCAGTGTGGCGGCTTTGCTCGCTATACAGCAGGCCAAGATTATTCATGCTGGCCGCCACCTCTGGATGGTCCGGACCAAAAACCGATTCCCGGTTAGCTTTTGCTTTTAAATATATCTTCTCCGCTTGCTCGTACTGCCCCAGCTTGAAATGGACATTCGCGATATTGACCATTGAAGTGGCCACTACTGGATGTTTGTCACCGAGTGTTTTTTCGAACAGATCAAGTGATTTCTGATATAGCCTTCTGGCTTGTGGATAGTCGCCTTTGTCGTAATAAAGCAGGGCAAGGTTGTTATTGAGCATCGCTACATTGGGATGATCACCACCATAGGCAATTTCTAGAATCCGGATACTGCGCTGATACTGTGCCTCGGCCTGCGTGAATTGTCCCTGCTTGCGATATACCTCGGCCAGATTATTCAGGGGAATTGCCAGCTTGGGATCCTTGGCACCATACTTTTTTTCGTATGTGCTAATAACGCGTTCGAAATAGGGGATGGCCATGTCAAATTTGCCGAGATAGCTGAATGTCAGCCCCATATTGCTGGTATTGGCGAGAAAATCGTCGTGCTCGACGCCTATGGTTTTTTCCTGGATGACGAGTGCTTGTTGATTCAGCGATTCCGACTCGAGATAGCGGCCTTGCGAGCGATACAGCCCGGCCAAATTGCCCAAACTTTCACCGTAGTCTTTATCGTTTTTGCCCAGCACTTTCTCGCGAATATCCATCGATTGCCGGTACATCACTTCGGCCTTGTCGAGCTGGCCTAGCGTTAACATCAAATGCCCCAGCAGACTCATACTGGTCGCAGCTTCACGTGATTGCGCACCGTAAGTCTTGTCGGCCAGTGCAAAGGCCTGCTTCGCCTTGTCGATGGACTCGGCAAACTTGCCTGCCATCAAATTCTTCTCGGCTTCAGCATTGAGCTTATGCCACTCGCTGTCTTCTTTGGCGCAGCTACTTTCAAATGGAACGGTCAATAAAACAAAACCCAGCAACGCGCCAGCCAAAGACTTCATGCGACTCTCCCCCGAGATTTGTAAAAGCTAGATAATTCGTGTAATGACTTATTCTCCGGCCAGCACCTTTAAGCGCTGATCGTCCTTGCGTTCGGCTGCCGCAAGCTTCCAATACTTGCGGGCCTCGTCACGCAATTGCATTTGCTCCAGCCAGGTGGCAAATACGACCAACTCGGACAAGGGAGCATTATCAGCAGGCATTAATTGCTGGACTTCGTTCCGCAAATTTTCCGATGCGATGGTGAAATCGCCGGCATTGGAAAATTGTTTGCCGTCGGCCAATTTGGCAGACACCATCCAGGTGTAGGGAATGTCTTCCTTAAGTTTTACCGTGTCTGGCAATTGAAGTTGCGGCTGCGACGTCTCGGCGGCAAAAAGGGAGGCACCGGTATCGTCGAGCAATTCCAACTGATACGTGATGTCCGGTTGCAATGGCTGCCACTGGAATAGCGGATGCGGTGATAGCGACATGCTGCTGTTCGGACTTAGCAAATTGATTTTCAGGCTGGGGTTCACCGACCGCATGACGATGGCGGCTTGAGCGACAACGATCGGTTTTATCCGGATATCCTTGCCCGATTTGGTCAGCGCCACCCCGCGCTTGGCCGGCTTGTTGCCCTGGGTGCCTTCGGGTTGTTGCGCGCCGAAAACGACGGTGGCAGGACCCTTGATCTCAAATTCCTGCCCAGACTGCAAATACACCAATACAACTCGCGAATTGGCATTGAATTGCACTCGGCTATTCAATTTGATTTCCGAAAGAATCGACAGCTCGGGTTTGCGGGCATCATCGGCCAATGTCACTTTGCCTTGCAAATCGGTAATCATCGCGACCGATTCCGATTCGGCTGCCGAGCTTGATGCCGACACGGCGCACGCAAAAAACAAGGAAGTGATAAAAAGTTTTGCCGAAAGCATGCCAATCCCCAATTCGTCGTGATGGCCCGATCATCGCTGAATCAACATTTGCTGCCATGCAATAAACCGCGATTCTGGCCGATATCGCAATTCCACTCTGTTCGAACATACTACAACTCGTATTCAATCCGCTGTGCCGTAATAAGTTTTAACGCGCCAGTCTGGCCAATTGATACTGATTCCATTGCAGAGGCACTGTCCCGGGTCTATCGTGGGCCTTCAGTACTCGCGCGCCGGGGAAGGCCGCAGCACTATCCCGCAATCGTTCCGAGGGGAAGCGATGATGGCAATGATGCAATCGCCCAATTATCGGCACCTGTTTTTCTGGGCGCCATTCTCGGTGGTGGGTGATTGACGATGAGCACAATGCGCCCGCTTGAATTGCAGGCAATCACGTTGCGGCAATACCGCGAGATTACGGCGAATCTGCGCAGGCCGACCTTGTTACAGGCAAGTGCATTTGCCGAATTCGTTTCCCGCGCGCACAGTTGGTACAAAAAACTGCCGGTGGTATCGAGCGGCTCCGGTTTCAGTTTTTACTTGTCGCCGGATGCCGGCGTGGATGTCTGGTGGGATGAAAACGAAGGCTTGCGGCGTAAACCCCGTTTGCCAGAAGACAAGCCTCTGCATTATTCCTGGAAAACTACCGAACAGACGATCGATGAATTTGCCCATCTGGAATATTGCCGTTATCGGGATTTCAGCGGCGTTGATTTGCCGCCTGCCAGTTCTGCCTGGTTTAGCAAAGGGCAGGACTGTCTGGCACTGCCGCATTCCTTGTTGCAGGAAACTTTCGCCGAATGCACTGCATTGCTGCACCCGCAAAGCAATCGCTTGTCATCGGTATGTCGATTACCAAATTTTCGCGCACTACTGTCACAGGATTTGATGGAGAAAGATTTTTCCCCGCTGGAATGGCGGGTGGTCGAGATCGTCCGCGCCAGTGTCGAAGACGTTTATTTGATCGCAGACCTGCAGGAAGAATTTGCCGAGCTGGCCAACACGATACGTGATAAACAACTCGTGGCTATCACTCAGGCAATCGAACGGCTGGAGAGATTGCTGGATCCAGACTGGGAAACGGGAACAATCAATCGAGAGATGGTGGCAGTAAATCGTTTAGAAAAAACCGCGTCATTGCATCAACAACCGCAGGAGCGCAATTCGATGATCAGGAAAACTATTTTGTGCTTGCTGGGCTTGCTGGGTTTGTTCACGCTGTATCTGCTGGTCGTCTGGCTGGGAGTTTTTCCACGCACGACTGACGCACAGTTGCAGGCATTGAATCTGCTCGAGCAACCCTACCGCTACGCACAGGGGAAACAGAATGCCTACCCGCAATTGTGGTTGCTGCAATATGACATTCCCCGCGACAAAATTGCCGACGAGTACGCTACGGATATTCGCGACTACAAAGAAGCGGACAAGAGAAGGGAAACCTATTCCTTCAAATCCAAACTTGACAAAAAATATCCTAAACAGACTCTGGACACGAAGAAACTATGTCCGTTAGCACCCAAATCCTGTTTGGCTTTTGTGCGAAGTAATTCGGATCAGGCACGTGCACAGGCCGCGCTGTACTCGGGCTATTTGCAACGAATCGAACGGTTGCGCGACAGCGATCACGTAATAAACGACAGCGACTTGGGCTTTTTCGGGCCGCTACCGCCGATGAGCGGGATCGGTCAACTGCAGACACTGGCCAGCGCGGTGGACTTCATCGATGGCAAGCATACGCAGGCGCTCGATTCGACCTGTCTCAGTCTGGCGGCTTGGCGGCGGCTACGTTCGCATACCGACATGATACTGATCGACATGGTGTCCATTAGCTGGGCCAAAGCCGATATCGTCTTGCTGGCCGAGATGCTGGCAGAGTTGCCGGCCGATGCAGCATTGCCTTCGAGTTGCGACATTGCATTGGCGCCCCTGGCTTCCGATGAACTGGATCAGTGCGACCTGGCGCGCGGTGAAATGACCGTGATGTCGGATTTCCTGAAAGCGGCCAAAGGACAGTACGGCGAATTCTCATCAGCGAGCATGGGTGCCGACAACGACCAACTTCGCGCACGCTTGATCAATGTACGTGCCAGTAGAGCGCGCATTGCCCCGTGGTTGGCTTCCTTGTGCGCAGGTCAGCCAGTGCATCAGCAAGTTTCAGCGGCAACCCGAAGGGAGACTTTTTTCGACCCGGGCGGCGTCTGGTTTACCGACCTGGTGGCTGGATCCACGTACATGCAATATAAAACCCGTGCCGAAGATTTTGCCGGTTTGTTGCAAACCCTGCGGACTGTTATCTGGTTGCGCAAACAGTCCGATGTCGAACTGGCCAGCAGATTGCAGCCGGACGATTTGAAAATGCCGAAATACAAACCCGTCTGGAATACGGCCGGTAAGACCTTGAGCGTCGAGATGCAATTTGCCCAAAATAACGATCCGAAAATCTGGACCTTACCGATGGCCGCAAGTCGAATTGCTCCCGAACCTACAGGCCCGGCAACGCCGCAATAGTTTGGGGTTTTTGCGGGCGCCTATTCTCCGACCACCGAGAAGGGCGCCCAATAAAACGGGTGCGAGTATTGGTCGCTTGCCATCATTTCCAGCGTGGCTTTCTGCAAGGCTGCCGATTTTTCGATGCCGGGAATATCCGAATAAAAACCCATTGTTCGCGTGATCAATTGCTGCGTGGCCAGCGAATCCACTGGCCAATTCGACACCAGCAGCGAACGGCTGCCAGCGAAAAAAAAGGCTTTCGCCAAACCCGACAATCCTTCGCCACTGCCGCTCCCGTCGACCGATGCCGTGTTGCAGGCCGATAACACGACCCAGTCGGCATTCAATTTCAGCTGCGCGATTTCACTCGATGAAAGATAACCGTCATCGGTCGCATCACCGTTGCTCGGCGGCGTCAGGATTAACCCGGGTTCTGCAAGCCCGGGCATTTCACCGGCAATCACACCGTGGGTGGCAAAGGCGATAAAACGATACGGGCTTAAATCCATGGATTTGACCCGCGTTTCGGTAGCGCGTTCGCGAAGATAG
>JAYUWO010000076.1:0-17827 GCA_043753545.1 Arenimonas sp.
GGGGCGATTCATGAATCGCCCCTACGCGAAATACCAATGCCAGGGTTCGTAATTGATATCGTGCGGATTGTTGCGCGGATAGCTCAGGCGAAATCCGAAATCCGGTGCGTGTTCAATCAGCCATGAAAAGGCTGCGGTGTTTTCGAAACTTTCTTCTGCCGGCGGTTCGTTGGGTGTCCCGATATCTATCGCGCGGCCGCTATGGTGTTCCGAATATCCCGGAGCCGCATTGACCTTCAAAATTTCCTGCACGGTTTGGCCTCGGGCGAGTTTTCGTTTAAATATACCGAACTGATAGGCATGTCCGCGATAGCCCGAGATGGCTTCAAGAATTATTCCTTCGGCGTCTGCGGCGCTTTGCATTTGTTGCCATGCTTTTCCGGCATTTCCATCCAACCATAAAGGACGTTGATAACGGTCGAAACCCGAGAACGAAAGGCTAGTGGGTTCTGCCGTCAGCGATAAAGCATGTCGATCGCCATATTCTCTGTCGACGCCAAGAAAGTCGAGCATGGCTTGCACGCTTTTTATGCTTTCCGACTCCGGAAATGCGGGGTGGCTTAAAAATGTTTCGCACTGGTGCCGTGTTTTTGAGTCTCTCAGAAGCAACTGGAAATTCGATCCGGTGCAAGCGGCAATAAAGCGCCCGTCGGATTTACGGCGCAGCAACCATTCGTGTTGTGCGAGTAGACGTCGTGTTTCGTTGCCACGACTTTTTGCCAGCACGGCGGGAATGGCCTCGATCAAGGCACCATTAATCAATTTGAGTCGTTCATTTCTCATCTGCCAAGCTTAGCGCATTCAAAGCGGTCGCTTGAAGAACAGGGTGACCTTGAATGCCTGAACAATGCTGACCAATTCCCAGCCTTGTTGTCCCATCTGGTTGAGCTTCTCCTGGATGACACCGGGTTTTGGTGGCCCCAGAAATGTATTGCCGAGTTCTACGACTTGATATGACCAGCGATCGTGTGCCATGGACTGCAAACCTTTAGTTGTTTTTGAGAAGAACGAATATCCCGGCCGTGAGCATCAGCAGCAATATCAAGGCAAACGGGCGAAGCTTTGCATTGGATTTTCCGTCGAGCCGGCGTTGAATGAAATGGATATTATGGATCATGGTAAAGACTCCAATCAGAACTATTCGGCCGGTTTTATGCCGGGTTCGCTTTCTTTCAACCTGCCGTTTTTACGCAGTGCTTCCCGCAGCACGTATTCGATCTGTGCATTCAATGACCGAAGTTCATCGTCTGACCAGCGCTGTACCGCGTCGAGAATCTCGGCATTGATGCGTAGCGGGTAGGCTTTTTTCTCGCTCATGATGCTTTGTTCGATGCGCGATAAAGCAGAAACACCAAGGCGAAAGCTTCGATGTTGACAGTGACGACGAAAGCAATCGTCACCATTTCCAGATACGCTTTGGGAAGCAAAGGATACAGAATGCCGAACGCAATCAGGCTCGTCGAAACAGACAGCAGTCCAATGCCAAGAATGGATTGCAATTGCGGACTATTGGCTGATTTCGAATATTGCCCGGGCATCCAGCGTCTCGTGATGCAAGCCAGGCCAAAGCCCAGTGCCGGCAGAGCACTCAGGAAAATCACCATGGAATCCATCCATTCTTTCTTCATGTCTTAGTAAATCGAGCCGGCGTTGACGATTGGCTGAGTTCCGCGTTCACCGCACAGCACGACCAGCAAATTGCTCACCATCGCGGCACGGCGTTCCGGGTCCAGATCGACCACATTGCGTTTCGATAATTCGCTGAGCGCCATTTCCACCATGCTGACGGCGCCTTCCACGATGCGGGTGCGGGCGGCAATGATGGCGCTGGCTTGTTGACGCTGCAGCATCGCCTGTGCAATTTCCGGTGCGTAGGCTAGATGGGAAATACGAGCCTCGATAACGCTAACGCCGGCTTGTGCCAGACGTTCCTGGATTTCGTCGGTCAGATGCTTGGAAATATCCGCTGCATGGCTGCGCAGGGAGATTTTGCCGTCTTCATGTTGGTCATAGGGATAACTGGTCGCCATCGCGCGCAGAGCGGATTCAGATTGGATATGCACGAAGCTTTCGTAGTCATCGACGTTGTATATCGCCTCGGCGGAATCCACCACCTGCCAGACAACAACCGAAGCGATTTCAATCGGGCTGCCGTCGAGATCGTTCACCTTGAGCTTACTGGATTCAAAGTTACGGACGCGCAGCGAGATTTTTTTCTTGGCGTAGAAAGGATTGTTCCAGCGCAGGCCTTGTTCCTTGACGGTGCCAATATATTTACCGAACAGGCTCATCACGGCGGTCTGGTTCGGTTCCACCATGTACAGACCGAACAGCATTACGAATGACACAATGCCAATGGCTAGGTACACGAGTAATAAAAGAATGTTTTCGTTCGTCATCGCCTGGATCATCAGCAACGCCAATGCCAATAAAGCGGCCAGCATGACTAGTAAAGCGGGGATGCCCGGGAATGATCGGACGTTATTCTCTTTCATGACATTTCTCGATGTGGGTGGCTTGGTGAGATAAAGATATCAAAATGATATCAAAAGTAAAGTGCGGGCCATAAAAAAACCGGAATAAATCCGGTTTTGTTTATTTAAAACAATGAGTTATCGGATAGCTCGGTAGCGCAATATAGGCACTGGGCGCTGTTCGCTGCCTATATAGATAGCCGTACCTTCCTTGTTGAAGGTGATCGCTTCGGCTTGTGGCAGCCAGGGAAACGAGATGCTGTATGGCTTGCTTGCCAGTGCTGTATTCCAGGTGCCGGCGGCATCGCGGACATAAAAATAGACGGCGTGATAATTCATAACGATTAGTACACGGCCGGTCGGGCTTAAATCGGCGCCGGTGACTTGCGAACGATAACGTCCGTAAACCGGGTTTTCCTCCATCTCCGCCTTATCGGGCTGTTCGATACCGGGCAGTTCGCCGATTTTTTCCGCGATCACGTTTTTGCTAGTGGGCTGCAGTGGTATTCGAAATAGTTCGGGCGGCACCCGCTTCTTGGTCACCAGAAGTATTTCACCCTTGGCGGCATCGACCGCTACCGCTTCGCAGTCGCGTGCACCATCGGGCCATTTGAAATCGAAACTCCAGGCCGGTTCCAGCGTTTGTCCGTCTTTCAATTCCTTGGGTTCTTCGAAGACATGAATTTGCAGGGTTTTACGGATGCCGCCGTTGTCTCCGGTATCGGCAATCAGTAAATAATTTTTTTTGTTGATGCTGAAGCTGCCAAGATCTTCCCAATCAATGTTCTTGACCCCCTTGAGGTCGAAAGTGGCAATCCGGCTGGCATCGGTTCGCATCGCAATCAACTTCTCGCCATTGCCGCTGTCATTGATAACCCAGAGCACATCCTTGTGGACGAGTGATGGCGCTAGTCCGCTCATTTCTTCAAGGTCGGCATCGGTCTTGGTGCCGACATACTCGGGTTCGCTCCAACGTGCTGCCGAGCATTCAAAGTTTATTAGAAGACAAAAAACGAATAAAAATCGCATCGGCATAAGTGTCGGTCGGGGGGGCGTCCAAGAATGCCAGATTATTGGCCTGACTTGAATATTTGCGCGTTACAATAAGTTACATCAAACAAAATTACGCCCATGAATGCCTCCGCCATCGAGATTGGAACCCCGTTAAGCCTTCGCGCCACCAAAGTCCTGCTCCTGGGTTCGGGAGAGCTCGGCAAGGAAGTGGCCATCGAGCTTCAGCGGTACGGAATTGAAGTGATTGCGGCCGATCGTTATGACAATGCGCCGGCCATGCAGGTCGCGCATCGCTGCGTAACCTTGAACATGCTGGACCCCGCCGCATTGCGTGATCTGATCGCCCACGAAAAACCCGATTTGGTCGTCCCGGAAATCGAAGCGATACATACACAAACCTTGGTCGAACTTGAACAGGAAGGTGCCGTGCGGGTAATTCCCACCGCACGCGCTGCGCGTTTGACGATGGATCGCGAAGGCATTCGCCGTCTGGCTGCCGAGACTTTGGGCTTGCCGACATCACCGTATCGATTTGTCGATACGCTGGAGGATTATCGCGATGCCGTGGCCGCTATTGGAACACCCTGTGTAGTAAAGCCGGTCATGAGTTCATCCGGAAAAGGCCAGAGCACCGTTCGCCAGTCCGGCGATATCGACAAGGCCTGGAAATATGCACAATCCGGCGGACGCGCGGGACAAGGCCGCGTTATCGTCGAAGGTTTTATCGATTTTGAATATGAAATCACTTTGCTCACCGTTCGCCATCGTGACGGCACCAGTTTTTGCGATCCGATCGGGCATCTGCAAATTGACGGTGATTACCGCGAAAGCTGGACGCCGCAGCCGATGTCGCCGCTTGCCATGCAACGTGCGCAGGACATCGCGAAAAAAATTACCGACGATCTCGGTGGCTGGGGTTTATTCGGTGTCGAGCTATTCGTGAAAGGCGATGAAGTCTGGTTTAGCGAAGTCTCGCCAAGACCGCATGACACCGGATTGGTAACATTAATTTCACAGGACATTTCCGAGTTTGCCTTGCATGCGCGCGCGATTCTTGGATTGCCGATTCCCAATATTCGCACGCACGGCTTTTCGGCTTCCTGCGCCATTCTGGCGAAGGGACATGGTGTGCCGTATTTCGGAAATGTCGATGCCACATTGACGCAGCCCGATACGGCATTGCGTTTGTTTGGCAAGCCGCGAGTGGAAGGGCAGCGCCGTGTCGCGGTCAGTCTGGCCATCGGCGACAGTATTGAACACGCGCGGGAAAAGGCGCGTAATGCGGCTTCGCAATTAAGCATTCAATTAATCGACTGAGGCAGCCATGGGCGAAGCACAGGTGTATGCGGTTTTTCTATACCCTCAGGCAATTGAAGTTCTGGGCGAGGCAATAAAACCCTATCTGGCCGACGGCCCACAAGGGCCGCACATTGTGAGCGCCGAAATAGATACCGGCGGCGCATTTTGTGAATTAACCTTGATCGGCCAGAATTCAGAAGGCAAAAAAATCGAACTGGAATTGATGATTCCCACCCAGATGGTTCGACTCATCGTTTCCCTGCATGGCGAGGACGGCAGCTTCGGTTTTGCCTAAGCTTTTTTTGTAGGAGCCTGCTCTGTGTAATGAGCGCAGCGAAGCACATACAGAGCCGGCGATGTTTGCAGAATTTTTTCGCCAGCTCAAATGCATTTCGCTGCGCTCAATGCTTGAGCGGGCTCCTACAAATCCACCCAGACCATATGATGGTCGCTGGCGTCCATCCATTGATAACCGGCATCGCCGGGCTTTAACCAGAACACGCCACTGGATTTGATGTCCATATTGGCCGAAGGCAAAACATAATCCAGCCGCATATTGCCGACCTTCGGGTTGAACAAGCCGGTGTCCTCGGCGGGATTGCCTTTGTGATTAAGATTGGCTTGCCCGATGCTCTGCGAAGAAATGATTGCACCTTCGCTGCGGGGAACTGCGTGTTTCAATACGCGGGGATGATCGAGCAATTGTTTTATCGCGCCAGGCCGGCCATCGCCGTCATTGGGGTCGGCATTCAAATCACCGGCAATAACAAATTGTGCATCTTTCGATAAGCCTCCGCAGAGTCCCTTGTCATCGCATAACCATTGGGTGTTTTGGTTGGATAAATATTCTGCCCATAGTTTTATCTCATCGTGATTTCGCGCGCCATTGCGATCTTCGGGGCCGTCGAAAACCGGCGGTGTCGGATGGGAAACAAGAAAATGGATGATGCCACGAGGCGTTGTGATCGGGACATCCCAATGCGACTTCGAAGAAAGTCGAATACGCGGCCATACGTCGGCTCTGTACCAAGGTAAACTGTTGGACGGGCTATTCGGAATCGTCGCGCCGGGCAAATCTTTCCATAGCAAGTTCTGGAAAGTGCGTACTTTTGCGGAATCAATCGGGAATTGCGAAAGCACCAGCATGCCGTATTGGCCCGGATGCAGCCCATAACCATAAGCATCATTGCCCCGATCCCGGCCGGTGCCGCCGATGGTGCCGTTGTTGTCCAGGTCCATTCCACTTTGCACGCCGGTGTTGACCGGTGCAAAAAAAACATAAGGATAGGAAATCGGATCTTGGCCGTCCTGCGATTTTCCGAGAAAATGTTTCCGGAAGATGTCAGCCGCCGTACCTTCGGCATCGTAATCAAATTCATTCAATAGCAAGATATCCGGTCGCTGGTGTTGAATAACGGCAGCTATCTTTTTTGCGCCTGCATCGTCGTTCTGCAAGCGCTCGATCAGGCCGCCATCGACTTCGCTATAAAGCGAGGTGTTGAACGTAGCGAAACGAATGGTTTTTGTTTGAGACATTTGAGTCATGAGTGCAGGCGGCGTTGCCTCGGTGAAATCGGGTTTTGTTAGTGGGCGTATGTCGGGGTCGGTGCTTTGGCAGCCCGCCATCAGTATCAGGCATGCCGCCAATAGTTTGTTTTTCACTACTCGTTCTCCGGGAAGTTGCGCCAGTTTTTACCCTGCAGAAATTCCAGTGGTTTGAAATTGCGTTTGTAATCCATTTTTTTATGCTTATCGAGCCAGAAGCCAAGATACAGAAAATCTTTCTTGTGCAATTTGGCCTGTTCGATTTGTTGCAGTATTGCGAATGTTCCCAGGCTGCGTGATGCGTGCTCAGGATCAAAAAAGGTGTAGACGGCGGAAAGCGAGTCAAGCAAAACATCGGTCACGGCAACCGCCAGTAACCTAGTGCCGTCCCGGATTTCGAGAAACACGGTCGGACTCCACTGGCAGATCAGGAAGTTGTCAAAATCTTCGGCCTCGGGCTCATCCATGCCGGCACCGGCGTGTCGATAATTGAGGTATCGCTGATACAGGTCGAAAACTTCATCATTGCGATGCGCCGGTGTTACCGAAATTTGCAGATCGGCATTGCGTTGAAGACAGCGGCGTTGATTTCGATTAGGTTGAAATTTGAGGCTGGAGACACGTACCGGCACACAGGCGGAACAACCAATGCAGTTGGGGCGATAAATATGCGAGCCGGACCGGCGAAAGCCCAACATGAGCGCCTGGCCATACATCGATGGCAGGCGGGCATCTTCGGGATCGAGCACCAGGTCGCGGGCCAGCCGGTCGCGCCAATAACCGCATTCATGATCGGCAGTCTGGAAGATGCGGATATTTTGCTGGTTACCCATGGCCGCATTGTAATCCAAGGAACCGTAGGGTGGTGTCGAAAAATGCTGCTGCATTTGACCAGACATTCGTCTGTTAAAAGCCGACACTCACGCCATCCATGGCGGTCGCACAGCCACCATCCCTACTGCAAGCTTAGTGTCTCTCCTCGACGGAGAACGATTTGATGAAATCACCCAGCGTGCGTTCCGACAAATCCGTCAGCTCGCCGGCATCGAAAAAACGACCGTAGCAGGTAGGGCAGCTTTCAAACCAGATATGCGGTTGGATCGGGTCCACCATTCGAATCAGCTTGCTGCTCGGGCAGGACGGACAGTTGATTTGGTCGGTGGCATTGTGTTTCGCACCCGTTTCCGCATCGCCGATATCGACATTGGCTGCCATCTTCTTGATGTCTTCATGCACGAGTACATCCAGCCAAAGACCTTTGCATGCGCTGCAACGATCAACATCCCCGGCAGGCGTATTCACTTTTTCCATCGATGAATTGCATTTTGGACATTGCATGCTTATTTCCTTTTAATTCTTGTTGATGACATGACCCAGCACTTTTCCAAGTACTGTCGGTGTTTCCGTGGAAAACTCGTTTAATTCCACGGCATCTTTTGCCCAGAGACAAATAACGGTCGATCCGTAATTGAAGCGCGCCATTTCGGCGAATCGTTCGATCTGAATATTTTTTCCGCGATAGTCTTTACGTTGAATCCGCGAGCCATATTTCGGAATTTCGATACCACTCCAAACCGTTTCCACACCCGAGACGAGCAGGGCTCCAACCATGACAAGACACATCGGACCGTGGTCGGTATCAAAATGGCAAACAAGCCTTTCGTTGCGGGCGAATAAGCGTGGAATCGCTTGTACGCCCCACGGAGCAACGGTGAACAGGCGCCCTGGAACGTGGACGGTTTCGGTGAGCGTGCCAGTCCATGGCATGTGTACGCGGTGATAGTCGCGCGGCGATAAATAGATATTGGCAAACCAGCCATCGGCGAAAGGTTTTGCCGCTTCTTCATCGCCTAGTAATTCGGCGGCGGTAAAGCTGTGGCCTTTGGCCTGAAAAATATCGCCGTCCTTGATGCGGCCGACCTGGCTGATTTTGCCATCTGCAGGAATCAGCAAGCTGTCAAGATTCGAATCGGCAACTCGTGCGCCGGGCTTTAATGCCCGAGTGAAGAATTTATTGAAGCTCGCATAACTCAGCGGGTCACTGACTTCAGCTTCGTCCATATTCACGTTGAATTTTCTGACGACGAGCGCAATCAACCAATTCTTGAATGGGCGCCATTCATTTCTTGCAACGAAATAGGCAAGCCGCGAAAAGAAACGATGCGGCATCGCATATTGAAGAAATACAACCAGAGTCATACGGATATTCCGGTAAATGAATTATTTTGAAAGCGCCAATAGATCGGCGGCGATTTTTTCGGGGGCAAACGGCGGACGAATAATACCGACCTCGTTACCCTGCGGATTCAGCACAACGATCGTTGCCGAGTGGTCCATCGTGTAGTCGCCATTTTCCAGCGGCTTTTTCGCATACACCATGGCGAGTGACTGGACGAAATCGGCAAGCGCCGGTTCCGATGCGGTGGCGGTCAAGGTGTCCTGATGAAAGAACGCTGCGTAATCGGCCAGCACTTTCGGTGTGTCGCGTTCCGGATCGACCGAGACAAAAAGAACGCGCGGGCGCTTGCCCATCGGCACGCTTTCCCAGATTTTCTGGGCTTTGGATAATTCACCGAGCGTGGTCGGGCAAACATCCGGGCAATGGGTAAAGCCCAGGAACACCAGCGTCCAATGCTTGCCGATGCTGGCCTTGTTGAACACTTTCCCATTCGCACCTTGCAAGGCAAAGTCGGGTATCTGCCTCGCTTCTGGAAACATGCGTACGATTTGCAAGGTAGCGGCCGCCGCGGATGGCCGCTTATTCATCCAATGCTGTCCGGCCCACAAGCCAAAGCCGGCCGCGAAAGCCGCCAGGATGATATAGAGGATGGATTTACTGTAGATGCCGCGTTGGTGTCTGATTTTCATGAGTGGATTATAAGCCAGCGAGCTGTGGCTTGCCTTATCGCATGCTCTATAATGGCCGTTCACACTGCGAGCGCGCCATGAGCCTAGAACTTTCCACCATTATCGATTTCATTCGTTACGGCGCCAGCCGCTTCAATGCCGCCAATTTGAGTTTCGGCCACAGCTACGATAATGCGCTCGACGAAGCGACCCAGTTGGTCTTGCACGCCCTTCATCTTCCACATGACCTGAGCCCGGCTTATGGTCAGGCGAAGCTGGTGCACGAGGAAAAAGACAAAGTGCTGGCCTTATTTCAGCGTCGGATCGATGAACGGGTCCCGGCCTGCTATCTAACCGGTGAGGCCTGGTTTGCCGGGCTTAGTTTCAAAACCGACCATCGTGCCCTCGTGCCGCGTTCACCCATCGCCGAGTTGATCGAAACCAGTTTCGAACCCTGGGCCGGTGGCCGTGAAATCCAGCGCGTGCTCGACATGTGTACCGGTTCAGGCTGTATCGCCATCGCTACTGCTCACTATCACCCCGATTGGCAAGTGGATGGTGTCGATATTAGCGAAGACGCATTGTCACTGGCGAAAGAAAATGTCGAGCGTCTGGAAACCAAAAATGTGCGTCTGCTGAAATCGGATTTGTTCCGTGGCTTGAATGGCGAAAGATACGATTTGATCGTGACGAACCCGCCCTATGTCACGCATGCCGAAACCGATGCTTTGCCGAAAGAATATTCGCACGAGCCAGAACTCGGCTTACGTGCCGGAGACGACGGCCTGGATCTGGCACTGGAAATATTGCGCGATGCTCCGAAACACCTCACCGAAAATGGCTTTCTGATTTGCGAAGTCGGCGAAAGCGAACATGCGCTCGTCAAGTTATTGCCACAATTGCCACTGGCATGGGTTGAATTCAAGGTAGGTCAGATGGGTATCTTCGTCGTGGAGCGCGAAGATCTGGTGGCCCATCACGACACGATCAAAGCATTGGCAGACGCGCGCCGATGAGCATGAACTCGATCGGCCGCATGTTGGTATTGACCACCTTTGGTGAAAGTCACGGCCCAGCGATTGGATGTGTGCTTGATGGTTGTCCACCCGGTATCGAAATTTCGCCGGAAGAATTCAGCGGCGATCTTCAACGTCGTGCGACCGGCAAATCACGCCATACCTCGCAACGTCATGAAGAAGATGCAGTCGAAATTTTGTCGGGTGTGTTCGAAGGTAAAACCACCGGAGCGCCAATTGCCTTATTGATTCGCAATACCGATGCCCGCAGTAAAGACTATGCCAACATCGCGCAGCAATTTCGTCCCGGGCATGCCGATTACACGTATTGGCAGAAGTACGGCATTCGCGATCCACGCGGCGGTGGCCGCTCCTCCGCACGCGAAACCACGATGCGTGTCGCGGCTGCCGTCATCGCAAAAAAATGGTTGCTGCAAAAGTACGGCATCAATATCCGTGGTTACGTTGCCCAAGTCGGCGATCTGAAACCAAAAGCATTTGACTGGAATGCGGTCGAAGCCAATTCTTTTTTCTGGCCCTGTGCCGATCAAGTCGGCGAGCTCGAACAATTCATGGATAGCGTTCGCAAATCCGGGGATTCGGTCGGCGCGCGTCTGAATGTCGTGGCAGAACATGTGCCGGCAGGTTGGGGTGAACCGATCTATGGAAAGCTCGATGCCGAACTGGCTTCTGCGATGATGAGTATCAACGCCGTGAAAGGAGTTGAAATCGGTGCCGGTTTTGAATCGGTGACGCAAAAAGGCAGTGAGCATCGCGACTTGATGACGCCGGAAGGATTTCTGAGCAACCATGCCGGCGGTATTCTGGGTGGCATTTCAAGCGGCCAACTGATCACTTGTTCGGTGGCATTCAAGCCGACGTCGAGTTTGCGTTTGCCGGGCACTAGCGTTGATGTAAACGGCAATTCGATTGAAGTTGTTACCACTGGTCGTCATGATCCGTGCGTTGGCTTACGTGCGACACCCATCTGCGAGGCGATGATGGCGCTAGTGTTGATGGATCAGGCGTTGCGGCATCGTGCGCAGTGCGGTGATGTTGGCGAGATATTGCCGAAGTTGTAATGGCAGAGGCGATTCATGAATCGCCCCTACATTGTTATCGGTACATGGCGAATCACCATATGGCGCGCGATGGGTTACTGTAAACTTTAAATCCCCCCCCCCATCCACGTAATTTCCCGTAGAGAAATCATGACTACCCCACAAGAATTTGTTGTTGCTGTTGTTGGCGCCACCGGCGCGGTTGGCGAAGTAATGTTGTCGGTTTTGCAAGAGCGAAAATTTCCGATAAAACAACTCATTTTATTGGCGAGTGAACGTTCGGCGGGAAAGAAACTGGATTTCGGCAACCACAAGATTACCGTGCAGGATCTGGCGACGTTCGACCCGAAAGGCGTCGATATCGCCCTGTTTTCTGCGGGAGGTTCCACTTCGAAGGAATACGCACCGAAGTTCGCCGCTGCCGGTGCAATCGTGATCGACAATAGCTCGGCATTCCGGAATGACGACGATGTGCCGTTGGTGGTGTCGGAAGTAAATCCCGAGGCTTTGGAAAGTATCCCGCGCGGCATTATTGCCAATCCGAATTGTTCGACCATGCAATTGATGGTGGCGCTGGCACCGATACATCGCGCCTATGGAATTACCCGAATCAATATCGCGACTTACCAATCGGTATCGGGAACCGGCCAGAAGGCAATGGAAGAGCTCGGCAAACAAACCGCTGCAATTTTGAGTTTCCAGGATCCCGATCCGCAGGTGTATCCGGTTCAAATCGCATTCAACGTGATTCCGCATGGCGGGGATTTTCTCGATAACGGCTACACCACCGAAGAAATGAAACTGGTTTGGGAAACCCGCAAAATTTTGTCGGCGCCCGATATTCAGGTGAATGCCACGGTGGTACGTGTTCCGGTGTTCTTTGGTCACTCGGAAGCCGTGCATATCGAAACCCGCGACAAAGTTACCGCCGCCCAGGCGCGCGCATTGCTCGAAATTGCGCCGGGTGTCGAATTGGTTGATGAACGCAAACCGGGCGGTTATCCAACCCCGGTGACGCATGCATCGGGTCATGATCCGGTGTATGTCGGACGTATTCGCGAAGACATCTCACACCCGCGCGGCCTGAATCTTTGGGTGGTGTCGGACAATATTCGCAAGGGTGCCGCTTTGAACGCTGTGCAGCTGGCCGAAGTGCTGATTGACAGAAAGCTCTTGAAAAAAGGCGCGTAAACGGTTATTTCATAGGGAATATATCCGCCCGCGTAGGCCTCGAGTTGCACTCGAGCTTGCCGGCACCGAATCAGGATGGGGAGTGTCGCGTGTGAATGTCCGATATTTAAAGCTAAGTTTGGCGATGGGATTGGCCCTTGGAAGTTCACAGGTAATGGCCCTGGGTCTCGGTCAATTGCAAGTAAAATCCGGTTTGAATCAACCACTTGTGGCAGAAATTCCGATATTTGCCGCCATGCCGGGCGAGCTGGATAATCTGGATATTCGTCTTGCATCACCGGAAGCCTTTGAACGGGTAGGTTTGGCCAGACCGAACTATTTGACTGCCAACCTCTCATTCAGCGTCGGAAAAAATGCGCGCGGCCAGAACGTTGTGCTCGTGACTTCGGCCGGAAAATTCGCCGAACCCTTCCTTAGCTTCCTGATTGAAGCGAACTGGGGTCGGGGCAGCATCACCAAGGAATACACCGCGCTCATTGATCCTCCCTATATTGCGAAAGCCATTGTTCGACCGATGGAGGCGCCAACGGTTGCAGTGGCTCCGGTTCAATACACACCGCCACCGGAGCCGACACTCCCGCCTATTGTCTTGAGGCCGGAGCCAGTCACACCGCCTGCTCCAGTGGTTGCCGAAAAATCAGCACCGTTGATATTTGAGCCAGTCCCCGCACCGCAGCCGATAGTTGAAGCTCCACCGCCAGCTCAAGTTCCTGCCGAACCTGAATCGATGGTGGCCCAGCAAGCACTGGAATATTTCCCGCCAGCACCACCGCCGCCACCTCAAAACACTCCAGCAGCGACCGGCTCATATGGTCCCGTAGATACGGGTAAAACCTTGTGGTCTATCGCTGAAGAAGTGCGACCAGACGAAAGCGTTACGATCAAACAAATGATGGTGGCCTTGTTGCGTGCCAACCCGGAAGCTTTCGAAGGCGAGAACGTCAATAAACTAAAACGTGGCTCGGTATTGCGAATTCCCGGCCGCGACGAAGCATCGATTCTGACTGGCGAACAAGCGGCAGCATTGATCGCGGAACAGTCCGTCAGTCCGCGTTCACAGCGTCAACCCGTGCCACAACCGACTGAAACCGTCGCCGACGTGGCTCCCGAACCAGTCGCTCCGGCCCCGGTCGTCGCAAAACCCAAACCAAAGCCTGTTGTTGTAGCCAAGCCAAGGATTGCCAGCAAGCCCAAAGCCCGTCTCGAAATCGTGCCACCAAGCAGTAAATCTTCAGTTGGCAAAGCTGCCCAGTCCGGTGCTTCATCAGCGGCGGGTGGTACAGAACTGCGCGCCGAATTGACCCAGGCGCGTGAAGATATTGCCGTTCGTGATTCGGAAATTACCGAATTGAAATCCCGATTGACCGATCTTGAGAGTCAGCAAGCTGATTCTCAGAAATTAATCGAGATGAAAGACAGTCAATTGAAGGCATTGCAAGATGAACTTGGCAAGAGCCAAGTGGCTGCACCAGCAGTTCAGCCGGCACCTGCGCCGGCAAACCCGGCAGCGACCGATACTTCGGCAGCCCAGCCTGAAGCGGTAACTGCCGATCCCTGGTACATGAATCCGATGCTGCATTACGGTGCTGGCGGCTTGTTGTTGCTGGGTGGGTTGGTCTGGTTCTTCCGGCGGAGCAAGAACAAGCCGGACGTAGAAGAGACCGTCGTTTCGCGTCGTATCTCCGATGATGCCGACTTACAGGCAAGCCTGTCTTCCTTGCAAGATGCCAAAAATGTCCATCATGAGAAAACGGCGCCAGCCAAGGCGGCGAACGTCGGCGGCATCACGAAGGAAAGTGTTGCGACTTCCAAGCCTGCTTCGATATCTCCGATTGAGGAGCCTGAATTGGTTGCGCTTCGAAATACCGTGCGCTCCAAACCGCAAGATCTCGAAGCACATCTCGCCTTGCTGCGTTACTACTACCAGCGCGGCGACAGCAAAGACTTCGAAGCTGCCGCACAAACCATGCGTACCCATGTCAATTCAGCACAAGACCCGCGCTGGCGTGAAGCTGTCGTGATGGGTGTGGCCTTATTGCCAGGCCATGCCTTGTTTAACCAGGCTGGTTGGAATGTTCCTAAATTTGAGTCATCCGCAAAACCGATTCTGGCAGTACCTCCTGCAGCAGCGATTGATCCTGAACCTTCCTTTTTGTCACAGGCGGATTTAGCCGAGCTGGAAAATCTGGAAGCGGTCGCCATTGTGCCCGAACCGGTAGTGGAGGTTTCAACGGTGATTCCTGCAGATCAAATACCTGCCTATGAAGAGCCCGATGAAATTATGTTGATGAGCGAAAGCGATTTTGTGGCTTTGGATAACATGCCTGATATTCATCGTTCGGAATCCGAGTTAATGGATGTAGATGGCGCCAGCTCGACCAAGATTGAATTGGCACGCGCGTATCTCGAAATCGGCGATGTCGAAGGTGCACGCTCTATGCTGGAAGAGGTTGCAGCCAGTGGCTCTGCTCCTGCAAAAGCAATGGCAAAGCGCATCATGAGCGAAATTGGCTAGCGTCATATTTGTTGGTTCTCTTTAAAAGGGGCCGGTTCGCCGGCCCTTAGTTTTTTTATACTATCCACTATGCGATATGCACTTGGCATTGAATACGACGGCAGCGATTATCTCGGCTGGCAACGTCTTTCCGAAGGTTCGACCGTGCAAGCGGCGGTCGAGAAAGCCTTGTCCTTTGTCGCCCATCATCCCGTGCAGGTCGTGTGTTCCGGCCGCACCGATGCCGGCGTCCATGCCAGATGTCAGGTGATCCATTTCGATAGTGAAGCTGCAAGAACAGATCGTGCATGGATACTCGGAACCAATACGCAACTGCCGCGCGATGTCAGGGTGTTATGGTGTCAGGCGATGCCGGATGATTTTCACGCGCGCTACTCGGCCCGTGCACGACGATACCGCTACACAATTTTGAACCGGACTATTCCGCCAGCCATGCAACGCCATTTTCTAAGTTGGGAACGCCTGCCTCTGGACGCCGATGCGATGCACGAAGCAGCGCAGGCGATCCAGGGTGAACAGGATTTCACGACATTTCGTACTGTTAAATGCCAGGCCAAGCATCCCAATCGTGATTTGCACGATATTAGTGTTCAAAGATACGGCGAGGAAGTGATTGTTGAAGTCCAGGCAAATGCTTTTTTGCATCACATGGTGAGAAATATCGTGGGTAGTCTCATCGTGATAGGCCGTGGTGAAAAACATATCGGCTGGATGGCGGAATTGTTGGCCCTGAAAGACCGTACCAAGGCGGCCCCGACAGCTCCGGCGGAAGGCCTGGTTTTTCTAGGTGCAAAATACCCGTCAGAGTGGCAGCTACCTGCGCAGGTGACTTTATGAGAACTCGAATTAAATTTTGTGGTCTGACACGGCCGGGCGACGTGCGCCTCGCCGTCGAACTGGGTGTCGATGCACTGGGTTTTATCTTTGCGAAACAAAGCAAACGAAAGCTGGATGATTCGCAAATCGAGGGCTTGCGACAGGCATGCTCGCCACTGGTAACGGTCGTTGCCTTGTTTATGGATAACACCGGTGTGGAAGTGTCATCGGCCATCCGACTGTTATCGCCGAACCTCCTGCAGTTCCACGGCAGTGAAAACGATACGTTCTGTCGCAGCTTCGGTTTGCCTTTCATCAAGAGTCTGCCCATGGGCGAGGGTGCACTTGATCCCATCCAGGCGATAAAACGTTATCCATCGGCGGCGGCATTTCTACTTGATGGAAACAAACCGGGTGAATCCGGTGGACGCGGCGAAAAATTTAATTGGAACATCATTCCCACCTTGAACAAGCCATTTTTCCTGGCCGGTGGATTGAACCCGGAAAATGTGGCGGAAGCCATCAAAACTTCCCGGCCCTATGCCGTCGATGTCAGTAGCGGAATTGAAAGTGCGTCCGGCATCAAGGACGGCGAAAAAATGGCGAAATTTGTCGAAGAGGTTCGAAAAGCAGATACCTATGAATATTGATATAAAAATTGACGACTACAACCTTTATCCCGACGCCGATGGGCATTTCGGGATTTACGGCGGTAGTTTCGTTTCCGAAACGCTGATGGCGCCACTCGCCGAGTTGGCCGAAGCGTACGATCGCTATCGTGTTGATCCACAGTTTCTAGCTGAACTAAAACACGACTACAAACATTATGTCGGTCGTCCCAGTCCGATATACGAAGCCTCTCGCTTATCGAAACACGTAGGTGGCGCACGCATTTTGTTGAAGCGCGAAGACTTGAACCACACCGGCGCGCACAAAATCAATAATACGATTGGCCAGGCGATGCTCGCCAAACGCATGGGCAAGACACGCATCATTGCGGAAACCGGAGCCGGCCAACATGGTGTTGCGTCTGCCACTGTTGCCGCGCGTCTCGGCATGGAATGCGTGGTGTACATGGGCGCAGTCGATATCGAGCGACAGGCAATCAATGTATTCCGCATGAAATTGCTCGGTGCAAAAGTTGTTGCCGTGCATTCGGGTTCCAAAACCCTGAAAGATGCATTGAACGAAGCCATGCGCGATTGGGTCAGCAATGTGCAGGACACGTTTTACATTATCGGTACGGCGGCTGGTCCTAGTCCGTATCCGCGCATGGTGCGCGATTTCAATGCCGTGGTCGGTCACGAATGCCGCGCACAAATGCTCGAAGAACACGGACGTTTACCCGATGCGATTGTTGCCTGCGTCGGCGGCGGTTCCAATGCCATCGGCATGTTCCATCCGTTTCTCAATGATCCTGAAGTCAAAATTGTCGGTGCCGAAGCTGCGGGTGAAGGTATTGAAACCGGTCGCCATTCCGCTTCACTGTCTGCTGGTCGCCCGGGAGTGTTGCACGGTAACCGCACGTATCTGATCTGCGATGACGATGGGCAAATTACCGAAACCCATTCGATATCCGCAGGCCTGGATTATCCCGGCGTCGGCCCGGAGCATTCATTCTTGAAAGATACCGGCCGTGCAAACTACGTCGGCATTACCGACGACGAATGCATGGAGGCATTTCATTTGCTGGCGCGCACCGAGGGAATTCTCGCAGCGCTTGAGTCCAGTCATGCAATTGCACAGGCAATGAAGCTGGCTAAAGACATGCCGAAAGATGCCATCGTGCTTGCTAATCTTTCCGGCCGGGGTGACAAGGATATTTATACGATTGCCCAACGTGAGGGGATCAGTCTGTGAGTATTCCCGCGAATCGAATCACGAATAAATTAGCTGCACTGCACGCAAACAACAAAAAAGCCCTGGTGCCTTTTATCACTGCCGGTGATCCGTCAAAAGAAAGCACGGTCGAGATCATGCATGCTTTGGTGAAAGGCGGTGCCGATATCATCGAGCTGGGCGTTCCATTCTCCGATCCGATGGCGGATG
>JAYUWO010000077.1:0-17748 GCA_043753545.1 Arenimonas sp.
CGCCATTTTCCTGGCTGGTTAAGCAGGGCGAGGCCAATTGGCAGCTCGATGCAAGCTCCGGTGGTACAAAAGTAGTGTGGAGGTACGAATTTGTACTGACCAGCGCGCTTTTGTCTCCGCTGTGCTTTGTCTTGCTGAAATTTTTTATGCAGCGCGCCATGCAGCGTTGTCTGTTAAAAATGGAGTCGTTTTGCAACGCCAACAGGAAGAATCATTGATATGGAAGAGTGGATATTGCTGGCGATGGCACCGGTGTTTCTGTGTTTTCTCGTCTGGGAAGTCTGGTATTGGCGTGGCAAACGCGAAGTTTATAGTCTGAAAGATACCGTCTCCAATGCATCGCTTGCTTTGATGCACCAGGGCGCTGATGCACTGGCGTGGTTTCTGACCATCGGACTTTATATCTGGCTGTACCAGCATCGACTATTTGATTTGCCGGTGTCCGTCTGGACGATAGCCGCATTATTTGTCGCACAGGATTTTTTCTACTACTGGTTTCATCGCGCACATCACCGTATCCGCTGGATGTGGGCGTCGCACGTCACCCATCATTCGTCCGAGCGCCTGAATTTTTCGACGGCGTTTCGGCAAAGCCTGACCTATCCTTTGTCGGGCATGTGGCTGTTCTGGTTGCCGCTTGCTTGGATCGGCTTTGAGCCGAAAAACATCATCGCCGTGGTCGCTATCAATCTGGGCTTCCAGTTTTTCGTGCATACCGAGGTCGTCGGAAAACTCGGCTGGCTGGAAAAAATATTCAATACGCCATCGCATCATCGCGTACATCACGCGAGAAACCCGAAATACATCGATCGCAATTACGCCGGCGTGCTTATTATCTGGGACAAAATGTTCGGCAGTTTTGTCGAGGAAGATCCGGAGGTGCCTTGCGAATACGGCATCGTGGTACCGATTAAAAGTCATAATCCGATTACGCTCACTTTCCACGAATGGGTCGCAATGTTTCGAGATGCCGCGAGGCCGCAGTCCTTATTGTCGCGATTAAGGCAGCTGTTTGGTCCGCCGGAGCGGGCGCATTCGGAAAAGCAGTAGCATCAATGAATTTTACATATCGAAGAATTTTCAACGAAGGCATTAGCATGAATTTTGCAAGATACGGCATTGCGTTAATCCTGTTGTTTTCCGCATGCCTGTCAGCTGAAGAAAGTTCGCCGGAAAAGCCTTATGACATTACTGTCTGGGCTGACGTCGTTTACGATGCGACCGGAAATCCCGTACAGATTACCTTTCCGGACAAGGCCAAATATCCGGAAAAGTTTATCCAGCACCTGCAGATCAAATTGGCCGTTCGAAAAATCGAGCCCCGTCGAGATAATGGGGTGCCGGCAATTTTTGAAACGGGCGTCACTATGAGTTTGACGGTTAACCCTTCCGAGAACGGTGCGGAGGTCAAAATCACTGAAATCCGGGAAGCACCACGAACCGTCAGTATGGCAATGGCCAAATTTCCTGCCGACCTGCTGAGATCAGGCTGGTCGGGAATGGTAAGAACAAAATGTACCGTGGGCTTGGGAGGGCGATGCGTGAGGACGGAAGTCCTGAATGCGGCCGGGATGCCTAAGGCGGCTATAAAATTCGGATTGGTCTCCATGAATGCCTGGCGTTTTATTCCCCAGAAAGTAAATGGAAAAGTGGTCGAATATGAGTTCATTGTCCCGTTCCGCATGGAAGCAGGATCTCATGGCCGTGTTTTTCCCTCACCAAGGTTTTCCAGCCAGTAATAAAAACAGTCGGTACCCATGGGTATAAGCGGGACGTCTAGATGAAGGATTAGCTTGTTTTGTCGAGCGCGTATCCCAGCAAGGCCACCGTCAGCTTTTCTTTCAGTGATTTAGGTGCATGGAGATCCATGCGCTGCAGCGCCTCGTTATCGTCTTTTTTATTCGACACAAGCGCCATAAGTATCAATTTCATTTTTCCGAATGCCGATGCCGTTCCGGACTTCAGATAAACAAGCGCTTTTACCAAGCGCAATTCAACCGGCGTGAAATCACACCCAATCGGATAGTCGGGTAAAAGATTCTTACTGCGGTATGGTGCCAAGATCGAATTAATGTGGTCTCGCCGATTCAGGGCCCAGTGAATAGGGGCTTCAAAATGGGCGTCCAGTTTCAGCTCGCGCTTGGCCTTGTCGATCAATTTCGGAATGAACGGTGCATCGCAAATCGAGAGCATGGCCTTGATGCAATCTTCATCATCGATGCCGCGTAAATCGGCAACGCCATATTCATTGATGCTGATATCGCGAAGATGTCTGGGGATGGTGGTGTGGCCATAATTCCACAGCACGTTGGAGTGCGTGGTTTTACCCTGTTCGCGGGTGGCACGAAACATCAGAATCGAGCGGCCATCGCGCAAGGTATGGGCCATCGCAACGAAATTGTATTGACCGCCAACGCCGGACACGACACGGCCATCTTCAAGCGCATCCGATACCGCTGCACCCAGCACGGTAGTCATCATGCAGGTGTTATAGAAACGCGCACCGCGGCGTTGCAGGCGCTCAAGGGTCTCATTGCCGCCATACAATTCGTTGATATGCGAAATGCGGGTCATGCCGAGACCGTTCTTTTCACTCGGGGGCATGTCGCGCAACCACTGATACAAATCCTGCGAGCCCAGATAGAAGCCGCCGTTGAGCCAGTGGCCCTCCGTTTGTAGGCGTTGCCTGTCGTCTTCACTCAATGCATTGTCGTGTTCACGCTGCATGATGGCGACATCGTCGATTACACGACGTTTCAAAATACCGTGTTGATGCAGGTAGCGAAAACCGTCGTTGACCATTTCGCTGGCGCCGTACAAGCCGATCGAAAAGGGCTCGGCACCACCGTGGTTTTTCACCAGCTCGGAATCGAGATACCCCGGCGCCAGTTGCTGCATTAATTCCCGGTATTCGGCGTTGTGTTTGTGTCGCAGCATCAGCGCCTGACACAGAGCATCAGAGAGGGATCCGATACCGATTTGCAAGGTGCCGCCATCCTTGATCAGGGCGCTGGCACGCAGGCCAATCGCATATTCGGCACAGGTTACCGGCTGCCGGGGAAGGGCGAATAATTTCGGTGCAGGTCCGGGCAAGTCCAGCACGATGTCGAAGAAATCCTGATCGACACACGCAGTGCCACCGATCCAGGGGAGTTGCGGGTCCACTTCCGCAATGAGCAAAGGCCGTGGTTTTCCCAGTCGTTTTATTTCATCGAGCAAATCAAAAGTCAAATCCGGATTGCAGCTCAAGCTGATGCGCGTACCGTTCGGTTCGCGCGCTACTTTGTGCACGATGGCATTGATATTTTTTTCCGCTACCGCAGGAGCGACATGGGTGTAGTTCAAGCTATTGTATTTTCGTTGCGCCTGCACCGAATTCAATAAACCACCCGATTGCATGTAGAACTCCTGCACCGAAATATTGTCCGGCAAGGCACTACGACGTTGCGCAATCGCATAATGCAGACTTGGGAAATCCTTGCCGAAATGACGATCCAGAAATGGCTGCAGAAAACGCTTTTCCAGATCGCTACCCGGTTTTGGTGGCGTCAGCGACAAAGCAGTGTAGATTTCCAGCGAACTGTTTTTGTTTTTTTCGACCGCTTCGTAAATCGCATTCAATAAGCGATGCGGTTTTCCCAGGCCGAGCGGGGCAGCCAGCACGATTTTATTGCCGGTGCGTTCAAGCAAGGCGGCGACGGTTTCGGCAAGACTTTGGCTGTTGAGTATGTTCACAGAAAAAACCGACGATGGAATATCGCCATCCTACATCAGCTCAATAACAATTTTCCGGCCGCAATCAATAACACCACGCCCAGGCCAATGCGCAGATCACGCACGGGCAAGCGATGGATTCCCATCTGGGTGCCAATCAGCGCACCTGCGGCGACGGCGATTAACCAGTAAGGCAAGGCGTCCGGGAAAGTGGCGCCGCCGATTCGCAGCCCAGCGAGGGCCGTCAGTGAATTGATAAAGACGAAGGCGACTGAAATGCCCGAAGCTTCGCGGGTATGAGCCCAATGAGCGAACAACAAAATCGGCGTCAAGAAAATGGCGCCGCCGGTACCCGTGAGACCGGAAAGCACGCCTATCGAAGCGCCGACAATCGCGGCCACTGGTAGAGAAATGGGCCCAGGCATGAATTCGCTTTCTTGTCTGCTCAAGGCGAATGCAGATCTAAAGATAGCGAGGGCGGCAACGATTAAAAATAATCCGAGTAACAGGCTGTAGTGTTCTTTGGCAATCGGATATTTCGCCGCAAAAAAGGCACAAGGTGCCGAGGCCAACACGAACGGCAATACTTTTTTGTAGTCAACCAAGCCGGCACGATAAAACCGGACCAAGCCGATACTACCGACAAGAATATTCAAGGCCAATGCAGTTGGCCGCATTTGCTCCGGCGCGAAGCTGAGCAAGGCCATCGCGGCAAGATAGCCACTGGCACCGGCATGGCCTACGGAGGAATATAAAATGGCAACAACGAAAAAAATGAGCGCGAGATAAAGTTCGATCATGCTCATAGAGTATTGATGGGGATTTTAAGATAGGTCACGCCATTATCTTCCATTTTCGGAAATGCCCCGGCGGCAATGTTCACTTGTACGGCAGGGATAATTAAAGCAGGCATGCCGAGAGTGGCATCCCGCGCTTGTCGCATCGCAATAAATTCCGCTTCCGTGATCGTTTCCGCGACATGGATGTTTTTTAGTTTTTGTTCTCCGACCGTGGTTTCGCAGCGGGGCTCGCGTTCGTCCGGCGAGTAATCATGGCAAACAAACATCCGTGTTTCATCGGGCAAGGTAAAAAGCCCGTGGATTGATTGATACAGTATCGCCGCACTGCCACCGGGAAAATCACAGCGCGCCGAGCCGCCATCGGGCATGAATAACGAATCACCGACGAAGACGGCGTCGCCAATCAGATAGCTCACGCTGTCGTTGGTGTGGCCTGGGGTGGCGATTACACGTGCTTTAATGTCGCCGACCGAAAAGGCCTCGCCACTTTCAAACAAATGATCAAATTGCGAGCCGTCGGTGGCAAAGTCGGCGTCCAGATTGAAAATCGGCTTGAAGACTTTTTGCACCTGGGTAATGCCGTGACCAATCGCAATGCGGCCGCCGAGATTTTTCTTGATATGCGGTGCGGCGGAAAGATGATCGGCATGTGCGTGGGTTTCCAGAATCCATGCCAGTAGATAAGAATTTTCCAGCACCGTGTTGATCATTAAATCGGCACTTGTCGTACTGGTATGGCCCGACTTCGCATCGTAGTCCAGCACTGGATCGATAATCACCGCCATGCGTGTGGCGGGATCAGCGACAACATAACTCCATGTGCCGGTTTCCTGATGATAAAAAGAGTGGATACGGGGAGTCGACATGGCGGGTTTCAAACCGAGCCAGACGAGGTGATGCGAGCGGCTACCGCCTGGATAAATCCATCGGGTTTGTCTACCGCAATATAGATTTCATCGATCAATTTTTTGCCGAACAAAGTATCAAGCGGCGTTTCCGGTTTCAGCCTTATGTGGATGTTGGCATGTTGCGGTCCAGTGAATCGCAAGCGCTTCGGTGCACGCTTGATTCTTCCTTCGCACTTTGTAACGCTGGCAATGTCACGAAATAAAATGACCTGGTCGCCAATCACGCCACAGCGTATATGCAGTTTTTCTCCCACGAGGCTAATGGGTCGGTATAGCGTGGCCCGGTACTCAGCCAGCAGGAAGATGAAACCGTAGAGACTGGTAGCGGTAATAAACAAGGCTAGCGTCGGGCTGTATAAACGCAATAGCAGATGTGCGATAGGAATTTCGGCGCCGATAAGGATCAGGAACGCTTGCTGGCTGGAAGCATTGCCTTGGTGCAGGTGGTAATAAAAATGTTGTTCGCCCGGGAATTCATGTTTGATGGGCTTGCGCAATAGGGCATACAGCCACATGCGTGCTTCGATCCGCATCAAATTAGCAAACCCTTCGCGTCCAAAACGGTGGCCGATGGCTTCATCGACGGCGATATCGAGATTATGGCTTGCCTGTTTTGCCATCACTTCCCGGATCATCAGGAATATCAGGAGGGCTTGTGTCAAAACTATTCCGACCAGAACAATAAATCGCAATTGCTCCAACACTAACCAGGCATTTTTACTTTCATCAGGAAGTATCCAGCTTCCAAGCAAAACGCCAACACCAAACAAGGCGATAGCGCCAATAAATGCCTGGCGACCTTGTTTGCGATTAAGCCACAGATACATCAGAGGCAGGAGCAACAGGAAATCGAAACCTATCGGCCACTCCGGTATCTCGCTAGATGAAGCATTGGAAAGATATCGGACAATTAACCAATTGCCCGTAAAAACCATGCCTGCAAACAACAGGAAGTAGAGTTTTTTGTTTGGTACGGATTGTTGGGTTGAGATCATGAGTTGCCTATCGTCCCAAAGCGACATTAATCATCGCGGCCAGACGTGCAGCGGCTTCGCGTAGGCGGCGTTCCTGCAGTGGACGATACTTTTCCAGATAATCATCCTTGATGACACTGGATTTCGGGTAAGGATTTTCCTTCGCGATAATGCGGCAGGATTCTGCGGCCCATTCCACGACAGGGCGGTCGGAACGCCTTGTCACATCGAATGCCAAAGCCGGCCGCTTCCATAAAATATCGGCGTACGCACCAGCATTACGGGTTTTGCTTTCGATAATCATCGAGTCCCAGACGCTGTGCACATTCCAGCCCGATGGCACATAGTCGCCGGGCTTCGGCTTGGACAATCGCTTCCAGGCGTTGCCCTGATAATTGATCTGGAAATCATTGCCGCCCTTGTCATCGTGATAACTGGCATGGAATGGCTGATGTACGTCGCCGACGAAATGCACCAGGAATTTCAGGGCTTCGTTGCGTTCACGGTCACTGCGGTTTTTATCGCTGAGAATTGTGAAATTTTTATTGATCGCACCAATGACGCAGTTACCGTCTGCGCAGTCGCGGGCAGGGGCGTATTCGCACGTCTCGCCAGACTTGAAATTGACGTAATGCCAGCGGCCGGTTTTTCTGCCTAAATCGGGATTGCTCTCGCGCAGTTCGTCGGCCCAGCTTGCGACTCCCGCCAGAGTTGGCAGCGGTTCACCGGCTAGCAGTCTTGCAACCTCCTGTTGTGCCTTGGCATTGATCTGGCGCTCGGCCAAGTTGCCGATGATTTGATGGCCTTCCTTGCCCCAGGCCAATGTCTGGAGTGGTGCCAACAAGAAACAAAGCGCTATCAGGGCTGATCGAGTAGCTTTCATAAGGTTTTTTTAGGGCCTGAGGGGTGTTATGGGAGAGCGGCAACCGCTAAAATAGCGGTTCTTCAGCACTTATGCATCCCAGGAGTAATTGTATGGCGATTAAAGTCGCGATTAACGGCTATGGCCGTATTGGCCGCAATGTTTTACGGGCTATTTATGAAGCAAACCGTCAACACGAAATTCAAGTGGTCGCCATTAATGATTTGGGTGATGCCGAAACCAATGCGCATCTGACGCAATACGACACCGCGCACGGAAAATTCCCGGGCACCGTATCGGCCGAAGGTGGCGATCTGATCGTCAACGGCGACCGTATCAAGGTTTACGCAGTACGCAATCCGGCCGATATTCCATGGGGCGCCCATGATGTCGACGTCGTGCTGGAATGCACCGGCTTGTTCACCTCGAAAGCCAAGGCTTCGGCCCATCTGACCGGCGGCGCGAAGAAAGTCATTATCTCGGCACCTGGCGACAAAGACGTCGATGGCACCTTCGTATTCGGCGTCAACGACGATCAACTGAAATCCGAATTCACCGTGATTTCGAATGCCTCCTGCACCACTAACTGCCTCGCGCCGTTGGCAAAAGTGCTGCATGAAAAAATCGGCATCGTGCACGGCTTGATGACGACGATTCATGCCTACACCAATGACCAGGTGCTGACCGATGTGTATCACAGCGATCTGCGCCGTGCTCGCTCGGCCACGCACAGCCAGATCCCCACTAAAACCGGCGCTGCCGCAGCTGTCGGTCTGGTATTGCCGGAATTGAACGGTAAACTCACCGGCTTCTCGATGCGTGTGCCGACGATCAATGTTTCCGTGGTGGATTTGAGCTTCGTTGCCCAGCGTGCCACAACCAAAGAAGAAATCGATGCCGTCATCAAGGAAGCCAGCAACGGCGCACTCAAGGGCATCCTCGGGTTCAACAGCAAGCCACTGGTATCTATTGATTTCAACCACGACCCGCACAGCTCGATATACGACAGTACGTTGACCCAGGTTATGGGCGGCACGCTGGTCAAGGTCTGCTCGTGGTACGACAACGAATGGGGCTTCAGCAACCGCATGCTGGATATGACTATTGCGTTGATGAAAGCGAAATAAGTTTCCCGAAAATCACGCAAAGAAAAAGCCGGCGAAAGCCGGCTTTTTTAATGTAGGACCGACGGAAGTCGGGACAGGGTGTCGGAGCATTGGCCGAGTCCCGACTTCCGTCGGTCCTACAAAAGCACTACGAATCAACCGGCCAACTTCGCCTTCAACAATTGCGACACCACGCCCATATCGGCCTTGCCGGCGACTTTGGCTTTGATGATCGGCATCACTTTGCCCATCGCCTGCGGGCCGCTGACGCCGGCTTCCGCCAGGGCTTGATCAATAATCACATTGATGTCGGCTTCCGACATTTGTTCGGGCAAATACGCTTGAATGACACCGAGTTCGTATTTTTCGATCGATGACAAATCATCGCGACCGGCAGCATCGAATTGGCTGATCGAATCTTTGCGCTGCTTGACCATTCTTTCCAAAACAGACAACACGATCGCATCGGTAATTTCGATACGTTCATCGACTTCGCGCTGCTTTATTCCGGCATTGATCAGGCGAATGACGGCGAGCTTGTCCTTTTCGCCGCTTTTCATCGCGGTTTTCATGTCTTCAACAAGTTGGGCTTTCATGCTCATGGTGTTCTCCATTCAAATTTCCTGGCAAATTACAGAAATACAAAAGGCCGGTGATGCTTGCGCAAGACCGGCCTTACCATCTAAAACGCCGCAGGCGTTTTAGAGAATATAACGTGCTAGAACGCACAAGGCGTTCTAAGTATTAATACATGCGTTGACGTTTTGTGACGTCGCGCGAGCTGCGGCGTAATTGACGCTTAACAGCAGCTGCAGCTTTACGCTTGCGTTCTTGAGTCGGCTTTTCGTAGAACTCTTTCTTGCGGGTATCAGCCAGGACGCCGGCTTTTTCACAAGTGCGCTTGAAACGGCGCAGGGCAAATTCAAAGGGTTCGTTTTCGCGGACTTTTACATTAGGCATTTGAAACTCCAAAAATCAGGATTTCGCTTTGACTCCAGGCCAACTGGGCAGCGAGCCGCGTATGATACGCGGCATCACCACTGCCGTGCAAGCCAAAACCGGCAAAAATTAGAGACGACATGCGAGTTCTAGGAATCGAAACCAGTTGCGATGAGACCGGCGTAGCGCTGTATGACACGGCTGTAGGCCTGCGGGCACACGCTTTATATAGCCAAATTCCGCTGCATGCGGAATACGGTGGCGTGGTGCCGGAATTGGCCAGTCGCGACCATGTGCGCAAGCTTTTGCCGCTGGTTCGCCAGACTCTCGCCGAAGCTGACATGACGGTCTCCGACATCGATGCAGTGGCGTTCACTGCCGGCCCCGGTCTGATCGGGGCTCTATTGGTGGGCGCTGCTGCCGGACGATCCTTGGCATGGGCGTTGGATGTGCCCGCTATTGGCGTTCATCATATGGAAGGCCATCTATTGGCCCCCTTGATGGAAGAAAACCCGCCAAAACCGCCCTTTGTGGCGCTTTTGGTGTCCGGAGGCCATAGCCAGCTGGTGTTGGTCAAAGCCATCGGCGACTATCAGCTGCTCGGCGAAACCTTGGACGATGCTGCCGGTGAGGCCTTTGACAAGACCGCCAAAATGATGGGATTGCCGTATCCCGGCGGTCCCGAGCTGGCGAAACTGGCGGAAACCGGCACGCCCGGCAAATACAAGTTTTCGCGCCCAATGACCGATAGGCCGGGACTGGATTTCAGCTTTTCCGGCCTGAAGACCCAAGTGCTGCTAGCCTGGCAGAAATCCGACCAAACCGCCGAAACGCGCGCCGATATAGCCCGGGGCTTCGAAGATGCCGTGGTCGATACGCTGGCGATCAAATGTGAACGCGCCTTGCACCAATGCGAGACCAACCAATTGGTGGTGGCTGGCGGTGTCGGCGCAAATAAACGCCTGCGGGCGAAATTGGCGAAGTCCTGCGAGAAAATGCGTGGCCAGGTGTATTTTCCGCGCCCGGAATTTTGCACCGACAATGGCGCGATGATCGCCTATGCCGGTGCCTTGCGTTTGCAGGCGGGCCAGTTCGAAACCTCCGCCATCACGGTGCAGGCACGCTGGGATATGGCAAGCTTGTCGGAAGTTTGATTCGTAAAGAAAAGAAAATGGCCACTATGGACAAGGTTTTTATCGAAGCGCTGGAAATCGAATGCGTGATCGGCATTTACGATTGGGAGCGCAAAATCAAGCAGCCAATCGTGCTCGATATCGAAATGGCATTTGATAATCGCGTACCGGCCGCCAGCGACAATATCGAAGACACGCTCGATTACAAAGCGGTCAGCAAGCGTCTTATCCAATTCGTCAGCGAATCGGATTTTGGTCTGGTCGAAAAGCTGGGCGAGCAATGCTGCAAGATTATTCTTGAAGAATTCAAAGTGGCACACGTCAAGCTGAAATTGAGCAAGATCGGTGCCGTACGCGGTGCGAAAGCCGTCGGCGTGATGCTGGAGCGGAGTGCTTGAGTCCAGTGTGGCATCACGCGTATTTAAGTCTGGGCTCGAACGAAAACCCGAAGCATTATTTATCGGCGGCCATTGATGCGTTGAAAGCGCAATTCGGCGATGTGACGCTATCGCCTGTTTATCGCACACCGGCAATTGGTTTTGACGGCCCGGATTTTTTGAATGCCGCTGCAATAATCCGCACCGATTGGGATGTGCTGACGTTGGATGTTTGGCTGCACGAGCTGGAAGATAAATATGACAGAAAGCGTGACGTCCCGCGCTTCTCCAGTCGAACGCTGGATATCGACATTATCTTTTTCGATGACTTGATTCTTTCCGGCCCCGGCAACCTGTGTATTCCCAGACCCGAACTGAAACACGCTTTCGTGCTGAAGCCACTGGCGGATATCGCGCCTGATTTCCCGGATCCGGTGACGGGAAAAACACTGTCGCAATGCTGGGATGAGCATCCTGACAGCGGCAAAGCCATGTTGCAGGAAAATTTATAGGACTTCTGGCGCTAAGGAGTTGAGGTAACTTTGTAACGCCTATTCACCACGCTGATGCCTGGCGGTTTGTTATGGGCGTTGAACGCATCAAAGCCGGTCTTTAAGTCGCTCCAAAACGATTGCCATTGCGAGTTGTGCCATACGATCTTCGTACTGTCGTAGCGGAACGGAAAAATATGCACATCGATGTTGCGCTGGCCATTGCGCAGTGCCGCTTCCACCAGGGTATAAATTTCCTCGATCGCGGCATCACCCATTGCGAAGCACCCAATCGAAACGCAATTGCCATGCACCATTAAAAAATCACCGGTGCGCTGATTGGCTCGGTCATAGGCATTCGGATAGCCCAGATTGAATGACAGGTGATATTGACTATACGGATTCAGCTGGCCAAGGCCGACGCTATAGAAGCCTTCCGGTGCCTGATTGTCGCCTTGCCGGATTTTGGGACCAAGTCGCCCGGAAAACGTACAAATGGGATAGGTCTTGAACAATACAAATCTTTCGCCCTTTTTTACCCAGAGCTCCAGATCTTTTTCGGTTTTGAATATGCGGATAAAAACGGCGTTACCGTAAGCCAGATTTTTCTCTTGAAGTGCAGTGAGCAGCAAAGGTTTAACTCTTTTTTCCGCTTGCTCGGCCCGGGTTTCCGCAAACGCAAACTGGCTGAAAGCCAGCATCAGCAATGCGAAAAAAAGCCGAATGCTTCGCGTGCCCATGTCAAATATTCAAATGCCGTCCGCCATCTACGCGCACGATTTCGCCGGTGCAGTACTTGGCATCTTCGATCAGCCACCGCACCACTTCGGCGATTTCCTGTGGCTTGCCGGCACGTTGCAAGGCGGTGTTGGCGAGAATGATATTTTTGTCGGCGTCCGACTTGCCGGCATCCGGCCATAAGATTGCACCGGGTGCTATACCGTTTACTCGTACATCTGGTGCAAGCTCTTTTGCCAGCGATTGCGTCATCATCGCGAGCGCCGCTTTTGCCATGCAGTAAATGGTGTGTTCTTTCAACGCACGCTCGGCGTAAATATCGATGATGTTGACGATGCAGCCCTTGCTTGCCTGTAAGTGCGGTGTAGCGGCTTGCGACAGGAAAAACGGTGCCCAGGCATTCGAGGCAAACAGTTTTTGCCAATCGCTATTCTGTGCCGTGCCAATCGGTGTCGAAAAGAAACTGCTCGCGTTATTCACCAAGGCATCCAGCCGGCCAAAGCGACCGATCGTCTTGGCGATCATTTCCGGCAAGCGATCAAATTCCCCCAGCTCGGCCTGTACGACCAGCGTGCTGCCGGGGCGAAGTTCTTCGAGTTCCTGCTCCAGCGACCCGGCTTCGGCGTCCGAATTCCGGTGATGGATAACTACCGAAAAACCCTGCGCGTGCAAGCGCTTGGCGATGCAGCGGCCGATGCGTTTGGCGGCGCCGGTAATGAGTACAACGGGAGCAGTTTGCATAAGTAACCTTGAGAAAGCGGCGCCTTGGTCGACAGCTTGCCATTACTTTAGACGCTTGTGAAATTTCCGGGATTTGACGCAATATTCTCCCGCCATTGTGGCTGACGTCATTTCTGAGGAGTGTGAAAATGTTTGCGAAGTTTTCTCGCAGTTGGGAACTGGTAAAAGCCAGTGCGGGTGTACTGCGTTCGGACAAGGAATTACTGGTGTTTCCTGTCGTCTCGGGCATTGCCACCATGATTGTGCTGGCCACTTTCGCCATTCCGGTATTTGCCTTGAGAATCTTCGAGGATGGCGTCGGACCGCTCGGAGCGATTTTTGGCTTCCTGTTTTACCTTTGCCAATACTTCGTGATCTTTTATTTCAACTCGGCTCTGGTCGGCGCAGCAATGATTCGTCTGAATGGCGGCGACCCGACGGTGCGTGACGGTTTGCAAATCGCCAACGAGCGTCTGGTGCCGATTCTGGGCTATGCCGCCATTGCGGCGACGGTGGGTTTGCTGCTGCAGTTCCTGAAAAACAAGGACAACAACTTCATCGTCCGGATGTTGGGTAGCTTGCTGGGCACCGCCTGGACCGTTGCCAGCTTCCTGGTGGTACCGGTACTGGTCGCCAACAAAATCGGCCCGATCGATGCGGTCAAGAAAAGCATCGAGTTGCTGAAACAGACCTGGGGCGAAAATGCCGTTGGTCAGCTGGGCATCGGGTTTGTGTTCGGTTTCATCATGGCGGCCGTGATTATTATCGGAGTCTTGCTGAGCTTCCTGAGCTTCACCATATCGCCTTACTTGGGTTTTACCGTTGTCGCCCTGACCATCGTGTCGGCCTTGACCGTCGGCATTATTCAAAGCGCCTTGTCGGGCGTTTACGCCGCGGCGCTGTATCGCTTCGCCAATGACGGTGTTGCACCACAGGGCTTTGAAGGCATGGGTTTGCAGACGGCTTTCCAGGCCAAGTAAGTGATTCGGAACAAGGCCCGCCCCTCAAAAGGGGCGGGCTTTTGTTTTTGTAGGAGCCCGCTCTGTGTACTGAGCGCAGCGAAGTACAAACAGAGCTGGCGAAGGTTGCAGAGGCTATCGCCAGCTCAGCCTATTTCGCTGCGCGAAATGCTGAGCGGGCTCCTACAACGCAAAAAAGTCACTCGCAATCTCAAGCACGATGCCGGAAAATACCGCCATGCCAATTTCTTTACCTGAAGCCAGTCCAGAAGCGCTGGCGCATAGCCAAAGTTTTGTTCATGCCTTGCAACAACATATTCGCGAAAACAACGGCGCCATTCCTTTCTCCCGATATATGGAATTAGCTTTGTATGCGCCCGGCATGGGCTACTACAGCGCCGGCGCAAGAAAATTTGGCGCCGAAGGCGATTTCGTGACATCGCCGGAACTCGGCGGAATCTTTGCCCAGTGCATTGCCGAAGCAAGCGCGAAAGTTTTTCGGCAGCTTGAAGGCGACACGATATTTTTCGAACTCGGTGGTGGCAGCGGTGCATTCGCCGAAAATGCGTTGAAACATTTTTCCGCGATCAATGTAGTGCCGACCCGCTATTGCATTCTGGAACCAAGCGCCGATTTGCGCGAACGCCAGCAACAGCGGTTGAGAGAAAATTTACCGGCGGATGTATTCGAACGTTGCGAATGGCTAGATGGTCCGTTCGAATCCGCCTGGCGAGGCGTGCTGTTCGCCAATGAAGTGCTCGATGCCCTGCCGACACCGCGTTTCGTCGTGCGCGAAGGCGAAGTGTATGAAGAGATGGTCGTGCTGGATGCAGATGACAATTTCATCCGTGTCGACCAGCCCGCCGATGCAATGTTGCGAGCTGCGGTTCGCCATATCGAACGCGATACCGAATCGCCCTTCGCGGAAAACTACTGCTCCGAAGTACTGCCGCAACTGCCGTACTGGATTCAGGCCGTTGGCGGCCTGATCGAAAACGGCGTGATGCTGTTTGTCGATTACGGCTATCCGCGCCGCGAATATTATTTGCCGGAACGCAGTGATGGCACCTTGGTGTGTCATTACCGGCATCATGCCCATAAGGATCCGTTTTATCTGCCGGGCTTGCAGGACATCACCGCCTTTGTCGATTTCACTGCCGTTGCCGAGGCAGGGGTCAATGCTGGTTTTGATTTATCGGGTTATTGCGCACAGGCCAGCTTTCTCATCGGGAATGGCTTGCCACAAGCCATGCAGGTAGTGGAGATGGTCGAAGACGAGGTCGAACGTTATCGCTTGCATCAGGAAATCAAGAAACTCACCTTGCCGGGCGAAATGGGCGAGCGTTTCCAAGTCATTGGTTTTCAGCGTGGTGTCGAGTTTCGCGATGCGTTCGCGGTCGGTAATTTATCGAGACGTTTGTGATGCGGTCATTCATCAAGCCCGGCCTGTGGCTGGGTATCTGGATCTTCGGCTGGCTGCTCTGCATGGTGTTATCGGTGATCACGCCGCCGGAGGTATCGCTGGGTGTAGATAACAGCGATAAGATCGGCCACTTCCTGGCCTATGGCACCTTGGCGGCATGGGCTGTAATGATTTTCCGGACAAGGTGCGCCTGGGCCCTGAGCGCTATCGGCCTGATTTTTCTGGGTATAGCAATGGAGTTTGCCCAAGGCTTCCTCACGACCACGCGCATGATGGATTGGCATGATGCACTGGCCAATGCCATGGGCGTCGGCCTGGGGATCTGTCTGGCGCTATTACCCTGGCAGAATTTATTGCAGCGTATGGACCAACGCTTTTTCAAGACTCCTTAGCAGTTGCCGGCTTTCAAAGCTGTCTTAATCGCTTAGACTCATGGGATAGTTTTTTGCGATAAGCGAGGAAAGCCCGTGTCGACATCGCCTCTGATTAACCAGACGAATCTGCAATTCCTGCTGCACGATGTTTTTCCAATCGACAAGCTCACGGTATATGCCCGCTTTGCCGAACATGAAACCGCAACTTTCGATGCCGTTATCCAGGCGGCGCATGATCTGGCATTGAAACAGTTTTTTCCGCATAACCGGAAATCCGATAATCAGGAACCCGAGTTTGACAATGGCCGGGTGAACATTATTCCGGAAGTGAAAGCGGCATTGGACGCATACGCTGAAGCAGGATTCCCGGCCGCTATTGCAGACGCTACCGATGGCGGCATGCAATTGCCTTACAGCATTTCGCTGGCCTGCGATGCGCTGTTCGCGAGTGCGAATGTCTCGACGATGGGCTATGCAATGCTGGCGCGCGGCGTCGCGAATTTACTGAAGGCACATGGCACCGCCGAGCAGCAGGATAAATACATGCGTCCGATTTTGCAGGGGCGTTTTCTGGGCACGATGTGCCTGAGCGAACCGCAGGCTGGTTCCTCACTCGGTGATATCAAGACGACCGCGAGTTTGCATGAAGACGGCAGTCATCGTTTGAGCGGTTCGAAAATGTGGATTTCAGGCGGCGAGCATGATTTATCCGAAAACATCGTGCATATGGTGCTGGCGAAAATTCCCGGCGGCCCTGCTGGCGTCAAGGGCATCAGCCTGTTTATCGTGCCGAAATTTTTGATCAATGAAGACGGTAGTCTTGGTGCTCGAAATGATGTGCAACTTGCCGGCGTCAATCATAAGCTTGGCCAGCGCGGTATCGTGAATACTTTCCTGAAATTTGGCGAACAAGATAATTGTGTCGCCTATCTGGTCGGTCCACCGCATCAGGGCTTATCGCAGATGTTTCACATGATGAATGAAGCCCGCATTGGCGTGGGCGTCGGCGCGATCATGCTGGGCACGGCAGGTTATCTGCATAGTCTGGAATACGCGAAAGAACGCAAACAGGGTAGGCATCCCGAGCAGAAAGATCCGGCATCACCACCGGTGGCATTGATTGAGCACGCCGATGTGCGACGCATGCTGCTGCAGCAGAAATGCTATACCGAAGGGGCTCTGGCCTTGGCATTTTATTGCGCACAGTTGGTCGATATCCGCGATAACGAAACAGACGAAGAAAACGTTCGCGAAGCCAGACTATTGCTGGATTTGATCACGCCGATCCTGAAGGCATGGAGCGGTGAATGGTGCTGCAAGGCCAATGATCTTGCGATCCAGATACTCGGCGGTTACGGCTACACCCGCGAGTATCCGGTGGAACAGTATTATCGCGACAATCGCTTGAATCCGATTCACGAAGGCGCCAATGGAATCCAGGCGATCGATTTGCTCGGCCGGAAAATTCTGCAGGAAAATGGTGCTGCGCTTGGATTCCTGCAGCAGGCGATACAGGCCACCATTCTGCGTGCGCAGGAGTTTTCCAATCTGGATGTCCATGCCGAGGAATTGGCCGAAGCCTTGCGCCAGGTCAACAAGACAACGCAAATATTGATCAAGCGCATGCAGACCGGTGACATCAGCCTGAGCCTTGCCAACGCCTCGTATTACCTGAACATGATGGGCCATGTCTGCATTGCCTGGATGTGGCTGAAGCAGGCTATCGTGGCCAACCGGCATCTGGAAAAAGAACCGGCTGAAAAAGATTTTTACTTTGGAAAGCTGCAGGCCTGCCGTTTCTTCTTCAACTACGAATTGCCTCAGATAAAAACGCAGGCGGCACTGCTGCAAAAAATGGATGACACCACACTGATGATGCCGGTGGCGGCTTTCTGATGAAGGTGCCTGATCGGCATATGGTGTCGGCAACGGAGGGCTTATGTCGAAACGCTTGCGCAGCTTGAGTGGCCTGGATGCCGGATTTTTATATCTTGAAAATGCCGGAACGCCGATGCATGTCGGTAGCGTGATGCTGATTGAAGTGCCGAAGACACGTTCCAAGAAAAAATATGATTTCCGGACCGAGTTGATCGCGCATTTGCAGGATCGCCTGCCGCGTGCGGCGGCCTTGAGGCGCGTGTTGAAAGAAACGCCACTGGATCTGGCGCATCCCATGTGGGTGGAGACCGATACGGTCGATCTGAAAAAGCATGTGCTGAAAAAAACGCTG
>JAYUWO010000078.1:0-5927 GCA_043753545.1 Arenimonas sp.
TGAACAAACCGCGTGGTTTGCTGACCACCACGAGTGACGAGAAAGGCCGCGACACGGTGTATCGCTGTTTTGACGATGCAGGCTTGCCATGGATGTCCCCGGTGGGTCGGCTTGATAAAGCCAGCGAAGGCTTGCTGCTATTTACCAATGACACGGCCTGGGCCGCGAAGATCACGTCGCCGGCATCGGGTCTCGACAAAACCTATCATGTTCAGATCAATCGTCTGCCGAGATCGGAAGAGTTGGCAAAAATGCGGCAGGGAATCGATATCGAAGGCGATCTGCACGTAATGAAAAACGTATCAGTTTTACGCGTAGGCGAAAAAAATGCCTGGCTGGAAATCATTCTGGACGAAGGCAAGAACCGCCAGATCCGGAAAATTCTAGCCGAATTGAATTTCGATGTATCGAGACTGATCCGGATTCAAATCGGCGATTTAAAACTGGGCGAGCTGGGGAAAGAGCAGTGGAGATTACTGAATAGATCCGAGGTCGAGGCTCTGGGAATGCCGTCAAACCGGTAAATTCCTGTCCCGCCATCGTGCAAATCGTTTTACCAACAAGGCGCTGATTACTTCGACGGCGCGAACATCGGCAGGTCCCCGCGCATCGTGGCTTTTCCCCTTGTCATGATTGCAACGCGTGCAGGCAAGCGCCAGATTGCGTGCGTTGTCAGCATCGTCGCCAACGCGAGAGCAGAGATTCTTCGCGTTACGTTCACCAAACCATGCCTGCGGGATTACATGTTCCAGCGTGGTATGGCCCATGGCCTCGCCATCGTCGCGTACTTGAAGGCGTGCACGGCAATGCAGGCATCGCGTATTCCATATCTTGTCTTTCAAGATGGCTTCCGCATCGGTTTGTACTGCCAGCAGGAATTTTCGTCTCAGGCTGATACGCAAAAAAAAAATTACCAGCCTTGCGCCTGTCTAGAGTTTCCGCGCCCGGATGTTGACCAGATGGGCACGATCAACCGAAACCAGTTCTATGCCGAAACCCATCACTTCTTTCGTGTTGTCTCTGTCAGAGAGCGTGAAAGTCTGTTTTTCCTTGCCCGATTCGAGTGTCAATTCGATAGTGACTTCGCCGGCCCATATGCATTGGGCATTTACGGGGCAGCGGCTATCACTCACAAGACGGACATAGTTCAAGGTCGTGGAAAAATCAAGGCTGGCAGACTGGCCGGGCTTCAGGGTGGTGATGTCGTTGGGTATCGTATCCACGGCAGGTTTTTCAGCAACAGGCTTTGGCTTGGCGGGTTCTGGCGTTGCCGGTGTTGTTGCTTCACGGGTTTTTACGTCAGGAATCGTTACCGCAGTCTCTGTTTTGGCAGATTCCGTAGTTGTCATTCTGTCGTGGCTGCAAGCGACCAGTGCAAGAGTCATGCACAAGATGCCTGGTGCCGACCAATTGATCATTCCTGTTCCCGGCGTATGAAGTTTCATGAAATCAATCCAAGGTTTTTCCCGACTTTGATAAATGCCGCAACGGTGCGATCGAGTTGTTCACGCGTATGCGCGGCACTGATTTGAGTACGAATTCTGGCCTGACCTTTTGCAACCACCGGAAAAAAAAAGCCGATGACGTAAACGCCTTCATCCAGTAGTTGTGATGCAAATTTTTGTGCCAGCGGGGCGTCGTACAACATGACCGGAACAATAGGATGCACTCCGGGCTTCAAGTCAAAACCTGCCGCTGTCATTTGCTCGCGAAAGAAGCGAGTGTTTTCCTGCAATTGTGTTCTTAATTCACCAGCCGTCGCCAGCATATCGAATGCCTTGATACCGGCAGCGACCACATGTGGTGGCAATGAGTTGGAAAACAAATAAGGTCGCGAACGCTGGCGCAGTAATTCGATCACTTCTTTTTTCGCGGTGGTAAAGCCACCCAGCGCGCCGCCCATTGCCTTGCCGAGCGTGCCGGTAATGATGTCGATTTGATCGAGCACGCCTTTTACTTCCGCCGAACCCTTGCCGTTTTGCCCCAGAAATCCGGTCGCATGGCATTCGTCGATATGCACGAGGGCATTGTATTTTTTTGCCAGTGCGCAAATTTCGTCCAGTGGTGCAATGAAACCGTCCATCGAAAACACACCATCGGTGGTAATCATCTTGATGCGGCAACCGGCAGCATCGGCCGCCTGCAATTGCGCTTCGAGATCGTTCATGTCGCAGTTGGCGTAGCGGAAACGTTGTGCTTTGCAAAGCCGCACGCCGTCAATGATGGAGGCATGATTCAACGAATCGGAAATAATGGCGTCCTGTTCGGTCAGCAGCGGCTCGAATAAACCACCGTTGGCATCGAAACAGGCGGCATACAGAATGGTGTCTTCGGTGCCAAAGAAGTCGGCAATCTTCTTTTCAAGCTGCTTGTGCAGATCTTGGGTGCCGCAAATAAATCGAACTGAGGCCATCCCGAAACCGTGAGTATCGAGGGCATCTTTCGCTGCCTGAATAATCTCGGGATGATCGGCCAGCCCCAGATAATTATTGGCACAGAAATTCAGTACTTTTCTGCCATCGGCGAGCTCGATTTCAGATGATTGCGGGCTGGTGATGATGCGTTCCGACTTGAACAGACCCTGTTCTCGAATGTGCTGGAGTTCTTCGAAATAATGCGCGATGGCGGTATGGCTCATGGGGAATCAGGGACTTAATGTGGGGAGGTGGATATTATCGGCCTTAATTTGGCTCGCCAAGTCACATTTTTACGAGTTTTAACTGCTTTTTTAGTGCAAATATACGCTGGCGTATCTATGAATATGACAAACAGCGGTTAATATATCGTTAGCCGTGTTCTTAAGTGTCTGGAACGTCGGCAAGTGCCGATGCTTTGAACTTATCCGAACCGAGTTACTCATTTATACAAAAACAGGAGATCATCATGACGAACAAGCTTTCCCTGGCTCTAGCTGCTGCATTGTTTGCTTTACCTACCTTCGCCTTCGCCCAGGACGCTGCAACTCCTGCCGCCGAAGAAGCCCCAGCCGCTGAAGAAGCAGCTCCGGCAGAAGAAGAAAGTGAATCAAATTTGAGTTTCAATGCGGCTGTCGTCAGTGATTACGTTTTCCGCGGTATCACGCAGAATGATTTTAAACCAGCACTTCAGGCCGGCGTTGATTACAGTTTTGGTGATTCCGGGTTTTATGTGGGCGCCTGGGGCTCCAACGTGGATTTCGGACCGTTCGACGGCTCCGATTTCGAGGTGGATTTGTATGTCGGCTACAGCGTTGATTTGAGCGACGATTGGAATCTCGACTTTAATCTTACGCGTTACAACTATCTCGGCAGCAATGCCGGTGTGGATGGTAATTACAACGAACTTATCACCGTACTCAGCTACAGCGAAATGCTGACCTTCACGCTCGGCTACACCAACAACTACGTGAATGCAGACATCAACCAGCTCTATTTTGGTGTGGGCGGTTCATGGGAAGTCGGCAATGGCTTCAACCTGACGGCAGGCGTCGGCCATACCGATTTTGAAGGTGGTTTCAATTACACCGACTGGACTCTCGGCGTAAACCGCGATTTCGGCCCATTCAATATCGGCCTGAATTACTACGACACCGATATCAGTGGCGGCAGAACTTCCGACCAGGTGGTACTGGCCATTTCGATTGGCGGTTAAGCCATTTCGCAGCAATAAAAAACGGGGCCTCGGCCCCGTTTTTTATTGCTCGTAAATACCGCTCAATTCCAGCTGCAAACCACTTTGCCGCATTGTCCCGACTCCATTAGTTCGAAGCCTTTCTGGAAGTCGTCGATGTGGATCTGGTGCGTTAATACTTTCTGTAACGGAAAACCGGTCAATACCATCTGCGTCATCTTGTACCAGGTTTCGTACATCTTGCGACCGTAGATTCCCTGCAGCGTCAGCCCCTTGAATATGACTTTATCCCAGTCGATACCGGCGCCTTTCGGCAGGATGCCGAGCAGGGCGACTTTGCCGCCGTGGTACATGCAGTCGAGCATGTCGTTGAACGCCTGCGGGTTGCCGCTCATTTCGAGGGCAACGTCGAAGCCTTCCATGTGCAAATCTTTCATCACGTCTTTCAGTGATTGTTTTGACACATTCACGACTCTGGTTGCGCCCATGTCGGCGGCGAGTTTCAGGCGGTAATCGTTGACGTCGGTGACAACAACGTTGCGTGCGCCGATGTGTTTACAAATGCCGGCAGCAATAATGCCGATCGGACCGGCACCGGTGATCAATACATCTTCACCAATTACGTCGAATTCGAGTGCGCAGTGGGCGGCATTGCCGTAGGGGTCGAAGAACGAGGCAAGTTCGGACGAAATGCCATCGGGAATCGGCCACAGATTCGATGCCGGCATCGCAATGTATTCGGCAAACGCACCGGTACGATTGACGCCGATACCTACCGTGTTCGGGCACAAATGCTGGCGTCCTGCACGGCAGTTGCGGCAATGGCCGCAGACGATATGGCCTTCGGCCGAAACACGATCGCCAATTTTGTAGCCGGTAACGCCAGGGCCCAAATCCACGATGCGGCCGACAAATTCATGGCCGATGACCAAGCCCGGTTTGATCGTGCGCTGTGACCATTCATCCCATTTGTAGATATGCAGATCGGTACCGCAAATGGCGGTTTTTTCGAGTTTGATCAGGACTTCGTTCGGACCCGGGGTCGGTACCGGCACTTGTTCCATCCAGATGCCTTTTTCGGCATGCCGTTTGACCAGCGCTTTCATCATTGCAGTCATGGCGTTTCAGTCCGTGCTTGTTTTACAGGCGCCCATTATAAACCACCCATCCGGCTTACTCGAGGTGAAGGCCCTTGTAGCGAGTGTTGTGCGGTTCACGTATCTCGGTCTCGGGCCGTTGTGCGGTGTAGTAATACATGGCGATCGAGCGCCGCCATTGGCCCGCGGGTACTTTTAGCGGCCTTGGGTGGCCGTGGAACGAATCGCTGGTGGTGTTGAAAATGACGGCACGGTTGAATGTCGGTTCGATGCTTTTCACGCATGACTTGGCATCGCTCGACCACAGTTCGAGATTGCCGTCGTATTCAGGCAGCCAATTCTCGTTGAAATAAATCAGCAGATTAATGCGGCGGTGGACACGAAGCTCTTGATGCCAATTGAAGTCGGCATGGATTCCCAAGTGCCCGCCGGGGCCAACGAGATGCAGTCCGCCGCCAAGCAATTGCGGGTCCGGCAATAAATGTTGGATGCCGGTGAGCTGCTGCAAAAAACGGATAAACGGGCCGCTGTTTAAATCGTGCAATGCCTGTTTGATGGTGGAGGACAATTGCTCTTCCCGCGAAGTGGCAATTTTCATTTCATAACCTTCGGCCTGATATTTATCCCACAACGTGAGATCAGCCGGGTCCGGAAAATTATCCGAAATGGTTTTTGCAGATCCGGCTTTTAAAAAATCATCCAGCACGATGTGGGGAAATGGCTCTGCGTTCGAATAAAGCTCACGCGAGCGTTCGGCCAATGGCCCAAGCTTTTCCAGATTAAAAATGTAGGTCATTGTCGAACCGTGTGGAAAGCCGTATGCAAGGTTTGCATTCTATCCTGCACGGCTCGCACGTTGTTTGCGCGAATTCTTCAGAACTCCATGCGCCAGCCGAGGGCAAGACTCCGTTCCTGCAGGAATTCATGGGCAAAGCGCTGGCGATATTCGAAAAACGCCTGATGCCCTTGTTTCATGACCAGACTCACGCCAATACCGATCTCACCCCATTGCGTATCTGGGTCGGAGGTATCGAAAACCACGGGTGTATTGTTTGGGTCTTGCTGGAATTGCACGGCCAGTTGCCTGCCGGGATTGTCGTATTCCTTGCGTAAACCAGCTCGAACACTGGGTATCAGTACCCCCCAGTTTTGCGAGAATGTTTTCGCAAAACTGAAGCTTAAGCTGCCTGTTCTGGATTTGATCTTGCGGGTCGGAATTTC
>JAYUWO010000079.1:0-5920 GCA_043753545.1 Arenimonas sp.
TATCATGCGCCGTCTGATTCAATCGCAAGGCGCAGAAGTGATCCACCTGGGTCACAACCGCAGCGTAGAAGACGTTGTTCGTGCGGCCTTGCAAGAAGACGCAGATGGCATCGCCTTGAGTTCCTACCAGGGCGGCCATGTCGAATATTTAAAATACATGGTCGACATGCTGAAAGAACGAGGCGCTTCGCATATCCGCATTTTCGGCGGCGGCGGCGGCACCATTACGCCGGAAGAAATTCGCGAGCTGCAGGATTATGGCGTCGAGCGCATTTATCACCCGAATGACGGCATGCAAATGGGGCTTGTCGCGATGATCGAAGATTTGGTCAATCGCACGCGTGCACATCGTCTATCGGTCGGTGACGTCAATAAAATCGATATCGACGACGAAATTTCGATTGGCAAAATGCTGTCGGCGATTGAAGAAGGAGTGATCAGCGAAACGGAATTGGCCAGCCTGCGTAAACAATGGACACTCGCCAGCGGTAAGACGCCCGTTGTCGGCCTGACCGGAACCGGCGGCGCCGGTAAATCGTCTGTTACCGATGAATTGATGAACCGCTTCCTGCAAAGTTTTCCGGACATGCGCATCGCCGTCATTTCGGTTGACCCGACCCGTCGTAGAACCGGCGGTGCTTTGCTGGGTGATCGCATCCGGATGAACTCGCTGCGTTCGACGCGCGTGTTCATGCGTTCGATGGCGACCCGTCGCCAGCATGTGGCTACCAATATTGTTTTGAAGGATTGCGTTTCGTTTCTGCGTAGCCTGGGTTTTGATCTGGTCATGGTGGAAACCGCCGGTATCGGTCAATCAGATTCCGAGATCGTCGACTTGGTCGATTTCCCGGTTTACGTCATGACCTCGGATTTCGGTGCACCTTCGCAACTCGAAAAAATCGACATGCTCGATTACGCCGAATTGGTGGTGCTGAATAAATACGACAAGCGCGGTGCCGAAGACGCATTGCGCGATGTTCGCAAACAATGGAAACGCAATCGTGTCGCGTTTGCGGTAAAGGACGAAGACGTGCCGGCGTACCCGACTATTGCCAGCCAGTTCAATGATCCGGGCGTGACCTGGATGTTCATGAATTTGTGCCGCTTGATGCGTGAAAAATTATCGATAGATGGCTTGCGCTGTGATTTCAATCCGCAATTGGATACATCGCTAAAAGAACCGCGTGCCACCGTTTTAATTCCAGGTGCCCGAGCTCGCTACCTTGCCGAAATAGCCGAGCAGGGACGGGGTATCAATAACTCTATTGAAAAGCAGGCCGAAGCGGCGGATCGCGCTCAAGCCTACTGGCAGAGCCTGCAGGATATCGGAGACGACAAGTTGCCGAAGATGCTCGATCTTTTTGATGCCGATGACGTGCAAATGCCAACTCGTTCCAGTGATCAAGCTAATGCCGATGAAGACCGCCGTACCGGTATTGATCGCCGCAAAGCGCTGTTCCAATGGGAGAAAAAACGTCTCAGCGAGGCGGATCACAAGCCAGTCCAGAATATTGATCGCAGTCTGCTCACGCTGCGTCAACGCTATAACGATGCCGTCAAAGCGCTAAGTGCCGATGCGATTAATTTATTGCGTGAATGGCCATCACGCCTGAAATCGATCACCGATGAATTCACCGAATACCAGGTACGCGGAAAATCAATCAAGGTCGAAAATTATCGCGATTCGCTTTCACACCAGAAGATTCCGAAAATCGCCGCTCCGACCTATAAAAGTTGGGGTGAGTTACTGACCTTCCTGATGAAGGAGAATTTGCCCGGTGCCTATCCGTACACCGGTGGGGTGTATCCGTATCGCCGTGTCGGCGAAGACCCGATCCGCATGTTTGCCGGTGAAGGTACGCCGGAACGCACCAATCGTCGTTTCCATTATTTGAGCGTCGGCCAGCCGGCTGCGCGTCTGTCGACTGCGTTCGACTCGGTCACGCTGTATGGCGAAGACCCGGCAATCCGTCCGGACATTTTCGGCAAGATTGGCAACTCCGGCGTCAGCATTGCCACGCTCGATGACATGAAAAAACTGTATTCCGGTTTTGATTTGTGCGCGCCGACGACATCAGTATCGATGACGATCAATGGTCCGGCCCCAATGATTCTTGCGATGTTCATGAATACGGCGGTGGATCAGCAGATTGAAAAATATCTGCGTTCCGATTCGGCTCGCTGGACCAAAGCACAGGAAGCCATCAAGAAATTCTTCAAGGGCAAGAAAAAACCGGAATATTTCGGCGAACTGCCACCCACCAATGACGGCCTCGGCCTGGCCTTACTGGGAATTTCCGGCGACCAGCTGGTCGATGCGGAAACCTATGCCCGCATTCGTGCCGAAACCTTGTCGACCGTTCGTGGCACCGTGCAGGCCGATATCCTGAAAGAAGACCAGGCGCAAAATACCTGCATCTTCAGCACCGAATTCGCACTTCGCATGATGGGTGATATCCAGCAATTCTTCGTGGATAACAATGTTCGTAATTTCTATTCGGTGTCGATTTCTGGGTATCACATTGCCGAAGCCGGTGCGAATCCGATTTCGCAATTAGCTTTCACCTTGAGTAACGGTTTTACCATCGTCGAATATTATTTGGCGCGTGGCATGAAAGTGGACGATTTCGCACCAAACCTGAGCTTCTTCTTCAGCAACGGCATGGACCCGGAATACACGGTGATTGGTCGCGTCGCCCGCCGTATCTGGGCGCGAGCCATGCGAGAGCGTTACGGCGCCGACGCCCGCAGCCAGATGATGAAATATCACATCCAGACTTCCGGCCGCTCGTTGCACGCACAGGAAATCCAGTTCAACGATATCCGCACCACCTTGCAAGCGCTGTACGCCTTGTTCGACAACTGCAACAGCCTGCATACCAATGCCTATGATGAAGCGATCACCACGCCGACCGAAGAATCGGTACGCCGTGCGGTTGCGATTCAAATGATTATTACCAAAGAACTCGGTTTGAATTTCTGCGAGAACCCCTGGCAGGGCAGTTTTATCGTCGATGAGCTCACCGACATCGTCGAAGAAGCCGTGTACAAGGAATTCGAAGCCTTATCCGAACGCGGCGGCGTACTCGGCGCGATGGACACCATGTACCAGCGTGGCAAGATCCAGGAAGAATCGATGTACTACGAGCATAAGAAGCACGACGGCAGTCTGCCCTTGATTGGGGTGAATACCTTCCTGCCGAAAGAACACAGCGGCGAGATTACAACGACGATTGAGTTGATTCGCAGTACCGAGCCAGAGAAGGCGCAGCAAATCGAAAACGTGCGTACTTATCAATTGGCCAGAAATGACTTGGCGCCGACAAAAGACAATAAGGGTCTGGAATATCTGCAAGCGACGGCTCGTGAACGAAAAAATATCTATGCCGCGCTGATGGAAGCCGTGAAAACGCACTCACTCGGACAAATAAGCCATGCACTATATGATGTCGGTGGCGAATATCGCCGCAACATGTAGTTTTCGTCATATAGAAGGGTTCGCACCAAGATCCTTTAATCTTGGTGAAGTTTTCACGATTTCGAATCGTAGACGGTTCGGCGACCAAGAAGGTAGATAGCGTTTTTGATCAAGGCGAACTGTGGGTAGGAATGGGCATGACCAATGTAAAAAACAGTTTTCACCGTGTCAGCTATCTGCAGTATCCGCTTATGCTGATTGCGTTGTTTTATACCTTCGTGCCGTATTTCGGAGGCTTCGACATATTTTGGCCGTCGATAAATCAGGCGCTGATTTTTGCCGGCCTGGGCATCAGTTTTTCGACGCTGCAGGATACGACGAAGACGCAGAACAATTTTTCCAGGAAGATCTGGGAAAACCCGAAAAAGGGGCAGCGTGCCTTGATGTTTATTTTCATCTCCGCGCTGACCATGCTGGTGTTCGGCTTGTACGGATACTTTGTCGCCAAAGACGGTATTGTGAAAGAAGTGGCATTCGGTACGTTGATGCTGGGAATTGGCTATATGGGTTTGCTGAAAAGTGCGATTGAAATGTTTGAAAACCATCGGTCGGACAGATCGTCGGCCTGCTGATATTCGTTTAGCTTCCCTGGCCAAGACCATCATTTTCTGGTCCATGGCTAACACAACTGACCAGCTCCCCGATGATGTGGTGAACGCCTTGCAGCAAGGCTAGACGATTGAGGCAATCAAGCTGTAGCGTTTAACTAAAAATAAAGCCCGGATTTACCGGGCGTTATTTTTTTGATTATTTGCGTCCGCGGAGTCTTGCTACGCGACGTCTGTGACGTGCTAATTTCATTTGAGTAGGCCAGCTTTGTTAAATGGGGGTAGATTATCCCATAGATGTTTGGGCCCGGCGGGTTTATTTGGTCCTAACGCCATGAAAGCTAAGCAATTAGAGGTCTTTAGCTACTTCGATCCGCCCTTGCCGGCTTCAATGGTTGCCCAAACGCGCAATAAATTGCCGCCGAGGATTTTTCGGATCGCGTCATCCTTGTAGCCGCGTGCCTGCAGGCCGGCGAGCAGATTGGGATAATCGGCTGCCGTTTTAAGACCTTCGGGAAGCTTGCCACTGACGCCATCAAAGTCGGAACCGATGCCCACATGATCGATGCCGACAAGTTTGACGGCGTAATCAATTTGATTCAGTACGGCATCGATTTTTGTCGCCGGCGTTGGGTGTTCGGCAAGCCACACTTTTCGGAATGCATTTTCGTCTTCGACTGGTTTGCCCGAGGCTTTTGCTTCGAGATTACGCTTGCTTAATTCGGCACTAGCCCTGAAGTAAGCTTGTAAATCGGCGGCGGCCAGCGGGTTTACAAATCCGATGCCGAAGACGATGTGGATGACACCGCCTTTTTGGGCGATGGCTTTGGCAAGTTCATCGCTTATATTGCGTTCAAAGCCGGGCGTGAAATGACGAAAGCCCGAATGCGTGGCGATTACCGGTACCTTACTGATTGTCAGCACATCGGTAACGGCATCATCGGATAAATGTGAAACATCGACCATGATGCCAAGCCTGTTCATCTCCGCCACGACAATCTCGCCGAATGGACTCAAGCCATTCCATTGATGATTAGGGTCGTAGGAAGAATCGCTGATGCGGTTGCTGGCACTGTGGGCCAGGGTAATGTAACGCACGCCACGGGCGTGGAATCTGGCAAGCTGCGAAATATCGTCGCCAATCGGTGCGCCATTCTCCATGCCGAATGCGAGCAATACGTGGCCATCGGCTCGCAAGCGATCAACATCGGCAGGATGGGTGACGATGGCGAATTTGTCGGGATGGCGTTGCACGAATGCTTCCACTGCATCGATTTGCATATGGGCGATCTGGCGAGCCTTGCCTTGTGCATCTTCATCAGGCGAGGTGTAGATCGACATGAATGCCACATCGAGACCGCCCTGGCGTGCTTTGGGGTAGTCGAATTCCCGGTCGCTGCTTGTACCCAGATCTCTCCATTCCACGAGCAGTTCGGTCGGCGAATCGATATGGGTATCGACGATGACGATGTCCTGAGCAAGTTGGTTTGCACCGGCAGCAAAGCTATTCGTTGCCAGAACCAAGGCGCTGATAATAACGGCGAGACGGTTTGGCATAGGAATTCCGCTAGAGGAGGCTAGGTTTATGGTAACCCTTCCCGGGCAGGCAGGTACTCATTTGAGGGGTTATTCCGTTCTGCCGAATATCGGCCCCGTGTTATTCTTGAACCTGTATTTTGCAACAAAATTCTCTTAATCAAGGGGCTTTCAATGGTTTTCAGCAATATCGTTATCGCTGCGGCAGTCGCCGTAGCCTTTGTTTTTATCGTCCTGTTTATTGCCTTGTTGCTGCGCCGCGTAGTGCCGACGAATGAAGTGCACATCATCCAGTCGGGCAAAGCAACGGTCTCCTACGGCAAAGACCATGAATCGGGGAATACCTATTACGAGTGGC
>JAYUWO010000080.1:0-5883 GCA_043753545.1 Arenimonas sp.
GGATAAACAGGTTCGCGAAGAGTTCGCGCAACTGCAGTGGCAGGTGCCGACCCGAATTTTTGCCCGCCCGCTATTTTTGGCCGAGGGTGTCCGGTTGAGTACGGAGGCCATGGAGCTGGAGCTTGCAGCAGCGTCGTATCGAAATGACGGCGTCGGGCAGTTGCCCGGCACTTTCAAACGCGATGGCGGTAAATTCACCGTGAGTACGCGTGAATTCATTGATATGGATGGCCCGGTTCGTGATCGCCATCTGTTGGTTGTCATCAGCTCCGGTCGCGTTCTGTCGGTGCAAGATACTGCGACGAAAAAACGTTTGGACAGCGCACGGCTGGATCCAGCACGTATCGCCACCTTGTACGGGAATACTGAAGAAGAGCGTCGCCTGGTGCGTCTGGAAGAAGTCCCACCCTTGATCGTATCGGGCTTGCAGGCGGTAGAAGATCGCAATTTCAAAAACCATCACGGTATCGATCCCAAGGGACTGATGCGGGCAATCTGGGTGAATATTCGCGAAGGTGAATTCGAACAGGGCGCCAGTACGCTCACGCAGCAAATGGTGCGCAGCCTGTTTTTGAGTAATACCAAAACCATTTCGCGCAAGGTAAAGGAAGCGGCATACGCGCTGATCATCGAAGCACGTTTCGATAAAAGACGCATTCTCGAAGCTTATTTGAATCAGGCTTTTCTTGGTCAGCAGGGAAATCAGTCGGTGCACGGTGTTGCCGCCGGTTCCGAGTTCTGGTTCGGCCGCGATTTGAATTCCCTGCGTACCGAAGACATGGCTTTGCTGATCGGCATTATTCAGGGTCCTGGTTATTGGGATCCGCGCAAGCATCCAGAGCGCGCCTTGATTCGCCGTGCAACCGTGTTGGGTGTTTGGGAAGAATTGGGCTTGATCACCAAGGCCGAAGCGACACGTGCCAATGCAGCACCGTTGGGCGTCAGTGCAAAACCCGGCGTTGCCAAAAATCGCAACCCAGCTTTCATGGATCTGGTGCGTCGCCAATTGGCCCGCGATTATCCAGCCGATGCCTTGAAAGGTGCCGGCATGAACGTGCACACCTCGCTGGCACCCTCGGTACAAATGCTGTCGGAAAAAGCGGTTATCGACACCATCGCCAAGATTCAACGCAAGCAGGGCCCGACCTTGCAAGCCGGCATGGTCGTGACCGATAGCCAGAATGGTGAAGTATTGGCGATGGTCGGCAACAAGAATGTCGATCAACCCGGCTTTAACCGTGCACTTGAAGCGCAGCGCCCGGTCGGTTCCTTGCTGAAACCGTTCGTGTATCTATTGGCTTTCGCACAACCGGATCAATACTCGCTCGCCAGTTGGGTCGACGATAGTCCGGTCGAAGTGACGCAACCGAATGGCAAGACGTGGCGCCCTGGGAATTCCGATGGCAAAAGCCACGGTACGGTGACGATGGCATCGGCACTCGCGCATTCCTACAATCAGGCAACGGTTCGTGTCGGCATGGAAGTGGGGCCGGATCGTTTAAGTGAATTGTTGAAAGTGCTCGGAGGTTTGCAATCCGAACCACGGCCTTCGCTGATTTTGGGTTCGATCGATTTAAGTGTTTTTTCGATGACGCAGATGTATCAATTTTTGGCATCCGGCGGTCGCATTCAACCATTGCGTGCCGTGCGTGGCGTGCTCGATCCAAAAGGCAAAGCAGTCAATCGTTACGACTTCAATTCCGAAGCGGCCCAGGAAGGTGATGCGATTGCATCGCGACTTGTGACATTGGGGCTGCAGCAAGTTGTCACCAATGGCACCGGCAGTGCGTTGTTGAGCGATGGCCTGGGTCCATTGCAGTCAGCCGGCAAAACCGGTACCAGCAACGATGGCCGCGATAGTTGGTATGCCGGATACACCGGCGAGCATCTGGCCGTGGTCTGGGTCGGCAATGATGAAAACAAGACAACCGGTTTGTATGGCGCTACCGGTGCGATGCGAATCTGGTCCTCATTGTTTTCTAAACTGCCAACCCAACCATTGACCGTCAGTGGGCAGGGCATCGAATGGGCCTGGTTAGATGGCAGTGATTACGCGACTACCGAAGACAATTGTCCGAATGCGCGGCGCGCGGCTTTTGTCTCCGGCTATTTGCCGAAAGAGCATAAAACCTGCGTGGAAAGTTCGTGGCTCGACTGGTTCAAGTTAGGCGAAGATGCACCCGAAGCACAGCCGCCGTCCCCGGAAAATCAGGAGCAATAATCAATGCGTTTCTTCGTTGTAGGTATTCTCTTTTTGCTCGCCGCCTGCGGCCCCACGACGCCGAAGAAAACGTCAGGACTTGGCATTCTGACGCCGGAATTGATGGTGTCTCAGGTCCGTGCCGTTGGCTCCCAAGGTAATGATCTTACCGTCGCTCCCTTGCGTGACCCGCAAGTGGAAGATTTGCGAACGGCAGCCATGCAAGCCGAAACCCGAAAAGATATTGCTTCGGCACAATCCTCGATTGATCAGGCATTAAAAATTTCAGTGATGGATCCCGATTTGCTGCAATGGCAGGCGGAATTATTTTTACTGAAAAAAGATTGGGTGCAGGCGGAAAGCTTTGCACTGTCGTCCTATAACAAAGGTCCCAAGCTGGGAGCTCTGTGCCGTCGCAACTGGAAAACTTTGTCGTTTGCGCGTCAGGCAAGAAGAGATGCATCGGGAGCCATGGTGGCTGATCAGCAAATTGCCAAATGCACGGTGGTTCCACCGCCGCGTTATTAATTCGGGATTATCGTGTCAGATTTAGCAAAACGGACCAGGCAGGCTTTATCCGACAACGGCCCGCTGGCGAATAAATTAGCGTCTTACATCGCGCGGCCCGCACAGCAACGTTATGCGCAGGCGATTGCCGACGCGATTGATGATAAAGACACCCTGATCGCCGAAGCCGGAACAGGTACCGGAAAAACTTACGGTTATCTGGTGCCGGCATTATTGTCCGGTGAGCGCGTGATCATTTCGACCGGAACCAAAGCCCTGCAGGACCAGTTGTATCATCGCGACCTGCCGCGCGTGCGAGAAGCCTTGGGTGCAAATCTCAAAACTGCCTTATTGAAAGGTCGTGCTAATTATTTATGCCGCTACCGAATGGAACAAGCGAGGAGTGAATCGAAATTCGCCACTCGCGAAGTGGTGTCGCAATTTCAGCGAGTGACCGCATGGAGCGGAAAAACCAAACGTGGTGACCTGGCGGAGTTGTCCGATTTGCCGGAAGACTCGCCGCTGTGGCCGCAAATCACTTCAAACGCCGAAAATTGTCTCGGCAGTGAATGCCCGTTCTGGTCGGAATGTTTTGTCGTAAAAGCGCGTCAGGAAGCACAGGCCGCCGATATAGTCGTGGTAAATCATCATTTATTGCTGGCCGATCTCGCTATCAAGCAGGAAGGCTTCGGTGAGATTTTACCAGGTGCGGCAACGTTTATTCTCGACGAGGCGCATCAACTTCCTGAATTGGCCTCGCAATTTTTTGGCGAAAATATCAGTGCCCGCCAACTGGTCGATTTGGCGCGCGACACTTTGGCCGAGTGCAAGGAAGTACCGTCGGCATTGGCGACGATCCAGCAGCCGGTACGCATGATTGAACATCAGGTGCGAGAGTTGCGCCTGGCCCTAAATAATTTTGCCCAACGCGGTAATCAGGCGCGCGTACTGCAAGACGAAACCGCACTGCTTGCACTTGAAGCCTTACGCGTCAGTCTGGAAACCCTTTGCGAAGCCTTGGTGCCACTGGTCGAAACCAGCCCGGGTTTTGGAGCCTGCAGTGCACGTGCCGATAATGCTTATGTGCGTGTACAGCGTTGGTTGAATCCCGGTGACGACGAAGACGTACGTTGGTATGAACTCACACAACGCGGTTTTAGTCTGCAACGCACACCATTGGATATTTCGGCACCGCTTCGCCAATATCGCGAACAAAGCCGTGCTGCCTGGATTTTTACTTCTGCAACGCTCGCGGTGGAAGGCGATTTCCAGCATCTTGCACATCGATTGGGTTTGATCGAACCGCGCACCATTCTCGAGCAAAGTCCGTTCGAATGGGCAGAGCAGGCCTTGTGTTATCTACCGAAGAATTTGCCGGAACCCAATACACGTGATTACGGCAAGGCAGTAGTAGAAGCCGTCTGGCCGGTGCTGGAAGCCTCGCAAGGGCGCGCGTTTTTATTGTTTACCTCGCATCGTGCTTTACGCGAAGCCAGCGAAGCGCTGAAAAATTCACCTTGGCCACTATTTGTTCAGGGCACTGCGCCAAGAACGGTATTGCTTGAGCAGTTTCGTCATTCCGGCAATGGTGTTTTATTAGGGGCGGCCAGTTTTTGGGAAGGTGTCGATGTGATCGGCGAAGCCTTGAGTGTTGTCGTGATCGACCGCCTGCCATTTGCTGCGCCGGATGATCCGGTACTGGAAGCGCGTCTTGACGTGATTCGTCGCAGCGGCGGAAATCCGTTTCGCGAGGAACAAATTCCGCAAGCCGTGATTGCCTTGAAGCAGGGCGCAGGTCGCCTGATTCGTAGTCACGAAGATCGCGGTGTATTGGTGTTGTGTGATCAGCGCCTGCTTGGAAAATCCTACGGCAAAATCTTTCTGGACAGCTTGCCGCCGCTCCCGCGTACGCGGGTGCTGGCTGATGTGCAGGCGTTTTTTTCGCATGTCCGTGAAGCGACGGAAGAAAAAGTCGTTGAATCGCAGGAAATCTGGCCATGAAAATTCTCGCCTTTGAAACCGCTACCGAGGCTTGTTCGGTTGCCCTGTTTATCGACGGTGAAATGCACGAACGCTTCGATGTTGTGCCGAAGCAGCACACCGCATTGGCATTACCTTGGGCAGAACAATTACTGGCTGAATCCGGAGTCAAAAAATCCCAGCTCGACGCGATTGCGGTCGGCATCGGCCCGGGCGCCTTTACCGGCGTGCGACTGGCCGTAGCCTTGGTGCAGGGCATTGCATTGGCGCTCGATAAACCAGTGTTGCCGGTTTCCACGCTCGCGGCTTTGGCGATGCAGGGCGCCGATCTGAAACCGGAGCGGATTCTGGCCGCGATCGATGCGCGCATGGGCGAAATTTATTGCGCCGAATTCCAATTGGATTTCGATGGCTTGGTTTATTCCGTCAGCGAAGAAATCGTAATAGCACCCGACGCCTATCGTCATGTAAGCGGCCATCCGCTTGTCGGCGTCGGCACCGGATTTTCCGCGATCAATAATGCGCTGCAGGTAAATCTGGGATCGCAATTAGTTCAATGCCGGGCGGATGCATTGCCGCACGCGGCGGATATTGCGCGGTTGGCTTTGCGAGATTTCCAATCTGGAAAAATGATTGCCCCAGATCAACTTGAACCGGCTTATCTACGTAATAAGGTTGCACTGACCTTGAAAGAGCAGGGCAAGTCGTAGGAGCGTCCTTTAGGCGCGACAGATCTGGCGGGATTTATCGCGCCTAAAGGACGCTCCTACGCGAAATAACGCCAGATATTAATAATGCTGATGATCACAACCAAGGAACCCACGACTGCCATCGTGATGCGTGCGGGCAGATGCTTGGTCAGCCACGCAGCAAACGGCGCGGCAATTGCACCGCCAATCAGCAAGCCGAGAATAGTATTGAGATGCGATAGATCCAAGGTGCTGAAGAACACAATCGTGATTGCCAGGCTGACGAAAAACTCGGCGGCATTCACGGTGCCGATCGCGTAGCGCGGCTCCATATTTTGCGAAATCAGGCGGGTCGTGGTCATCGGACCCCAGCCGCCGCCACCAACGGCATCGAGAAATCCAGCGATCACGGCCGTGGTTTTTACATGGCTGACTTTCGCCGATGCATTCAGGCCACGATAGGCGCGGAAAATGAGATACACGCCCAATATCAATAAATAGACGGCG
>JAYUWO010000081.1:0-17479 GCA_043753545.1 Arenimonas sp.
GTCGCAATACCACTAATGACTTCGCTGCTATTACGCTCCACATGTACCAAATACGGTTGATAGAGAGTTTTTTTGTATACGAGAAGACTTACCTCAGCACCGGCCGTAAGAGTCCATCTTGTTGTTGTCCATAACAGCAGAATTCTAATCGCAGTTGCAATCAGCACTAAAACAAAAAAGCCGATGGTAAGTGGCAGATGTAGTTGATCGGCCGCCTGAATTCCCAAGAACTCGGCAAACTGGGAAACTACCGGATAACCAAGCACGCGCTCGGGCGCAGTTAGTACTGCAATAAACGGTAGTACGGCACCCAGCGTCATCACCTCGGCAAATGCACTTACCAGCATCAAGACAATTAAAAGCATAAATTGTCGTTTATGGCGCCGGTTAAAATGATGCCAGAGCTTCTCAAGTAGCTTAAAAATATTAGGGTTTGATACGGTGCTCTGCAACATTAGACTGAACTTTCCGCCAGCAACCCGTCAAAATAAGCGATAGTTTTCTGAAGCCCAGCTTCGAGCTGTATTTCAGGCGTCCAGTTTAATTTGGCTTGCGCCAGACTGATGTCGGGCTTGCGTTGCAGGGGGTCGTCCGAAGGTAATGGTTTAAATTCCAATTGTGATTTTGAGCCGGTAAGCGCAATAACTTTTTCGGCCAATTGCCGAATGGTGAACTCGCCGGGGTTGCCCAAATTTACCGGTCCGGTGAAGCCAGGTTCGGTATTCATGAAACGTAGAAAACCTTCGACCAGATCATCGACATAGCAGAACGATCGCGTCTGCTGGCCTTCGCCAAAAATGGTAATCGGTTTGCCTTGCAATGCCTGCACAATAAAGTTTGATACCACGCGGCCGTCATTAGGGTGCATGCGCGGCCCATAGGTATTAAAAATTCGGGCGACTTTAATATCCAGACCATGTTGACGATGGTAGTCGAAGAATAATGTTTCAGCGCAGCGTTTACCTTCGTCGTAGCAGGAACGAATGCCGATAGGATTTACGTTGCCCCAGTAACCTTCGGTTTGGGGATGTACTGAGGGATCGCCATACACTTCGCTGGTAGATGCCTGAAAAATTCGGCTACGCAAACGCTTGGCAAGACCGAGCATATTGATCGCGCCATGCACAGAGGTTTTCGTGGTCTGGACCGGATCATGCTGGTAATGAACCGGCGATGCGGGGCAGGCAAGATTGTAGATTTCATCGACTTCAAGATAGAGCGGAAATGTGACGTCGTGCCGAATGAATTCGAAACGCGGATTGCTGTGCAAGTGTTCGATATTGCGCTTGCTGCCGGTGAATAAATTATCGGCACAGACCACTTCATCGCCACGCTCGAGCAAGCGATCGCACAAGTGTGACCCGAGAAAGCCTGCGCCTCCGGTGACTAGAATGCGTTTTCTTGCTTCGTAATTTCTCATTTGTTTTCCAAAATTTTATGTCTGTATATTAGCCGAACGTGTTTTATGAGAGGGGTTTCAACCCTGTCATCTTCGCAGGGTGGTCGCGCCCAAGGGCCCTCCTACAAACCTCATTGCTCTTTAACCCCCAGCCATCTCGCTGGGCAGCGCCCCCAAGGGCCCTCCAAGATTGCAATCATGTCGGAGGGTTTTAAGCCAAGCCCTCCCAATCTTCAACACCTACCGGTTCGAAAGGGGAGTCGTAACGCAAGATCGAACCTTTAAGCATGTCTCGAACGTTCGAGATGTGGGCTTCGTACTTTCGTATGATCAGGCTCGGCGTACCGTGGTCAGTAACAATGACCGGCTCGCCGGTCTTTTCGACTTGCCGTAAAATTTCGAGCGCATGCGCCTTGAATTTGGATTTTGAGATTTCAGTGTTCATGTTCGTTCCAAACTATGGCCATGGCCACAATTAAATTGCCCGCCCTGCAATCTGCCTCATAAACGGCCATCGACTTGTCCGATTTCAAACACCGATTTGGTATCGAAGATGACGCAGTTGGGCTTACCAAGCGCACGAATGGCCGCAATGCCCATCTCGATGAACTGCGCATGCGCAACCGCCACGATAATGGCGTCATAAGTACCGGTAGTCGGCGCGGCCAACAAATCAATTTGCAATAGATTTTTTGCTTCTTCGACACTCGCATTGGGATCATAAACATCGACCTGGACATGCGCCGACTGCAATTCATGCACGATATCGACAACACGGGTATTTCGTAGATCCGGGCAATCTTCCTTGAAGGTCAGGCCGAGAATCAATATTTTCGAACCCAGTACATGGATGCGTTTGTGTGTCATCAAGCGCATGACCTGATACGCCACATGCAGACCCATTCGGCTATTGATGCGGCGTGCTGCCAAAATCAATTCGGGGTGATAGCCCAGTACCGTTGCTTTGTGCGTCAGATAATACGGATCCACGCCAATGCAGTGCCCGCCCACCAGGCCAGGCTTGAAAGGCAAAAAATTCCATTTGGTACCGGCCGCTTCGAGTACGGCATGGGTGTCGACACCCATCTTGTTGAAGATCATCGCCAATTCATTGACCAATGCGATATTCACATCGCGCTGGGTGTTTTCGATCACTTTCGCCGCTTCCGCCACTTTCATCGAAGGTGCACGATGGGTGCCAGCGGTGATGATGCTGCGATAAAGGGCATCGACAAAATCGGCAGCTTCGGGCGTTGAACCGGAAGTAATTTTTTTGATGTTGGTGAGCCGGCGTAGTCTGTCGCCCGGATTGATGCGCTCGGGGCTATAGCCGCAAAAGAAATCCACATTAAATTTCAGGCCCGATAGTTTTTCCAGGATCGGCACGCAGACTTCTTCGGTGGTGCCCGGATAAACGGTGGATTCGTAAATGACGACATCGCCACTTTTTAAAAACTGGCTGATGATTTTACTGGCCGATTCGAGTGGCTTGAAGTCGGGACGATTGGAATCGTCTACCGGTGTTGGCACGGTCACAATAAATACGTTGCAGGATTCTAGATCGGCAGGATCGATACTCAATACCAGCTGTTTTGCCTGGAAAATTTCTTCAGAGCTACTTTCTAGGGTGCTGTCGTGCCCCTCACGCAGCGCTTGAATGCGCTGGGCATTGATATCAAACCCAACCGTGGGGAAGTGTTTGCCAAATTCGAGCGCCAGTGGCAAACCCACATAACCAAGACCGACCACTCCTATTCGACTATTTTCTAGTAGCTGCATATGGAGACCTTATCAATTTTAACACTGTGCGATATGTACGTTACTGCACATAGTCTATTGGAACTCTAGCCTAATGAGGGGTTAGAGCGCACCCGGAAGGATTTTATTACCCGTTGGTTACAGCATTGCCTGCCATGGCGACAATTAATCTTTGTCTTTACCCGTCCGGCTTTTTCGGAGACTGGCACTCAGTGCCAGAGCCAGCAAGATGGCAAAAACACTGGCATTGGCCGTTGTTCTTAGCGGGTAATCAACATAGGAATGCAGCAGCACCAACAAGGCACCAATCCAGGCGGCACGCGAGAGCAATATATCGATCGTGTCGCCCTGTTTTTGCCGATACCAAAGTCGGAAGCCCACAATAAAAAACAATACCCAGAAAGCACCCATGGCGAATAAACCGGGGTATCCGGTTTCCATCCAAAGCTCGGCGTAATCGTTGTGTGCATGATTGGTCAGGGTATTTTCCAGGTTACCGGCCTTCGCCTCGAATGGCTGATAGGCGTCCCGGAAAGTCCCCAGTCCCGATCCCATTGGTGCAAAGGCTTTTCCTGCCTCGATACTGGTGAGCGTCATCTCGGTGCGTGTGTTATCGATAACGCCCTGATCCGCTCGTTTCATCAAGCCGACGAAGGCAAATTGTACGGAAGCAAGTGCGCCCACAATCACGATGACGCCCAGTAACCTTTTAAAGCCGGGCTGCCTTGGAAGGGCCAACAGGGCCGGCAGCATCAATACGAACCCCAGAATGCCTAGTAACAGGCCGGCACGCGAACGCGATACCGCAATAGCCAGAATGATCAAGATGCAGAAAATCGCTCCCGCTACTATCAATAGCGGCGATTTTAACTGGCGACTAAAGCGCAAATGCGCACACCATGCAGTAGCGGCAATCACCAAGGGTAGAAACATCGCCAGCAGACTGGCGAAATGATTTCGATTGGCGAAAAACCCTACCGCCTCGAAAGTGTTGGTGATGGCATAAAGCCGCAACGGGCTGTTGATGCCCTGTGCAAGCTGGGCGAACCCTAGCAGTATGTTCATCAGGACAATCACGCCTAACGCCATCAAGAGACGCTGGCGGTATTCCTTGGTCAATTGCAGGCATGCAATAAACAAGGCACAAGGCGGCAGGAGAAAAAACAATGCGCGCTCGGCACCGTAGGTTTTATGCAAGCTTAGACCCGACAAGGGCACGCCGGCCTGCAGTAAATCTTGTTGCATTTTGAGCGCGTACTGGCCGGAACCCGGCCATGGAAAAAGCTGCAGAACCGGCACGAGAAAAACGATAGCGATGAACGCATATGCCAACCGTCTTTTCATGACGGAAGCACGATGCAATTCCGATTCCCGATTGAATAAGCAAATGACCAGTAAAAAAACGGCGGAAAGTTGTGCGATTACATCGCCAAAAAAACCCTGTCCGCCGCCGAACAGGCAGGCAAGAAACAATACAAAAACACTGCCTAAAAAAACAACTTTCTGATTTTGCATTCGTGATTTCTCAAAAAAAAGGCCGCATCAAGCGGCCTTTTTGTTTATTGCAAATCCAACGCCTAGGGCATCAAGGACTCTTGTTGATTTCGATGTAGGCGATAATCAAAGCTGCTGCGCTCAAGCCATAGATTCCGGCATTGCCCGAACCAGTAGCACCAACGCCGGTTCCGCCTTGCGGGCCAACGGTTTGGGCTGTCATGACGCCGCCTTCGCAGACCGAACGCTCTGGAATGATCACCATGGTGTTTGCATTAATTTCTCTTCGGCAATCATTATCGAATACCAAAACAGCGGTACCGGTTTTCGATGCCATCACGCGATCACCCGCTTTCAGAGATTGACCTTCAACCGCACCGACAAATTTTTCGCCCGTATTTACCATCACGGAACCATTGATGTCATCGATAATCGCGATATTGGCAGGTGGCTCTGCCGCGGTCAGCAATGCAGCGAAACTGATGCTTGCGGCACATACCGCAGTAAGTATTGTTTTTTTCATATTAGCCTCCTAATGACGGGATAATCACTGAGGTAATACTACCGACACAAGCAAGAACTATGCAAGCAATTATTGACTATTTTTCTGAACGGAAGGCTGTATAAGCCTTTGAATTTTCTGGACTCTTAGGTCATCAAACCAGATCGCTCCACTTATCTGTTGTTCAGCTGGCACACGTGCGGGAAGTTTCAATATAAGGGACTGAGCCTCGCAATTTGACGAAGGCACTTCGAACTCAATCGAGAAACGTTGCCATTGCTGGCGGCTACCCTGCCAGGGCTCGGAGACCGCCAGATTGGGGCCTCCTCCCAAACACTGTATGTCCCACACCAGGCCTCGCTCGGTAACTAAATCTTGGGTCAGACCCTGGCCACTTAATCGATAAGACCCGGCAGTCAGTACCAAGGTTTGCCTGACATGGTTAAACGGAACGCGACGGTCGCCGAACTGGACCCGTAATGCTTTTTCGCCCTTGACTCCTTCACGGAACGAGCGATCCATGCTGGCACCGGGCACCGGAACAAACTGCCAGTCAAATTCACTTCCCAGCGGTTCGTTCTCGAAACTGCCGTTAAAAATGTTTCCCAGCTCCTGCTGTGATTCGGTGGGAAGATTGACCGCCCAGCTTAAATACGCCAGAGACCACTGCTTGCCTTGATTTAATGCACCGAGCCAAGCCTGTTGTTCGTCATCTGATATCCCAACTTTGCTTTGGGCTAGACGATTGACGAAAACGGCGTATCGCTCCGCTGCTTTTTCCTGGCTAAGGAGAGATCTGATTGTGTGCAAACGCCAGGGAGGATTTTTGCCCAATGCATGAATCAATGGATCGTGAGCCGCAGGCATTGCGGCAAGCTCACCGATGACCGGCATCAATTGCGGTTGCAGATAGGGCTGCACGCGTAAAAGCATATCCAATTGATAAACGGCCGCTTCGACCTGATTGCCAAGCAGGGCATGATTTAAAAGCGCTGCCCGCGTTTCGAGATCGCGCGGGCTGTAAAGTTCGGCTTTCTGGTATAGCCCGTAGGCTAATTTCGAGTTCTTTTCTGCATCTGCAATTTGTGCGAGCACCCGATAAGCACGTCCGTTAAACGGATAGGTTCGCAAACTACTCAACGCGCTATCGCGTGCAGATTCGTGCGATTCCGGATTCTTTACCTGCTGCTCCGACAATATGAAAAGAGCGGCAGGATGACTTCGCCTCCATTGAAGCGCTTCAGCAGGCGCCGACAGCGCGACGGCATCTGCCATCCCGAGCGTAAATACCCGCCACCCAAGGACGGCCAGCAGCAGGACTATCAGTATGCGCAGAGCAAATGTTCTGCGTGCATCGGGGCTGTCAACCATTCTTTGAATCCGATTGCAGACGTATGATTTTCAGTTCTCCGTTTTCCATCCGCAGAACCAAACGGATATTCCCGCGACTCGACTCGGCTTCCTGTCCACCCAAAGGCAAAACTTGTGATTGGTAATTGGCGACTACCGTGATTTTTTCATCGTTCTCCAGCCAGGTGACATTCTGGATGGCGATTTCCCGGTACTGGCTTGTTTGAAACAACTGTCGATAGCCATGCAACACCTTGCGCTGGGGAGATGCGCCGACGATGCTCAAATCCTTGGTGAATAAATTATGCAAGGCAAAGTAATTGCCGTCTGCATAAACGCGGGAGAACTGCTGGAGGAATTTCTTTACCTCGACATCGTATTTGTTGGCGGCAACCACATCGGGATCGGCAATCACGACTTCGGTACGCTTTGTCGCTGTTTCTTCCGGCTTCACGATGCTTGGCGCCAAGGGAGCGGCACTGGGTTTATAAGTCGTTGCATTGCGTTTTGGTTCAGTTGGCTTCGTTGTATTCGTCTGGCTAATCGCAACTGCCGGTAAGGTTCGAGCCTTGGGAATGGTCGGTTTATTTTCAACAGCTGGTTTTTTCGCTACAACAGCTAGAGGCCCAGATGCTGCGCTGGATAGTGGCGGGATCTGCTTTTTGCTTGGTGGCGCAACTATCGCTTGCCTTGTTACCGGTTTTGCTTCGACGATATCGGGCGGCGGAACTGTCGACTGTCGCGTTACCGGTTTTGTTTCGATGACTTCAACAGGTTTTATCTCCTGACTGGCTATCTCAACTACCGGATTTATTGGTGGAGGGATTTCTTGTTCGATATCGACGGGGAGTAGCGGCGCTTCCATCGGCACGGTTGTGGCAGCAGCCAAAGGCTCCGCTTGTTCCAAGGTTACTTCAGGCGCCGTGGGTAGGGTTTCCGAAGTAGGCGGTTCAACACTCGCAACAAGCGGTGCGTCTACCTGTGGCTGCAGCTGACTGAACCACCACAAGGCAAACACGGCACTGACGCCAAGTGCGCCAAAAATAGCAATCGGCAGTCGCTTGATCGTACGCGAGCTGATGTATCGCTGGTCATTTTGTGATTGTCGCAATTGCGCCGGCGTTACCTCACGACTCGGTTGTGACAACATCGGAGAATGTGACGCCCTGGTTTCAAGCTGCGCGTCATATTCACGACGTCTTTCCGGGGTTCTCAATGCATGCCACGCACGATTAACTCGGTCCGAAAACACAACCTCCCAATCACTGGAATTTTTATCCGGGTGAAGCCACCGCACCAGCAAGCGATAATGCAATTTTATTTTGGCTTCGGCATCATCCGGATCGACGCCCAACACCCGGTAATGATTACTATCGGGCGCGAATAAAATTTGCTCAACGTAAAATTGGGCTGCGTGTTTGACATCCACCCTCGAGAAGCGTGTATTTTCCTGCGCCGTTACCAGTGCCGACTCATCGCCGGAACTGATTTTCAAAATATCGGTAACACCATCGGGCAGAGTTTGCTGACGGGCAGTAGCTATTAAGTCGGCACGACTCAGGAAGGTGATTGCCTGCTCGAGCGCTGCAACGGTCATTGCTTGGTCAATAGTTCCTTGGTGGCACCGCCGTAGGAATAATAGTCGTAATCACCTGCGCCATAACCATAACCCGAATGCTGCTTGGCACTGTATTTGGTCATGATGGCGCCCACCAAATGCGCGCGCGCGGCATGTAATCGCTTGACGGCATTTTTAGCGACCGCCACACGAGTTTCACCGGCTTCGACCACAATAAGCGTAGCGCTGGCGCGATTGGCAAGAATAGGAGCATCTGCCAACCCGAGAACGGGCGGACCGTCGATAATAATCTGGTCGTATTTTTCAATGGCCACCGTGAGGAAGGACACCAATTTGGAACCCATCAACAGTTCGGCCGGATTAGGTGGTAATGGGCCGGTCGACAAATAGGATAAATTCGGAATATCGGTTTTCTGGATCAGATCCATCGGCTTGATCGCGCCGGCCAGGAAATTGGTCAGGCCGGTCGAGTTGTCCGCATTGAAATGCCTGTGGAGCGAAGGATTTCTCAAATCGCAATCGACGATCAACACCCGACGCCCAAGCTCGGCAATATTTTGTGCGAGTGCACGGGCCGTCGTGGACTTGCCTTCACCCGGCGATGCACTGGTAATCAAGAGCACCCTAGGAACACCCTTGTCGGTGGAGAATTGCAGAGCCGTTCTTACCGAGCGATAGGATTCGGTAAAGGCCCCGCGCAAATCCAGAAGCGCGGCTGTCGGCGTCTGTGGTTCTTTCAACTTTGGAATGACACCCAAAATAGACAGGCCTAACAGCTTCTCGATGTCTTCCGGCGATTTCAGAGAGTCGTCCAGATACTCGAATACTAGCGCAAGCAAACAGCCCATTACCAAGCCAACCATAATAGCGACCATGAGATTGCGCATCAGGTCGGGCTTGAATTTCCAGCCCATCTGAGCGCGATCTACAATCGACACGTTGTTATTGGTGATGCCGCCGGTAATGCCGATTTCTTTATAGCGCTGCAACAGCGCATCATAAAGTTGACGATTCGTATCGACTTCGCGTTTGAAAATATTGTATTGGATGCTGCGACCATCCTGATCAAGCACATCGGTCTTGAGATTATTGATTTGCGCTAACAGCATTTGCTCCTGCTTGATGGCAGCCAGGTGTTGCGCCCTGACTCCGCCACGCAGGTTGCCTACTTCGGCAGCCATTTGTTTATCAATTTCATCGATCTGGCCTTTCAATTGCTGCATGACCGGATAGGCAGGCTTATAAAGCCTGAGTTTGTCCTGATACTCGGCCATCAACTTGCTGCGGTTTTCCTGCAAGGTCGTAATGAAAGGATTTTTGGATGCATCCGCGCTTGAGCCCAGAGTCAAGCCGCTACCGGCTTGCGCTTCGGTCCAACGAGCTTCCGCACGAATCCGTTCTTCTTGCGCCCTGCCGTAAGCGGCATTCAGGGATTGCAGGTTTTGCTGTGTCAGCGTGGTGCTGTCATCGCCGCCGCTGGTGCCGATAATTTGTTCCTTTTGGGCGAACTCGACCAACTTACGTTCCGAGTCTTCCAACTTCACCTTTAATTCCGCGAGACGGTCTTCCAGATAGCCTTTTGCGTAAGTCGTGGATCCGGCCTTGTGCTCCAGATTTCTCGAGATATAGCTCTCGGCAATGGCGTTGGCCGCCGCTTGCGAGAAAGCGGCGTCTGGACTGTCGTAATGAATGCGAACCAGACGCGAGTTACGGATGGGCTCAACATTGATGCCACCGGCAAAGGTTCCTGCCAGGGCATTTTCTTTTGCTGCTTTGTCGTCGCCAACTAAAGCATTGGTAGGGTGCGTGGCATTTTTCTGGCTGTCCGCATCACGGCCAAACAGACCCATGATTTTTTGCCACGGGGAACCAGGCTGCATTCTTTCCAGTTGACCCGACTCAACTAGACCAAGCTGAGACACCACTCGCTGTGCAAGCGCCCTGCTCTTCAGCAGTTCGTATTGAGTCTGATAGAAATCATCCGCATAACTGTCTTCAGTCGGCATAACGCCCTGGACACTATTATTCATGACCTGCACGGTTTGGCGATCAATTTGCAAGACGCTGGTCGCACGATAAATTGGCGTGGTCAACAAGGTTCCTACCAGACTGGTGAGGAAAACAATTCCGAGCACACCCAATATTGTCCAACGACGCTTTAACAGGATATGCCAGTAACTCAGCAAATCGATATCGTCTTCTGTTTCCGCCACTGAATCGCCAAGACGAGTATCCACGCTGATGGCATGATTGCGTGCAATCGTCAGATGCCGCCCATCCTGACCTTGGTGAGGCGATGGAAACAGATCTTGGCGAGGATCTTGACTTGGATCTTTTGGTTGATTGGACACGCTAAACCTTCAAATTAAAGAATGGTGAACATATTGAAAATAGGAAGACTTTCCATGATGCGGCGGAAGGCGGTTTTCGAACCCGATTGATCTATCACGATAATATCATCGCCATATACGAGGGGGTCGGCAGCAGCACCGGAGCGAATCGCCTTGATATCGAAACGCGCACCCATTTTTTTTCCTTCGACAACACGGAAAATCACGATGCCTTTCAAATCAGCGAGCGGATCGAGACCTTGGGCCATCGCGATTGCTTGCAACAAGGTTGTTTTGCCGGTCAGTGGATAAATGCCCGGAGTTTTAACAGCGCCTTCCAGGGTAACGCGCTGGCTGGTGAATTCCTTGACGAACACGGTGACCTGCGGGTTTTGCAAAAAACCGGCATCGAGCTTTTTCGCAATGTCGGCTTCCAGTTCCTGCACTGTCCGGCCGCCCGCTTGCAACACACCAATAAGCGGCAGCGAGATATCACCGGAAGTATTCACGCGTACGGTACGATTTAGGTCGGCAACCTGAAAAACGTTTATTTCCAGAAGATCCGACGGGCCGATTCGGTATTCGGATACACCTTTGTATACGCCTACAGCGGTTGTGCTATCTGGCGGAGGCAATTCATTAGCTCCCGCAGCGGCTACTGTGATTTGTCCAGACTTTCTATCGGCACCTGCAAAAGCAGAAGCGGACACTCCAGAACAAATTAATAAAATACAGCCTAGCCAAAATCTATTCATGGTGATTCACCTGATGCAAGAATGTTCATTATGCCAAGCCAAGCCAGCTACGCCAGCCATTAGGGGATTGAGGTAATGCTTGCCGTTCAGCTAATGGGGGAATTTGAGCGTGGGGTAAATCGGACAGTATCGCGCGTGGCCTGACATCAACCATGTTGAAAGCTTCCGTTTCACCACAACGCCTTGCTACCGCATCGCGGCCTTCCGCCAAATAAGGCGGGCGTTTGTCGATATGGTGCGAATCCGTGGCCAGAATATGGACCAGACGCTCATCCACCATGCGCTCAGCCCAGTATTTTGGGCGGCGACCAAACCGGCCCGTCAAGCTGCCGGAAGTGATTTGCATCCAAGCTCCGCCATTGACCAAGCTGACCATTTTCGAATACTGCGTTTCAATCCAAGTCAGGCGTTCAGGATGGGTGATGACGGGCACGATGCCGGCCGCCAGGAACTGGAACACCGATTCTTCCAGCCTCGGCGGGGCGACATGGTGCGGCGGTTCAAGCAGCAGAAAGCGCGAGTGCCCCAGTGTCGGTACACGTCCCTCGCGAATGCCCTGCAATAGTTCGGGTGCCATATGGGTATCGGCACCAATCGTCAGCTGGAGTGGAATGTCGTGACGCTGCAATTCCAGCTCGAATTCGGCAATTGCCTTGGCAATGATTGCCTGCGAATTTTCATAAAGCCCCGGATAAATATGCGGCGTGCAAGCGGTGATCTTGATGCCGTCGTTGACTGCCGCACGTGCCATTGCCAACGCCACTTCCAGAGAAGGAGCGCCGTCGTCGATGCCGGGCAAAATATGGCAGTGCAGATCAATCATTTATGACTCAATATCCCAGTCTTGTAGTTCATTGGTTATTTTCATTTAGTAAAGAGGGAACAGCCTTGTTGTCCATCCGCAATGAACGCAACTGCGCGACCGCGCGTTGACGGTTGGCACTGAACCACCAGTACAAGCCAATCAAGACAAAATAGCCAATCACGACCCATGTCCGCGGCACATCGTATTTGACCGCCAACGCTGCCGAAGCGCCGATCAATAGTGACAACGCCATCATGGCAATCGCAATGCTGGTCGGCGTGAAACCCGCATCGAGTAACAAGTGATGCATATGATTTCTGTCGGCACTGAAAGGTGAGCGTCCCTGACGCATTCGATCCAGCATCAGCACTACGCAATCCAGTACAGGCAGGGCTATCATCCATGGCGGTAACACTACCGTTACCGGATGCAGCGGATTTTGTGTCAGTTGCAATGCAAACCAGACGATGGCAAAACCCAGAAACGTACTGCCGGCGTCGCCTAAAAAAACTCTTGCCCGCTTCTGCCACGGAAAGCGCATATTCCAGAACCAGAAACCGAGTACAGCGGCCGCAAATATCGCGCATTGTCCAGCCAGTGCCACATTGCCCGCATAAAGCGCGAGACCCGCAAACAAGCTCAGTGCCGCCAATACCTGACCGGCCAGATAGCCGTCGCTACCATCCGCCATATTCAGCGCATTGATTAAACCGATGGTGATGAACACCGTAAACAGTGGCGTCATCCAGCCCAGATTAAAGCCGCTGATCCCGACAACATCCGACACTTCATTGGCCTGCAAACCGGCAAAATAAATCATGATGACGGCCGCCACCGCCTGCACGAAAAAACGCAGTCTCGAGCTCAGATCAAAACGGTCATCTAGGACGCCAATGACAAGCAGCAGTCCGCCAGCGGCAAAAAACACGCCAAGTTGCAGGTCAAACCGGCCGAAAACGAGAAAGGAGAGCAAAAGCGCGACAAACACACCCAACCCGCCAGTAACGGGCGTTGGGTGCATATGGTCTTTACGTCCTATCGGGTGATCAACCAACCCCGATGGCGTCGCAAAAAGCAACGACATCCTGACCAGCGACAATCCGAGAATCAGACTGGCGACCAATTGCAAACCATAAGACTGGAAAAATGCCTGAATCATTCGCCGAATCCTAATCTGGCTTTCGTTACCTGTATGTGCGTTACCGTACTTTCAATAACGCTAAAACCTAAGATACGCGACCATAAACATCATCAAAACGCACAATATCGTCTTCACCCAGATAGCTGCCTGATTGTACCTCGATCAGTTCGAGCGGATGCTCGCCAATGTTTTCGAGCCGATGTTTGCTTCCAAGCGGTATATAGGTGCTCTGGTTTTCCGTCAGTACCATGATGTCCTCGTCACAGGTGACGCGTGCCGTACCATTCACCACTATCCAGTGCTCGGCGCGATGGTGGTGCATTTGCAATGACAGTGCCGCACCGGGCTTAACGACAATTCGCTTCACCTGGAAGCGCTCGCCATTATCGACCGAGGTGTAGCTTCCCCAGGGGCGGTAGACCTGGCGATGGTGTACTGCCTGCGAACGTGAATCGGATTTCAGGCGGGCCACGATTTTCTTCACATCCTGCACATGATCCTGATGCGCCACCAGCAAGGCATCGTCGGTATCCACCACGATCATGCTTTCCAGGCCCAGAGTGCTGACAAGGCGATTTCCCGACCAGACAAAGGTATTCCGGCAATTTTCGGACATCACGTCGCCGCGATGCACATTGCCATCGCCGTCCTGATCTGCCACTTGCCACAAGGCCGACCACGAACCGACATCACTCCAACCCACATCAATCGGCAATACTTTTGCGTCGGCGGTTTTTTCCATCACGGCGTAGTCGATCGAATCGGCTGGACAGGCTGCAAAGGACTCTTTGTCGAGCCTCAGAAAATCGACATCGCGTTTCGCATCGGCCATCGCAGCTTTGCATTGCTGCAATATCTCGGGAGCAAATTTTTCCAGCTCTTCGATAAACCGCGATGCGCGAAACAGGAACATGCCGCTGTTCCAGAAATATTCACCGCTGGACAGATAGTTTTCCGCCGTTGATTGGTCCGGTTTTTCGACAAATTGCTCGACTGCGCGAACACCTTCACCGACAGCCGCCTTGATATAGCCAAATCCGGTTTCCGGTGCTGTCGGCACGATACCAAAGGTCAGCAGTGCTCCCGCTTCAGCCGACGGTAGCGCTGCGAGTACTGCACGCCGAAATCCTTCTTCATCACGCAACACATGATCCGAAGGCAACACGAGCAAAACGGGATCTTGCTGCACTTTCAAGGCATGCAATGCCGCCACGGCAATCGCCGGCGCTGTATTTCGTCCCACGGGCTCCAGAATAATGGCTTCCGGAACGATACCCACCTGCCGGCATTGTTCCGCCACCATGAAGCGATGCTCTTCATTGCTGATCAGCAAGGGAGACTCGGCACCTGGCAAGCCCTGCACTCTGAGACACGTCGCTTGTAGCAAGCTCACATCACCGGCCAGGGGCAAAAATTGCTTTGGATAGGCTTCGCGCGACAAGGGCCAGAGCCTGGTTCCCGAGCCGCCGCATAAAAGCACAGGCAACACTTTGGACATGATGGTTTTCCCTTCGATGAAGCTGTCATCTTAACGAAAGCGCTTACGGTCGCGCCAGCGTGGTGCCTCTGTCACAATAGGCTTTGTTCATTTTTATAGATCGTATGACCACGCTAAATCGAGAAACCGAACGTTTACTCTGGGCGCAAAAAGCACTCAATGATCCTCAAGCCACGCTTGAACGTGCGTCGGCCGACGCCAGTTTTCGCAGTTATTGGCGTAGCTTTTCCGATGCCCAAACATGGATCGTGATGGATGCGCCACCGGACAAGGAAGACATTCGTCCCTGGCTCGATATCGCCCAACGTTTAAGCAAAGCTGGCCTGCACGCCCCCGACATTCGCGCCTTTGATGCCGATCTGGGTTTCATCCTGATGGCTGACCTCGGCAATCGACTGTACCTGCCTGAATTGGACGAACAAAGCGTCGATGGCCTTTATCGTGACGCCATGCAGACAATATTGAAGATGCAATTGCATGTCGCCTGCGATGATTTACCTGTCTACGATGAAAGCCGCCTCGTTACCGAAATGGAATTGATGCCGGAATGGTTTCTCCAGCGGCATCTTGCCTACACACCCGAATGTGAGGAATGGGATGTCATCGAATCGGCTTTCCGGTATCTCGTCAGCAGTGCAAAAATGCAGCCGCAGGTTTTTGTGCATCGCGATTATCATTCACGCAATTTATTGATACTGGAAGAAAACAATCCGGGCATTCTGGATTTTCAGGATGCCGTCAAAGGTCCGATTACCTACGATCTGGTCTCCTTGCTGCGTGATTGCTATATCGCCTGGCCGGAAGAACGCATCGATGCCTGGGTCGAGAACTATCGCCTCGATTGTGTCAAAGCCGGACTTACCAATGTCGACACCGCAACATTCAAGCGCGGCTTTGATTTGATGGGCCTGCAGCGGCACCTGAAAGTGCTCGGCATTTTCTGTCGCCTCTGGTATCGCGATGGCAAAGCCGGCTATCTGAATGATCTTCCTCTGGTCTGGCAGTACACCCGCGATGTGGGTTTGCGTTATCCGGAAACGGCACCCTTGATTCAGTTGCTGGAACGTGTGCTGGCCGAGCGTGACATTCGATTGGCACTTGCATGAAAGCGCTGATTTTTGCGGCAGGGAAAGGGGAACGCATGCGTCCGCTGACCCATCACACACCGAAGCCCTTGCTTGAAGTGGGTGGCAAGCGGCTGATTGAATGGCATATCGAAAAACTCGCCGCCTGCGGTATTCGCGATATCGTGATCAACACGTCCTGGTTGGCCGAATGCTTTGAACCGGCGCTCGGCGATGGCTCACGCTGGCATGTGAAATTGCATTATTCCTATGAAGGCACCGAACCGCTGGAAACCGGTGGCGGCATGCTGCAGGCACTCACCTTCATCGGCGATGAAAGTTTTATTGCCGTCAACGGTGATATTTGGAGCGATGTGGATTACGCCGCCCTGCCAAAAAACATTATCGGCTTGGCGCATCTGGTGCTGGTCGATAATCCGGCGCACCATCCAACGGGAGATTTCTCGCTCGCGGAAAATGGAAAAATCGCAAGTGAGGGAGCAAACAAACTTACATTTTCCGGTGTGGGTATTTACCGACCTGCACTCTTCGATAATTGGCGTGAAATCATTGGCGAAGTAAACGGTGTCGATGAAACTCCGCCGCGATTCAAACTGGCGCCTTTACTGCGTGATGCCATGCATCGGCATCAAGTCAGCGGTGAACATCATGCGGGCCACTGGACCGATGTCGGAACACCCGAGCGCCTCAAGCATCTCGATGAATCACTGCTAGAACGCTGACACCGCGTAATAAAATCACGCCGTCTTAATGGCGTCTGCACATGCCCTAAACATTTCGCAAACATCTTCATGACGCAGCCGCGACACTGCGTGTACGCGGCCTTCTGCATATTGGGAGTGTGCAGCAGCACATCTCTCCCACGTGTCGGAAAAGGAAGTGTTATGAAGTTGATGAAGAAAATGTTGATTAGCATGATGCTAGTCGGAATTGCCGCAACGCCTGCCATCGCCGGTCATCACAATGAAATGAAAGCAGAGAAAAACATTGTAGAAATCGCTGCAGGCAACCCAGATTTTGAAACCCTCGTCGCCGCCATCAAGGCAGCGGGGCTGGCGGAAACACTCAGTAGCAAGGGACCATTCACGGTGTTTGCACCGACCGATGCAGCCTTCGCAAAGTTGCCGGCCGGCACAGTGGAATCGTTACTGAAGCCGGAAAACAAGGACAAGCTTATTGCCATCCTCACGTATCACGTGGTCTCCGGAAAAGTGAAAGCGGCCGATGTCGTCAAGCTTGATACCGCCACCACGGTGAACGGCAAGGCCGCCGACATTACCGTCAAAGGCAGCAGTGTGAAAATTGATGCAGCCAATGTGACCGCGACCGACATCAGTGCCAGCAACGGCGTCATCCATGTAATCGACAGCGTGATTATTCCCCAGTAATTTCTCGCCGAAAGGACGAATCATGTCAATAAAAAAAGCCCCGGAGTCCGGGGCTTTTTACTGAATGACATCAATCCACAACCGCTACTTCACAGCGCCAGTACAACCGGAAATTTCCATTGAATACGGAATGTAGAGCAACAGTTCTGTCGCCGATGCCCTGCCCCACTCGATCCGGCTATCCAAGCGACTGAGCTTGATTTCACACCCAGCGCCTAACCCGGTCGAAATCTTTTTAGCATCTTCGGAAATAGCAGCAATGACTTCATAACGATATCGTTCTGGCTTGTTCATGACCAGAGCCGTATTTTTCTCGACTTCAATCTCGGTCCTGCCGATCTTCACGGAATCGCGGGCGAAAGTCCTCAGTCTGGAAACGAGCGACTCTCCGTCTT
>JAYUWO010000082.1:0-47568 GCA_043753545.1 Arenimonas sp.
GCCGGTTTCGAAATCTTGAAACAGCATTACGGCAAAGTTGCCGTCAGTTTCGGCGAACCGATTTTTCTCGACAGCATCCTGGACAAACATTCGCCGGAATGGCGCAAGAATCTTCCCGGTGCCGACGAAAAGCCGGCATGGCTCGGCGATGTGGTCGATGAAACCGCGCAACAAATCCAGATCAATATCAATCGCGCCGCCGACGTAAACCCGGTCAATTTGCTGGCACTGTCATTGTTGTCGACACCGAAACACGCGATGGCCGAAAGTGATTTGCTGGCGCAACTGGCGCTGTCCAAAAGAATCCTGGCGGCACTACCGTATTCTGACCGCGTTACCGTGACCGATTTGTCGCCGGAAGCCATCATGGCTTACGGAGAGAAAATCAACGTGCTTACCCGCACCAAACATCCGCTCGGCGACGTATTGAGCATGGGTGATGAAACCGCCGTGCTGCAAAGTTATTTCCGCAACAACATCCTGCATTTGTTTGCGGCACCAGCGTGGATTGCGCTGTGCTTCCAGAACAATCGCCGCATGAGCCGCGCGGGCCTGATGCGTCTGGGTAAAACGATTTATCCGTTCATGCAGGAAGAATTATTCCTGCCCTGGACCGAGGACGAATTCGCCGAACGCATTAATTTAACAGTCGATTTATTTATCAGCGAAGGCTTGTTGTCGGCCGTGCCGGACGACGAACACGGCTATGTCTCGCGCGGCCCGGGCCAGACCGACGAAGTGTATCGACTGCGTGCAATTGCCCACAGTCTGCAACAGGCTTTCGAACGCTATTTCATCGCAATCACCACGCTGGTAAAAAACGGCCCGCGTACGATTTCCACTTCCGAGCTGGAAACACTGTGCCAGTTAACCGCACAGCGTTTGTCGCTCTTGTATGCACCGGCCGCACCGGAATTTTTCGACAAATCCCTGTTCCGCAGTTTCATCCAGAAAATGCGCGAACTGAAACTGATTTGGCTCTGCCCGGATGCCAAACTCGATTTCGACGAGCGTCTGAACACCTGGGAAAAAGACGCGAAGGTCGTGCTCGGCCGCGAATTGCGTCATACGATCAGCAAGCTGTCGCCAGAGATTGTCAGCAAGGTCACCGGAATGCCGACACGGAAATAATTTGCATCTGTAGGAGCCCGCTCGGCATTTCGCGCAGCGAAATACGCTGAGCTGGCGATGCACTTCGCCTCCTTCGCCAGCTCTGTGTGTATTTCGCTGCGCTCTCTACACAGAGCGGGCTCCTACACAAAAGAGCGTCAGGCATCCAGATCCGGAATCAGTTTGTTTTCCAGATACGTCATCATGTCCTTGATGCGCAGTTTGCGTTTTTTCAAACGCTTGATCGCCAGTTCATCGGCCTGGATGCTTTGCGCCAATCGGTCGATGGCTTCGTTCAGGTCGCGATGTTCAATCCGCAATTCAATCAATTGCGCGGTCAGCTGGGCGGTGTCGGGCGGTTGTGACATATTGCCTCGGGTGAAATGACCTCGCTGCAGCTTACACCCCCCTGCGGCCGTGTAAAATACACCGATGAATTTGACTCTTCTCGACCCGCCGGTTCGCCCGAATTCGGTGAACAAGCTAAAACTCGCCAAACGCCTGAGACATCAGGTCGGGCAGGCGATTGCCGACTTCGGCATGATCGAAGACGGCGATAAAGTCATGGTCTGCCTGTCCGGCGGCAAGGACAGTTACACCATGCTGGATATCCTGCTAACTCTGCAGAAGAAGGCGCCGGTACGGTTCGAACTGGTGGCAGTGAACCTCGACCAAAAACAACCGGGTTTTCCCGAACATGTTTTACCGCAGTATCTGGAAAGCATCGGGGTCCCGTACAAGATTCTCGAGCAGGACACCTACTCGGTCGTCAAACGCGTGATTCCCGAAGGCAAGACGATGTGTTCGCTTTGTTCGCGCATGCGTCGCGGTGCTTTGTATAATTACGCCGAACAGGAAGGCTTTACCAAGATCGCACTCGGTCATCATCGCGACGATCTGGTGTCCACTTTTTTCCTGAATCTTTTTTTCCACGCGAAAATTTCCTCGATGCCGCCGAAGTTACTGAGTGACGATGGCAAGCATGTGGTCATTCGCCCATTGGCAATGTGCAGCGAAAAAGACATCACCGACTACGCCGACTGGAAACAGTATCCGATTATTCCCTGCTCGCTTTGTGGCTCGCAGGAAAACCTGCAACGCAAAATCGTCAAGCGCATGATGGCCGAATGGGAAACGCAAACACCGGGGCGCATCGATACGATTGCGAAAGCACTCGGCGATGTTCGCGCTTCGCACATGGCTGATCCGAAGCTATTTGACTTTCTCTCGCTTGGCAAACGTGACGATGCGGCGATGCCTGATAGCCATGCGTGGTTGGCCGGTGATAATGCTGCCGAAGAATAATTCGTTGTAATCGTTACTTTCGCAATACTGGCAACCTCTCATCGCGGCTTAAGCCGCTCCCACATAAAAGATAACCATAATGTTCTTTCGCAATCTCACGCTTTTCCGCTTTCCCGTTACCGTCAACAAATCCCTGAAAGCCCTTGAAGAAAGACTGGCCGAAGTCGTGCTCAAACCCGTTGGCCCGCTGGACATGATGTCGCGCGGTTTCGTCTCGCCATTCGGGCGCGATGAAGCTGTGCTCTCGCACCAAGTCGGCGACTGCGTTTTATTTACGCTTGGCGGCGAAGACAAAATTCTTCCCTCTTCGGTGGTGAACGATCTGGTCAATAAAAAAATTGCCGTGATCGAGGAAAAGCAGGGACGCAAACTCGGCGGCAAAGCACGTCGCGCACTGAAAGAAGACACCGTGCACGAATTACTGCCGCGTGCCTTTGTTCGCAGTACGCGACTGAATGCCTATATCGATATGGAACACGGCTTTGTCGCGATCGATTCATCGTCACGCAAATCGGCCGAACATCTGGTCTCGGAATTGCGCCACGCACTCGGTTCTTTTCCCGCGATCCCGCTGAATGCCGAAACCAGTCCGCGTACCGTGATGACCGGCTGGATCAGCGGCGAGAAATTGCCGAAAGGACTTGAGCTGGGCGAAGAATGCGAACTGAAAGACGGCGATGAACGCGGCGCAATCGTGAAATGCCAGCGTCAGGAACTGGAAACCGATGAAATCAAGAAGCATCTGGAATCCGGCAAACAGGTGAGCCGATTAGGCTTGATTCTCGATGCCCATGTCAGCTTCGTGCTCGGCGAAGACCTCGTGATTCGCAAACTCAAATTTCTCGATGGTGCGGTCGAAACACTGGAAAGCACCGACCAAGAAGACCAATCTGCCGAACTCGACGCACGTTTTGCCCTGATGTCGGCCGAGATCAAGCGCCTGTTCGAAGTAATGGAAAAGAACCTGAAGCTCAGCAAAGCCGAAGCCTGAGTTTTTCATGACTAGCGTTTCGTAGGAGCCCGCTCAAGCATTGAGCAAAGCGAAATGCACTTGAGCTGGCGATTAACTCCGCGCTGGTCGCCAGCTCTGTATGTACTTCGCTTCGCGAATTACACAGAGCGGGCTCCTACGAACGTCGGAAGGATGTGCGTCTGACATTCATTTGCAAGCGGACATTTCCCGCTAAACTAGGTGCATGTTTTCCTTTCTGAAGCCCGACAAACCCGTCAGTAGCATCGAGCTCTGGCCTGTGGTGTTGACGTCCGGCGAAGTAATAGAAATACGCTGTGTGCATGATGCACGCGCGCGCCGACTGCGGCTTATCGTCAATGAAAAGGGTGTTCGCCTGACGGTGCCAAAACGCTGTTCCGATCGTCTGGCAAAACAATTTCTTGCAGACAATACCGAATGGCTGGAATTGCAGTGGTTCAAGCGTCCGCAAGCTTCCTGTCAGAACGAACTACGATTGCACGAAGACACCGAAATCCTGCTGCGAGGCCAGCGCCATGCCGTCCAATGGTGCGAATCAAAATTCGCCCAGGTCAGTTTGCTGGACGACACGGTCCATATCGCATTGCCCGCCAAAGCCGGGCTGACACATACCAAACGCGCACTGAAAGAATTTTATTTGCAGGAAGCACGCAAGGACATCGGTCTCTGGCTGCCGAAATATTTGCCGGCATTTCCCACTGCACCACTCGCGATTAAAGTGCGTGCGCTTTCTTCGTTGTGGGGCTCTTTAAGTCCGGGCGATGGGCTGTTGCTGGATTTATCTTTGGTGCTCGGCAAGGCATCGGCGTTTGAATATGTGCTGGTACACGAGCTTTGCCATTTGGTGCATCGAAACCATTCCCGCAACTTCTGGCGCGAAGTGGAAAAACATTTCCCGGATTGGCGCGACGAGCGCCGCTATCTGCATAGCGACGGCTTGATGTTGAAAGCGGAATTGATTCGCCTGACCAAATCAGGCTAGATCTTCATTCGCACTTTGCTTGTCGGGCGTTGTAAACCAGCACCCCGTAGCCGATCAGCAATACCGGCAAAAGCAGTGTTGAAAATAGCGACATCAACAGCACGATAAAATACGACTGGTCGTTGCCCGACTGGGTATCCGGATCATTACCCGCCATAATGTTGAACACGACATGTTCCAGATTCAACCAGCTTAATGCCACGATGATCAATGCAATGGGCAACAAGGTGGCGATTGCGACCGTCATCGGCGGTAATTTCGCGACACGCTTCAGGAATACCACCAAAAGCGCGACGCGCCAGGAAGCGACAATCGCCAGAAACCAGGCATTGACGGATTGCGCGGCATCCAGCGACATGAAACGTTCTACCGGAATGGCATATAGCAAGGCCGGTAACGAACACAGCGATACAAACACCAGCACATTGCGATACTGCCAATGCCGTGGTTTCAATGGATAAAACAAAAGCCAGAGCAAGCCAGATAAAAACAGAATATAGGCCAGCGAGCCCAGGCCAAGATACTGGAATAAATACGCTTTCGGATTATCCCAGTAACGACCGATACCCGCGAGCCAGGTAATCACGACGCCAAACGCAAGATACCGTTTCCAGTGTGTCGAAATTTGCCGACTCGGCTCCCGAAAAAACAGGAAGCGGAATTGATCGATAAGGATTTGTTTCAGCACTCAAACATTCCGTAGTTTCGCAGGAAGGCTCACTGCTCCTGCGGCATAGCTTATCCCCATCGCAAGACAAAGAATGGATGTGACGACAATAAACGTATCGACCGACTGGCAATCACAGATGCGCGCAAGCGAATCGGGCCGCCACATAATCATTGGTATGAACAAGGCGCCACGAGAAATCAGGACAACCCCGATTATCGCCAGCATGGGTCGCAATAATGGCAATCTCCGAATCACATTCGCGCCGGAAAATGCAAACGCGGCCAGAATAAAAAGGAAGGTCGCGATAATTAGACAACTGATCGCTGCACGCGGATGCCCGATGCGGGCAAGTTCCACCAGGCCGGAGGGCGCGCCGAAGAAGGCATACCACTCCGGGCCGCCGAACATGATCGCGATATGCAGCAATGCACCGGCGATGGCGACAAGGCCTGTCCAGAACATGTGTTTGTTGACGAATGACCGCATGCTTTGTCCTGTGTTGATGAATGCCGATTCTGGCTTCGACATTCATTTTCGAACAAAGGTTCAGCGATTTCTACCCAGCTCGAGGAAGAAATTTCCCTCGCCACTTTCCCGTGCCCCGTAGCCAATTAAAAAACGTCCGAGCCAGGAATCAAAACCAAAATAGCCGCTGGCATGCAACTCCTGTCGATGCGGCGAACCGTCGCTCCATAGATCGGCGTATTCAAGCGTACCGCCGACAATCGCCGGACGATTCAGTAGCCGCCCCAACTCGTAGGTATAGCCGATAAATGCGAGGGCATAGTTCGAAGTAAACAATTCATTCGGACGATACCCCGGCAAGCGTGTCACTCCGCCGAGTCGATATTGATTCTGCAACAGGGAACTACCCGAAATCGTATCGTGATAACGCAGACCGCCATAGGCAGAATGCGCGCCAATGGCATGGGCGTAAATCGCATCCAAATTGAGCTGATTGAAATTACTATCCGAGCCCAAGGTTTGGCGTCCCAGGGTTTGGCCGAAGGACACGAACAGGCCTTTGCGAGGAAGTTGAAAGCTGTCGAGTCGATCGAAAGTCAAATTCCAATAGACTTCGCCGATGTCAAAATCGTCGACGCCAACGCTTGCCGTGCCGATTAACAGATTGACGTCGCCACTGCGTTGGCGAACACCGACAGTGGCAGCACCGAAATTGCCAAATTCGCGGCCGGTATAAGCATCATATCCCCAGCTAGGCAGTTCGTATTGAGCGATGCGATTGCCTTGAGCGTCGAAATAATTGAGTTGCGGATTTTCGAAGCCCACTTTGAGTCCGAAAAAGTAACGCCCTTTGACATCCAGTGGCTGGAAATACTCGGCGAACAATGCCGGCTCGCTGCCAAACTGTCCCAGCAGTCTCACTTCGCCACCCAGTGAATTGATCGGATTGCTCAGAATGCCGGCACGGATATTGAATACAAAATCACCGCGAAAATCGGAATAGGTATTCAGACCGGTTTCCAGATAATGGGGGCCGTAACTCTGCGGTTTTACATCGATCACCAAACCGCTTTTGCCATCCTCCTCGACCATGTCGTAGGTCACTGTATCGAGCGTCCCCATGCCATAAATTCGGCGGATGGCTGCCTCCACCGTGTCCACGTTGAAGCGCTGGCCGGTGGGTATATCCAATCGTGCCAAAAGCACTTCGTCCGAATAGCGGGTTGAATTATTCAAACGGACAAATTCCATCATAGGTTTTTCGCGTTCATATTTTTCGGCAACGGCAACGCGTTTTTCATCACTTTTGTCGACACCCGGCTTTATCAGTCTGTCTAATTGCGGACCGACGTCCTGCATGGCCTGGTGGCCGATTTCCAGCGCCAGTTTTACCTTGAGAAATTCTCCCGTGCGCACCTTTTCACCGAGAGCCGGCTGAATCAAGACATCGTTCGGCCCGAGGCTTTCAATCGATTTTTTAGTATTGCTGACCGTCATCAAACTGCCCAGTTGGTCGGCGAAAACGAGAATCGATGCATTCTCGTCCAGCGATGCCAGCGGCGTACCGACATCGACCACGATCACGATATCGGCGCCCATGCCGCGTGCAACATCCACTGGCACTTGATTAACGATGCCGCCATCGACCAGAAGCTGATCGCCGATTTTTACCGGCCGCAATACGCCGGGAATCGACATGCTGGCCCGCATCGCAATCGAGAGATTGCCGCTTCTCAGCACGGCCGCTTCGCCGGTATTGATATCGGTGGCGACGGCGCGAAACGGAATCACCAGCTGGTCGAAATTTCCAGTACGCGAGGCTTCGTTCGACAGCCGCTCCAGCAGCAACATGATGGTCTCGCCGGCCAGCAAACCCGAGGTAATCTTGATGCCGGATTTATCGATGCCGGGTTTTGCACTCAGCAGGCTCAAATCATCATCACGTTTACGGCGAAAGCTGCGTTCAGGACGCTCGAGTGAATCGTCGAAGGTGCCGGCCCAATCAAGTTCCACCACCATTTTTTCAATCTCTTCAATCGACATGCCGGAGGCATACAGGCCGCCAATCAAGGCGCCCATACTGGTGCCGGCAATACAGTCAATTGGAATATGCCTGCGCTCCAGCTCCTTGATCACGCTGACATGGGCAAAACCACGTGCACCGCCGCCGCCAAGCACAAGTCCGATCCTGGGTCGCTTGTTTTGCGGGTCGGTTTTTCGACACGCCTGGGTGTCGGCAAGCACGATCGAAGGCATCATCGCGAGCAGCATCAATAGCCAAAGTTTCATTTCAATTCCCGTGTTACTTTCATTTTTCTTTGCGCCAATTCAGCGACGCCGCCGTTTCCTTGCCAGATTCGATACTGACGTCGAAACCGCGACGGATTAAATACTTCAAGGTCATTACCTGCCCCGTGCCCAAAAGCGAAACACCATAGCTCACGAACAAGCGCGGAGATATTTTTTTACCGACCGAAAATACCGCACCACCGAGTGCGCGTGATTCAGTAATGCCGATTTCATCGAGCCCGATTTTTACGCCCAGTTGCTGTGCCAAAATATTGCCGCCGGCACTGAGCGCCAAGGCTGCTGCATCGAGTCGCTGGTTGTCACTGCCGCTAGCCGTATTCAAGGGGCGGCCCAAGACCAGCCAGGACAGGGCTTCGGAAGCTTCCATCGCCGGTGATGAAGTGATCGTGGTCTGTGGCGAACGCGCCGTGCCGCGCACGCGAATACCGACGCTCACATCTTCGAAATTGCGTTCCGCGACAATATCCAGCACCGGATTATTGATCGACGAATTGGCATAGATGAGGCGACTGCGTTGAATCGTCAATGCCTGACCATAGGCCGTGTAACGACCAATCGCCTCGATAGTGCCGGTGGCAAGCGCAGGTCTTCCTGGCTGGTCCAGAATTTGCAAACTGCCGACCAGTTTGCCATCCAGACCAAAGCCCTTGAGTTGCACATCCTTACCCAACTCCAATGTGAGATTGCTCTCGACCAGAAAGCCGCCGGTTTCCGGCGCTTCGCGCGGGTCGAGTACCACCACATCGGAAGACACCGACACACTTTGATCGAGTTTTTCCAGATCAATCCTGGCACTCGGCACAATCACGGTGCCGGTCATTTTCAGCAAGCCATCTTGATACACAAGATTCAGATCCGGGCTCATGTCGGCGCGCAAGTCCGGCGTATTCGCGACCGTAATATTTTCGCCCTTCAGCGTGACCTTCAGCGGACTGTTTTTATCGGACAGATCCAGCGAGCCATTGATCTGCAATTTTCCCTTGCCCGAACTCAGCACGCCATTCAAGCGCGCCTGGCCATTGGGTTCGCCACGCAGTGTGATATCGCCTTCGGTTATTTTGATACCCAGACCCGGCAGCTCTGCGGAAAATTGATTCAAGCGAGCATCACCGCTGATATTGGGCACCGCGCGAGTACCGCTGAAGAGCAGTAGGCCTTCTAGTTTGCCTTGCGGACCGGCAAGATCGGGCGACATCAATTCCAGCCAGGTCAATTGCTGCACATTGAGCGACAACTTGCCTTTTACTGGCGCAAATTCGTTGAGACCGGTTTGCAGTTCGCCACTGACCGAACCGGCTTCCGGCAGCAGGGCGCTCAGGCGCATGTCGATGCGCTCGCCGATCAATTTGATGTCGAAATTTAGATTGCTATAGCTGATCACGTCGCGCGTCACGCTCGTGTTCAAACGCAAGCCGCCAGCCGCAGAACGCAGTGTGATATCGCCATTCCATGCACCGGCTTTCCCGCGGACAAAATCACCTTCCAGATTCACCACGCCATACGGCCGATAATTCTGATCCGGCATTTTTTCGCTTATCCACGGATCAAGCAGGGACAGTGGCAATTCGCGGCCTTCGATACGACCGGCATTGCCATTCGCATTGGCGCATAGCTGCGCACTACTGCCGGTGCGTAGACAGGTTTTATCCAGACGGATACTGCCATTGGCAATCTGGTAATTCGCCGGAGCCTGCAGAGTCCAGGCTTCACCAAGACGCGGTGAAAATTGAAACGACTGCAATTTGCCTTTCCAGTTTTGATTGGCACCTGCGGCACTGATATCGATTTTTATTTTTCCGTAATCCATCGCGGCATTGGCCTGCGCGCGCAGATTATTCATATTGCCGCTGAGTTGCGCGTCAATCTCCTGCAATGCCTGACCGCTGATACTGATTTCACTGGCTCGAACATACATCTGGCCGGTATTGCCGCTACCCGGCAAATCACCTTTTGCCGAAAGCTGGCCGATGCTGTCTTTCCCCCAACGCAACTGGCTACCCGTCAAGTTCACCCGGTAATCGGGCGAATTGCCGGCACCGCCAATATTGAGCGAGCCCTGCAATTGGCCGCCACCGCTTGGAGAAAGATCGGCGAGATTCAGCGGCGAAAAATCGGCCGCAATATCGTAACGCTCACCGAAACGGCCACTCGCTTTTACCCGACTGGCGCCGATGGCCAGCGACAATTTTCCATCACCGTTTCTTCCGTCCCACTTTGCCTGTGCTGCGCCGGCCAATGGGCGATCACGCAATCTTCCGGAAACATTTCTCAGTGTGGCTTCGCCGATCCAGAGCGCATCGGCATTTTGTCGTGCCTTCGCGTCGATCAGGCCATTCACGGCACCGGGAAAATCCGGAAAGAAATAGGCCGGATTGAATTGATTCATGCTGGCCTGCAGCTCGGCACCGAGACCGGGCTCCCAGTAAAGCTTGCCTTTGCCTTCGAGCTTTCCTGTCGGCGTGACGGCACTCAGGGTATCGAGCAGGAGCTGCTTATCATCGCCGCGGCCCGACAAGCTGATGTTCGCCTTGTCATTGGCTCGCAGAAGCACTGCATCGCCCTTGATCGTCCAGTCCGAAAATTTGCCGACCAGTTTCATCTGCGCACTGCCGTTGACGGCGATGTTCTTTGAAGTTGCGTCGTCCGGCACGAATTGAATCTGTTTTGAACTCACCAATACATCGAACACCGGATCTTTATCGATGAATTCCGCCTTGCCTTCGACGCGCACCAATCCGGCATCAACACGAATCAATAATGGTTTGAATTGCAGCACGCCGGCATCAATCGATACCAGCGATGGCTCGATTTGCATCCCTATTTCGCCACGTTTGAAATGGCCGCTCAAGTTGGCATTGCCCTCGATGCCCTTGCCGCTTAGTGAAAATGCATAAGGCTGATCCGGTGTCAGGCCGAAATGCTCGAGCAATAATTGATCGCTCGTGGTGTTGAACGACCAATGCGGTTTCGTGCTGCCGTCCCGCAGACGCAGATTGACGAGTAATGGCGACGGCGCGCTACCGTCGAGTTTCAATATAAAGTCGTCGATATCGCCTTTGGCAAGCAATTTCAATTTGGCCGGTTCAACACCCTTTTCCGTCACGGCGACATAGTGGCCGTTGAGTTGAGTGCGATATTTTTCCCGCGGCACATATTCGCCTTTCAAATCCAGAAGGCCGCGATCACTATCGACATTCAATTTCGGCAAATCGATCAGGCCGTTGGCCAACGTCACTTTCGCGTCGGCCTTGTGGATCAACACCAGTTTTTCCCGGGTGTCCTGGATCAGCAGCCGGGTAATTTTCAAATCATCGATCGCAATCGTCATCGGCAAATCGATCGCCGGCAAGAACTCCGGCCAGCGAGGGAGTTCGAAAGGCTCGTCATCGCTCGGCAGCATCAAGATGGCATTGTCTATTTTCAGCGTTTCGATATCGAGTCGTTTCGACAATAGCGGCCAAAGCGCATTCTTGAGATCAATCCGCCGTGCACTGAACGTGTATTTGCCATCGGCATAGATAAGATCTTCAATCACCATGCCGTTCCACATGGTGCCTTGAAGTTTGCCCCATCTGAGTGAGCTGCCTTCCGGCAATTGCGCGGCAATTCGCGCCATCAAAAAATCGCGGCCGCCATCGCTGCGTACCGCCCAGAGCGTAATCAGTCCAATCAACAATGTACCCAGCAAAAGCAATATCAGCAGGATTTTAAATAGACGACGCTTCATTACAGGTCGGGCCCCAGGCTGATATGCAAACGAATGTTTTGATCCGGTTCGTTCAAGCCGTGGGCAAGATCAATGCGAATGGGGCCGACCGGCGAGCGCCAGCGCAATCCGAATCCGACGCCGATGTTCGCCTTGAATTGTTCGTCAAAGGCATCGCCGGCATCGACGAAAGCGGCACCGCCCCAAGTTGGATTAAACATATGCTCGAATTCGAAGCTCGCGGTTGCCAGATTTTTGCCGCCGATCAGCACGCCTGCAGTCTCGCCCAGTTCGCGATAGCCATAACCACGCACGCTATGGTCACCGCCGGCGTAAAAACGCTGCGATGGCGGCAGGCTGTCAAAATCATCGGTAATCGTCGTGCCCAACTCGCCGCGAAGCAAAATACGGTTGTTCGCGCCAACGGCACGGATATAGCGAACTTCCGAACGCAATTGCAGAAAATCGACATCCGATCCGATCGCTGTAGAACCCAACCGTGCCTCGGCAAAAAGGCGGTAGCCCTTGCTCGGCGTATTGATGTCGTCGAATTTTTTTCGTTCCGCCGAAATCACCGGCGCGACAATCGTGCTGTACCCGCGTACGCCAAGAAGATCGTCCTCGAAACGCTCGCGTTTGTATTCCAGCGCGCCGAACAAATCCCAATCCCGCCAGCGTCCGTTCCGGCTCAATGACAACTCGGTGTATTGCGTCGTGACATCAAGAATTTTTTCTTCGCGCAGCGATGCACGGATGCCGTACCAGCCCTCAATTTTTGAAAAGGCGGGCATTCGGTACTGCACTGTGAAATCACTTTTTTCCTGGGCCACATCGAACTGGGCGAATAATTTATGTCCGCGCTTGTTCACCCAGCGCCGCTCCATGCTGCTGGCGAAGCCGGCGCCGCTGTCGGTACCATAACGTAAACCCAGCGAGTAAATCGTGCGCTTGGCCGGCGTCAGGCTGACCTGTACCGGAACTACGCCGTCTTTGGCTTGGTCAGGCAAGGGCTGCACATTGATACCCGCGAAATAGTCCAGATCGGACAAGGTTTTTTGCAGTGCAAATAATTCGCTTTGATCAAAAGCCTGACCGGACTCCCAGGGCACCAGTTTTTCCAGCAGATCATCATTGAATTGATGTCCTTCGAATCGCACCTCGCCAAAACGATAACGCTCGCCGCTATCCCAATCGAGTGAAATATCGGCCGCATGATCGGCGCGCGTGACTTCCACTTTATGCGTATTGAGCTTTGTATCGAAATAGCCGCGCTCATTCAGGGCTCGGCTGATATTGATTTTGCTACTTTCATAAAGACCGTGATGAAACACGGAACCTGCTTTCGGCTGAAACGAACCGATATGAGAAGCAATGACCGGATCTTTATCCGCCTCGCCGGAAACACCGAGCAACAATTTTCGTACCTCTACCGGCTGACCCAATACCACGGTGAAGTGCACCGAAACATTGTCGCCATCCTTAGATATTTTTGACTCGACCTCGGCATCGTAATAGCCGAAGGCTTCGAGTCCGCGCCGGACTTCGCGCGGTGCCAGGCGCATCAAATAATCCAGACGGTTTTCGCTGATCGAGGTCTCGGCTTCCAGCTGGCTTTCGGCCAGTGATAGTTCACTGCGAACATTCAGGATTTGCAGTTCGTCCAGACCGCTGAATTCAATCGACTGTATCTGCAATGCTTCGGCCTTGTCCGCCAGTAAAAAAGCGGACAGGGCGAACAGGATGGATTTCAGGTATAGGCGGGTCATAGTCGCACTATAACCAGCTGATCGTGAATGTTTGGCTTACACAGGCCAATCAAAGGCGTTCGAGCTTAGTGACTTTGTAGTAGGAGAAGCCGCCATACTCTTTGGTTACCGATCCCAGTGTCGCACGCACTTTGCCGATATTGTCAGGCAGTGCGGCAGATGCCAGCATTTCGGGTGGAATAATCACATCGACGTTCTCTTCTCCGACAGTGATGCTGCCAAAGGTAAATTCGGGGATACCACCTTCGTCGTCGCCTTCATCATCGCCCGCAATCAATTCACCTTCGATCGTAGCGGGCAAAGTTGCCAGAGTCGTTTGCAATGATGCCGAGCTGGCGGAAGAATCCGATTCGCCAGTACTGCAAGCGACCAGCATGACCGATGCAAGCAACACCGAGATAAAGTTTAAGCGCACGCAATGTCTCCTTGAAAAACGACGAGCCACATGCGGGCATGTGGGACTGGTCGATATGGTCGGGGTTTTCTTTTTTTCCGTCAATGCGCAATGACAATATTGCTATGCCACCAAGGCCGCGATTTCGGCAACACTGGCAAAGCGGTCCGCCAGTAGTTTCAGCAGGGCCAGACGGTTGTCTCGCACGGCGGTGTCATCGACATTCACCATCACGCTATCGAAGAAAGTATCGACCTGCGGACGCAGTTGCGCGAGGCGTGACAGCACCGCCACATAGTCTCGTGATGCCAATGCGGAATCGGTCTCGCTGATCGCTGCGGCAACGGCTGCATGCAAGTCTTTTTCGCCTGCTTCTTGCAGCAATGCTGCATTGACGCTGCTCGGAATGTCGCCTTCGACTTTACGGAGAATGTTGCGAATGCGTTTGTTAGCGGCCGCGAGTGCGGGCGCTTCCGGTAATTGTGCGAATTCGCGGACGGCTTTTAGGCGTTTGTCGAAGTCGAGTAGCGATGCAGGATCAATATCAGCGACCGCATCAAATTGTGCCGAGGTAAAGCCCTTCTCAGCATAGTAATTACGCATGCGATCGTGAATGAATTCTTTTATTTCTGTTGCGAATCCAATATGCAAAATTGGAATTTCCGCTTCGCTCGCTATAAAATCTTCTTTACTTAATTTTTCTGTTTTTAGTTCTTCACTATTTAGTTTTTGACTAGCCACATGACGCTTACCGTAAAGGTCGTATAAAGCATTCTGTAGCACATCACTTTCAAGCGCAAACCACAGAGCTTTATTTAAATCAAAGTCGAGTTCTCCTTCAACTACAGTTCTTGCAAGTCCAAGCGCATTTCGTCTCAGTGCAAATGGGTCCTTATTTCCCGAAGGCATAAGTTCAGCCGCAAAACCACCAGCCAAAGTATCGAGTCGTTCAGCAATCGCCAGCACTTGCCCAATTTTTGACGATGCAATCGCATCGCCGGCAAAACGCGGCTGATACGCTTCATCAATCGCATTGGCCACCGCTTCCGGTTCACCGGCCGCGTTCGCGTAATAACGACCCGCGATACCTTGCAGTTCCGGAAACTCGCCGACCATACGGCTTTGCAAGTCGGCTTTGCATAATTCGGCGGCACGGCGTGCCTGCCCTGCATCGACACCGATTTCTTTTGCAATCGCTTCCGCCAATGCCGCAATACGGTTTGTCTTGTCGGCATAACTACCTAGCTTCTGCTGATACATCACCGAAGCCAGACCTTCCGCCATCGAAGCAATGCCCTGCTTCAAATCTTCATCATAGAAAAATTTCGCATCGGCAAAACGCGGACGAATGACGCGCTCATAGCCCTTGCGGACTTCGGCTTCGTCCTTGCTGACGATATTGGCGATACCGATAAATTGTTCGGAGAGCTTTCCGTCCCTGTCCAGTACCGGAAAGAATTTCTGATTGCTTTCCATCGTGGTGATCAGAGCTTCCTGAGGCACCGCCAGAAATTCCTTTTCAAACGAACACAAAATGGCGGACGGCCATTCGACCAGACAGTTCACTTCGTCCAGCAGGCTTTCGTCGATACGCGCGGTACCGCCGGCCTGATGTGCGGCCATTTCGATTTGTTCGCGAATACGATCGCGGCGTTCGTCGGCATTGACCAGCACAAAGGCATCGCGCAAAGCATCGATATAGGCATGCGGCGATGATATCCAGAGCGGCTTATTGTGATGGAAGCGATGCCCGCGACTCATCAGATCGGATTTCAATCCAAGCACTTCGCCTTCCATGACCTGATTACCCAACATCATCACCAGCCAATGCACTGGACGAATGAATTTGGTTTCGCGGCTACCCCAGCGCATCGGTTTTGGAATCGGCAATGCCGCCAGCGCTTCGCTGACGATTTCCGCCATCAAGCTGCTCGTAGCAACGCCGGGTTTTTCACTGCGGGCGACAAAGCGCTCGCCTTTATTGTCGGTGGCTTTTTCCAGTTGCTCGACACTCAGGCCATTCTTGCCGGCGAAGCCGAGCAAGGCCGGGGTCGGTTGGCCTTCGGCATTCAAACCGATATTCAAATACGGGCCGAGCACTTCGGATTTCTGCGAAGCCTGTTCGGTAGCGACTTCAGCAAATAACACGGCGAGACGACGTGGCGAATACAGTGCCTTCGCATTGCTTTTATTAAATTCGATGCCGCGCTTTTCAAAGCCGTTCGCGATGCCGTCGAAAAAAGCCTGCGCCAATTCCGGCAGGGCCTTCGGCGGCAATTCTTCGGTGCCCAGTTCGATCAGGAGGGGAAGAAAATGGCTCATGCCGCACTATCCTGTTTCATGTCTTGCTTCAAATTGGGAAAGCCGAGCTTCTCGCGCTGGGCGTAATACGCTTCCGCGACGGCACGCGACAAGGTGCGAACACGCAAGATGTAACGTTGGCGTTCGGTCACCGAAATCGCGCGGCGGGCATCAAGCAGATTGAAACAATGCGAGGCTTTCGTCACTTGCTCGTAAGCCGGCAAAGGCAGGCCGAGTTCAACGCATTTCATCGCTTCTTTTTCACAGGCATCGAAGCGGTGGAATAATTCCGCCACATCGGCATGCTCGAAGTTGTAGGCGCTTTGTTCGACTTCGTTCTGGTGATAAACGTCACGATAATAAACCGGGCCTTGCGGGCCGACGGTCCAGACCAGATCGAAAACGTTATCGACGTTCTGCAGATACATGCACAGACGCTCGAGGCCGTAAGTAATTTCACCGGTCACCGGCTTGCATTCCAGACCACCGGCCTGCTGGAAATAAGTGAACTGGGTGACTTCCATCCCGTTCAACCAGACTTCCCAACCCAGACCCCAGGCACCAAGTGTCGGGGATTCCCAATTGTCTTCGACGAAGCGCAAATCGTGCACCAGCGGATCAACACCGAGCGCTTTCAGCGATTCCAGATACAAATCCAGAATATTGTCCGGATTAGGTTTCATCATCACTTGATACTGGTAATAGCGTTGCAAGCGATTTGGATTTTCGCCATAGCGGCCATCGGTCGGGCGGCGGCAAGGCTGCACATACGCGGCATTCCATGGCTCCGGGCCCAAAGCTCGTAAAAATGTCGCCGGATGAAAGGTGCCAGCGCCCACTTCCATATCGAGTGGTTGAATGAGGACACAGCCTTGTTCGGCCCAAAAAACATTGAGCTTCAGGATCAGTTGTTGAAAGGTAGGGGCGGCCATAAGGCAAATAATCGACGGAAAGCCGGTATTATAGGCCGATACAGTGTTTAGAGCTTGAGCCAATGAAACCTTTTTTGATTATTGAAACCGGCAAACCGGTCCCTACTTTGAAACGCCACGGCGGTTTCCCCGACTGGATTCGGGTCGCTTCCGGCCTACATGTCCGTGATGTGAAAGTCTGCAATGTGGAAGCCGGCGACAAATTGCCCGACTCCAAAGGCTTCACCGGTGTATTGGTGACGGGCTCCGGGTCGATGGTGACCGAACGTCATGACTGGAGCGAGCGCAGTGCCGAGTGGTTGCACGATGCGGCTCACAAGGGCATGTCGATCTTCGGCATTTGCTACGGCCATCAATTATTGGCTCAGACCTTCGGCGGTAAAGTTGATTACAACCCGAAAGGCCGTGAAATGGGAACGGTCAAGGTCTCACTGCACGAACATGCAAAAGATGATCCATTGTTTGGCGAATTGCCGGCTTCAATCAGCGTGCATGCCACCCATATGCAAACGGTGTTGACCGCGCCCGAAGATGCCACGGTATTGGCGTATTCCGAAAAAGACGATTGCCAGGCATTTCGCTGGAAAGACCATGTATGGGGCGTGCAATTCCACCCGGAATTTTCAACCGAACACATGCGTGAATACATCCACGTTCGTCGCATGGCTTTGATCCAGGAAGGCAATGAACCAAAAGCGATGCGCAAAGCCGTCAGCGCGGCTCCGGATGCACGCCGTGTATTGCGCAACTTTGTCGAACACACAAAAACCCGCCACGCCTGATGCCGCACCGTAAAATTCCCGCCAGCCGCGGCCTGTATTGGTGTGTTGAGGCATGGCGAAATTTTAAAGCTTCACCGCAGCCGGTTTTATCGATGGCAATGTGGCTGAGTCTCGGCATCTTTTTGCCCGTGCTGAATTTCTTCATGGTGATTTTGATTACCGTGTTTTACGGCGGCGTGATTTCAACGCTGCATAAAAAGGCATTGGGCGAAAAGGTTTCGATCGGTGATTTTTTCAACGGCTTTAAAACCCTGCCGCGTTTTTTGGGCCTATTCATGGTCGGGTTTCCGACAGTGTTGTTTGCTTTTTTTTCCAGCACGGTGTTATTCAATGCACTCGGCCCCGAGGCCGCAAAGGCATTGACCGCGACAGCCGGGCAGCCGCCGAGTAAAGAACTGATCAATGCCATTGCACCGGTGCTACTGGATGTCATGGTGAAACTTTTGCCGATAGGTGTAGTGATTGGCTGGATTATTTTCCTGGCAGTCCCGCGTGTGATGTTGGACAAAAGACTAGGGCTGCTTGCGCTGTGGGACGCGGCACGGGCGATCTTTAGCAACTTGGGCGCCATGCTTTTATTTACTGCCGGCATCATGCTGGCTGCCTTCCTCGCCAGCTTCGCGCTGGCCATCCCGCTGGCATTCATCGCCAGCGCCGGTGCGCTCGCCGGGATGTTGCAAACCTTCGCCATCGTCTTTATTTGCACACTGGGCTGGGCCCTTTATTTAAACGCGATGTATATCGCCTGGCGCGATATTTTCATGAGCGATGTTGTCGCAACACCGACGGAAAATCCACCGCCGCCGGAAGCACAGATCGAAGTGTGATGCTGGCACACGCTTTTTGTGGGAGCTGGTTTACCAGCGATTAGATTTCACAGTTTACGCAACTCTGAATCATCAATCGCTGGTAAATCAGCTCCCATAAAATTGCAGATCAGATTGCGGAAAGCATCTGCAAATAAAGCAGCATCACTAAAAACAAAAGCAGAAGCGTGCCGAAAAACACCAGCGCATGTATGCCGATAATGATCCATGCCCATACCGGCATCGCAATATTTTCCGGGTCGACATTTTCAACGCGCGTTCCTGCGAGATAATCGTGCAGCGCGCGACGCTCAGGTGTCCACGCCGCCAGGGCATGTCCTAAATTCAACGTGATCCATGACAACGTAGCGGCAAGATAACGACCCATGGCCTGCGACAATTTAATCGATTCACCGTTGATCGTGGTGACCTTGATACCCAACAATCGCTTGCCGAGAGTCGCCTGATGCGGCGAACTTTCCATCCATGAAAAATAAATGCCGGCAAGAATAAAATACACCGTGCTGGAGAAAATCAGCGAAGGCAGCAAGATCGCTTCCATCGATTTCATGATCACGAAAGGATCCGGCGTTTCGCCACGTTCACTGGCAGCAGTCAGCGATCCCAGCAAATCTTTCAACAGATCGGCCTGCGAGTAGGCCTGAAAAGAAAAATATATCGTCGACAGTATTTCGACGACGATATACAAAAGCACGATATCGATGAAGTAGGCGACGTAGCGTTTCCAGAAACCGGCGGGAGACGGCGTGTAAATCATCTCAGGCGGGCGCATCCACTTTGCGATTCCTGACCAGTAGGCGCGCCACGATAATTCCCAACTCGTAGAGCAGGCACATCGGAATCGCCAGCATCAATTGCGACAAGCCGTCGGGCGGCGTAATGATGGCGGCAATAATAAAAATACCGACAATGACGTATCCACGCCATTCAGTGAGCTGCGCCGGTTTTACCCAGCCCAGCAGCACGGCAATGATCACCGCGATTGGCACTTCGAAACTCACGCCGCCGGCAAGAAACATCACCAGCACAAAATCCAGGTACTCGCCGATGTCAGGCATCATCGCGACGCCTTCGGGCGTAATGCTGAACAAATACTTGAACATCACCGGCAATAAACCGAAATACGTAAAGGCGCAACCGGCATAAAACAGCAGGGTTGCAACCACCAGCAACGGACGTGCCAGTCGCTTTTCGCTTTTATACAAACCCGGCGCGATGAAGGCCCAGATTTGATACAAAATGACCGGGATCGAGATCATCAAGGCAGCAAAGAAGGCGCACTTCAGCGGCACGGTAAAAGCGCCCAGCGGCTTGATGGCGATAAGCTGGCCGCCGTGCAAATCATCCAGCAGTGGCTTTGCCAGCAGTGAATAGATATCGTTGGCGAAAGGAACCAGCACCATAAAAACAATCGCCAGAGTCAGCATCGCTTTCATCAGACGCGAACGCAGCTCGAGCAGATGGCTCATCAGGCTTTCTTCGGCGGGTTTGGCTTCCGTCATCACTGCGGCTTTCTTTCCGCATCGTGAGTAATTTCGATATCACCCTGAAAATCGGGATCCAGTGGCTGCATTTCCTGCGTCGATGCGGGTTCATCGACGACAAGATTTCTCTTGATTTCGGCATCGAGTTCACGCATTTCCTGCTGCATGTCGATGTCATGCGCTTGCAGCGTTTTTTGCAAATCGGTCATGGACTCTTTCAAACTGTTTTTCAGTTCTTCATCGGCCATTTCGCTTTCCAGCTCGGCTTTCACCGTGTACCACTGTGCACGCGCCTTGCGTACCCAGTAGCCGGCCAGACGTGCCGCTTTGGGCAAGCGCTCGGGCCCCAGGACAATGAGGGCCACGATGGCAACAATCAGAATTTCACTCAGGCCAATATCAAACATGGCAGTTTGGCCGTGTCATCAGGAAATCAGGCCTTGGGGGCCTGATCCTGGTCTTTGTCGTTATTGAGTTTCTCGGGGTCTTCGTTGCCGTCTTTGAGGCCTTTTTTGAAACTACCAACAGCACCGCCCAAATCCTTGCCGATGTTGACAAGTTTCTTGGTACCAAAGACCAAGAGCACGATCACTAGAATGATCAGTAATTCTTTCCAGCCAAACATGAGCGTTCTCCTTTGCGATGGCTAAGGATAACTTATTTGGAGGTCTCGGCGGCTTTTGCCGAGCTTTCTTCCAGCTTGTCGCGGTAGCTCACTACAGCGTCGGAAGGCTTGTCGGCACGACCTTCAAGAATCATGCGGGAAGTCGCTTCACGGCCATAAACCGCGGCATTGGCTTTCTTGTCGATCGACATCACGGCACCGTCCAGCGACACCCCGGCAAACAGGCCGCGAGCACGCGAGTAGCTGTAGATCTCGGCTTTCAATTGCTCGTCGGTGGATGCCTGCGCGCTGCGGCCTACCGGACCGGCGGCGACACTGGCATCGGCACCCAAAGTGAATTTACCATTGACGATGGAATCAACGCCGCGTGCGTTGCGAAATACCAGGATGACATCGGCCGACTGCAAGCCCGCCTGAAAACCGATGCTGCCACCGGTCAATACGATAAAACTCGGGTTCGACCAGGTGCCATCGCTGCCGCGTACGGCAACCAGGCCTTTGCCCCGACGGCCGCCGATGACAAAACTCGCCTTTACCACATCCGGAATCACGGCTATTGCCTGTGCTTCGTTCAATAATTTGCTGGGGATGGAGTCTTCCGGAATTTTCAGGATTTCACTTAAGACACGGCTGGCATTATTGGCGCGCTCGTCTTCTTTCTGGCCGGCGAAGGCCGATAGCGGCAGTAGCAACAACAGCGAAAACAGTACGGTGAAATGGCGGCGCATGGGCTTCTCCTCGAAATTTTTCCAATTATGGCGCAAACGAATGAATAAGAGATGAGTTCTTCTTCATTCGCAAGATGGTATTTTGTCTCTGACTGACAAGGATAGTTCCATGGCCCCGCGTTTTTATAATCCCGTTGCCTCCGACAAACAGCGCACCACCGTGCTTCTGGTCAACCTGGGTACGCCCGATGCACCTACGGCTTCGGCCGTGCGGCGATATCTCTCTGAGTTCCTCCATGATTATCGCGTGGTCGATTTATCGCGCTGGCTGTGGTGCGCGATTTTGCATTTCGTGATTTTGCCGATTCGTTCAGGCATCGTGGCAAAAAAATATGCCACTGTCTGGCGCGACGATGGTTCACCCCTGCTGGCACTGAGCAAAAAACTCCGTGATGCCGTGCAGTCGCAATGCCCGGATTGCGATGTTCGCTTGGCAATGCGATACGGCAACCCATCGGTAGCATCGGTATTGCGAGAAGCCCAGGCCAATGGCATGAATCGCCTGGTGGTTCTGCCCTTGTACCCGCAGTATTCCGCCAGCACGACCGCTTCCAGTCACGATGCCGTGATGAAGGAGTTGCAACACTGGCGCGTGATGCCGGAACTGCGTCTGATCAATGATTATCACGACAATGCCGAGTGGCTGGACGCGATTGAAGCCAGCATCGAAAATCATTGGGACCTACATGCACGCGCCGAGAAACTCCTGTTTTCGTTTCATGGTTTGCCGCAGCGTTTTATCCGTGACGGCGACCCTTACGCAGCGCAATGCGAAGCCAGCGCAAAAGCCGTTGCTGCACGTCTTGGCCTGAGTGAAGGCGAATGGCAATTGACCTATCAATCCCGCTTTGGCCGCGAGCCCTGGCTGGAACCGGCGACTGACAAGACATTGGAATCGCTCGCAAAGCAAGGTATTAAAACCGTCGATATTATTTGCCCGGGGTTTGCGGTGGATTGCCTGGAAACACTGGAAGAAATCAAGGTCGAAAATCAGGAGGTTTTCCACAAAGCCGGCGGCGAGAAGCTTCGCTATATCGCGGCGCTGAACGACTCTCCCGGCCATGCCTGTGCATTGGCGCATTTGATCAAGCGGCATTGCCAAGGTTGGAAAAATTAATGCAGGAAATTTCCCTCGACACCGCACGCGGCACGATAACGGCATTGCAAAGCGGCAATCTGGATGGCGAAAAAATTCTGTGCCTGCATGGCTGGCTCGACAATGCCGCCAGTTTTATTCCGCTGATGCCTTCGCTGGAAAATTATCATGTCGTGGCACTCGATATGCCGGGCCATGGCGGTTCGCAACATCGCTTGCCCGGCTACGATTACGTTTTCGTTGACTGGATTCACGATGTACTCGACGCGATGGATTCGCTCGGTTGGGAAAAGGCGCATTTGCTTGGCCATTCCATGGGTGGCGCGATAGCCACGATCGTCGCGGCATCGGCACCGGAACGCGTCAATAAATTATTGTTGATCGAGGCGCTCGGCCCGATTGCCGGTCTTGCCGATGAAGCCGGCATGCGATTGCGTCAAGCCGTCAGTGCCCGCCGCAAACTGGACAAGGATAAATCGATACGCATCATTCCGGATCTCGACACCGCCGTGAATGCACGCCTCGCCGCCAGCAAGATGACCCACGATGCGGCAAGGCTGATCGTGCAACGAAACCTGCAGGAAGTGGCAGGCGGTTTTATCTGGCGCAGCGACCCGCGCATGATGTTACCCACGCATGTTCGCACCGATGAAAGTTTTATCCGTAGCTGGATTCGCGCGATCGAAGCAGAAACCCTGGTGATTGCCGCCGATCCTGCGCCGATTTATTTTTCGCCTCAGCAACGTGATGGCCGACTTGCGGAATTGAAACATGGACGTGCTGCGGTAATTCCCGGCGGCCATCACTTGCATATGGAACAAGCGGATATCGTCGGGAAAACAATTCTCGATTTCCTGCATTCGTAGGAGGGCCTTCTAGGCCCGACAACTCCGGAACGATCTTTCGGGCCTAGAAGGCCCTCCTACGGGGTTTCCAGCTCGATCATCACCGGGGCATGATCGCTGGGTCTGTCCCAGGTGCGAGGTTCGCGATCGATCATGGAAGACACGCATTTCGATTTCAACGCCTCGCTGATCAAAATCAGATCGATACGCAAGCCATGGTTCCGTTGAAAACCCCCGGCGCGATAATCCCACCAGCTGAAATGCCCGGCCTCATCGTTATGTAAACGGAAGCTATCGTGCAAGCCTAAATCCAGCAGGCGATTGTAAGCTGCGCGTTCTTTCGTTGAGGTTAAGATGGAATCTTCGTTCCACACTTTAGGATCATGCACATCGCGATCCTCCGGCGCGATATTGAAATCACCCAGCACAACCAGGTTCGGATATTTTTTTATTTCTTCAGCCAGCCAATCATGCATGGCGCCGAACCAGCGCAATTTGTATTCGTATTTATCGGTGCCAACATCCTGCCCATTCACCACGTACAGGTCGACGACGCGAATACCGTTGACGGTGGCCGCAATAACTCGCCTTTGTTCGTCGTCAAAACCTGGGATGCCGATCTGTACATCCTTCGCAGACTCGCGGCTGACAATCGCGACACCGTTATAGGTTTTCTGGCCAATGAATACCGAGCGATAGCCAAGTCCTGCCAAAACGTCGTCGGGAAACTTCTCGTCTTCCATTTTCGTTTCCTGCAACACCACAACATCGGGCTGTCGCAATTTCAACCATTCCTCTAGATGCGGCAATCGCACATTGAGGGAATTCACGTTCCAGCTGGCAATTTTCATGAGTAATATATCTACTTGATTTTATTATGTTTGCCGCTTAGTAACTCGACTTGATACCCCCAAGCATACCCCCAAATCGATTCACTGGATGCAAATGTCCGCACTGGACAGCGGCGATGTGTCCACTGACGAAAGGCGATGTGAGTCTCCATGATACTTCAAGCGTTCTCAAGAGCGCCTGTAACTCTTACATGTGCAAGGAGATTTTATGACGACTGTACGGCAACTGCCGCGAGAATGGCGACTGCTGCCTCAATGGGTTAAGAATGAGCTGACCTACGGAACCAAAGAACTTCCATTCTACAACTGGCATATCCAGCAACTCGTCGACCATGACGACAGCATGAAGACAGTCTGGCGACTGTTCGAAAACAATCGCCATCACTTTATCCGCAAGGGGACCGTACATTCATTGTTGAGACTGCTTCATCAGTCGACAGTTGGGCTTGATCCAGGCCAACCCCGTACCGACACTGATCGCCGATCAATCGCTGATGATGTAAGTAAGCACGTCAACGCGCTGATCAAATTGATCGGCCGGTTAGGGACAGGTGGTGCCTTTGGAGCCTATCCGTTGGGTGTTATGAAATCGATCGATGCTGTGGCGATCGATTTCGTCAAAGAACGGTGCGGGAGGCAATTCGATGCGTGTAAAAAAGAGTTTCAGGCGATCTTAGATGAAGATAAATTTCCAGCTGACGCCAAGAATCCCTTAATGCAGCAACTTGACTGTCTACAGTCCGAGATCGAGCTGGAAGGAATGAATCTGTTGATGGATTCTCGAATCTCGCTCAAGGCATTGGCTGACTCCACAAGCGTATGGGCCAAGACATGCGGGTGGAGCCGCAATGATTCAATTTGGTACATCGGCAGCACTCTGAAAGATTGGTTCGGGTGCAATCAGTTTTCCGCTACCGCAACGCTTGCGACGGCGATCCGAGGTGAGGAAATCAGCAGGGATTCGGTTGCAGGCATCATGAAACGGAAGCGCGTGTAGGCGCGGCCTCTCCCGCCGGCATCGCGAGAGGTAATTGTCGAGGTCGATTTGTGAATTTTTTCCGCACTTTTCGACCTCTGACCTCCGGCGTCTCTCAGGTAGCTTGTCTACGACTGGCCCGGAAGCACCCGAGTCAGCGCAAAAAGCCTCAAGGACTAAGAGAAAACGCATGGAATCTCAATACACCAATATGCTTCGAATCGGCGAAGTTTGTCGCCGCACAGGCCTTTCCAAATCACAAGTTCACCGCATGGTTGAAGAAAGCGGTTTTCCCGAACCCATCAAGTTAAGCCGGCGGGCGATTGCATGGGTGGCTGCAGAAGTAGAAAACTGGCTGCGAGCGCGCATTGCTGCGAGCCGCCAGGCAGCGTGAGGTGAGCATTAAGCTGATGTCTCAGGCATGGGAAATGCAGATGCCTGCGTCGAACGCGAATCAACTTGGTGGCGCGAGGCCTCGAAAGTATCAGATTCACTTTCGGGAACTGGGCACGTGCGGCTCCACTGACACCGGTGACAAATTGTCACCCGCTGCACTCACGTCATGCCTCCCAGTGACACCAGCGTCCGGCACGGATGACGTGCATGTCACCCGAACCATGACTAACCATCAAGCTACTACTCAAGCAATTCGAAGCTCTCGATTGGACCTACTTGCCAATGCTCCAAAATGCGGACCGCGTAGTAGTAGTCAATCTTCTGAAAAGTTTTGAGCAGAGCATGCGTCAGGAATTACTTGACGAGCTGGCTGGTGCGAAAAGAGCAAACGCATTAAAGGGCAATGGCCCGCCTGGCTGCGTGGTGTGGTGCGCCGCGCTCACAGTGGTGCATTTGCACCAAACCATGCGTTTCATATTCGGAGGGATCGTCAGCATCGCTTAGCTCTTGCACAAGATGAGGCTGTGCGCCTTGATCGACAGAGGCAAGAGGAAGCACGTCGAAAAGATCCTGCTGCACATGCAAGGAACAAGGATGCCCTGGCTACAGAAATCGCTGAATTGGCATTATTTAAGGGCTAGGACTTCATGTACACACTCAAGATTCAGCACCGTTATGAAGTGATTATTCGATGCCTATAAATAATCAAGCCATAAAAATAGTAGCAACAGCCGCGACATCCTAATTCAAGTAAATGTGGTGAAACAAGTTAATCAACAGACCTTTCTAAATCAACTTAAAGTGGTGAAATATGTCAGAGCTCTCAAAGCACGTGGTGAAATATAAAAATTTTGAAAAGTACCAAAGTAAGGGTGGTGAAATAGATATTCCTCTCGTCAGATAAATATAACTAGATAGCACACTCACCATTCAGTTAAGGAAAACCAATGCCAAAATTAAGAACTATAAAACTACCCTCTTCCTACGAACTTAGAGAATATCTCCGTAAGGCCAGCACGGAAATGGAAATAGCCGAAATCAGTGTGGAAAGAATGGCAGTCGACTTTATCGCTCGTTGCAGGCTGGAGCGAAAAGAAGCAAGAATTCATGCACGCAATGAGCGTAAGAAAAATTCACAAGCACAAACTGGCAATGTTTGGACTTGTCCCTACATCCTCACATACCGAATGTACGGTCGGCATCTTGATCTTTACTGGACGAAGATAATCGTTCACAAAGACTCCAGGAAGAAATCATTTAGGCGTGTCAACATGCCAAACGGTAAAACCAAGATGACCGCGATCACATTAAATGCTGCCAAAGAGGAAATCCCGGTTCTTTTGGCCCATGAAGAAGAGGCTAGAAAACTTCGCGATCTCTGGTCGGTGTACATTGAAGCACGTCGCGTAGTCTCCTTCATGTACCAAAATCTAAGCGACGCCCCATGGCCGCCCGCTTTAAACGTCGGAGAGTCGACTGGCATGAATTGATACGGCGCCCCTCAAAACCGGAAGTCGATGCCATCTTTAGATAACAGGGCTCTCAATTTCTAATACTTTTGCCATGAAGTGCTTGCGTCAATCGACGCAGCACACGAAGCCGAAGCCAGCTACACATGACGATACACGCAATAAAATGGGTAAAAAGCTCAAGCATCGAGAGTCGACTTCCAGTTCGATGACTAGCCCAAGCAATAATGCCCATAAGCGCAGGCATAGCAGGCGTTACCCACAATTCTAGAAATTTTAAGGCTGCAAACTCATCATTGATTAAATCCAGTCGCAGGGCCAATGCAGGCAGGTTCTGCTGCTTCAATGTCAAACACCAATAGCGCCGTAACGAAAGCACTGCCTCCCGGTGCTGCCTGCTGACCTCATAGCTACCCACAGCAGCAATCAGTGGAAATGACGTCACTAGCGCCAGCGAGAGCGCCGTGTAACTGGGCACTCCAATCGACTCCAGCAACGTCAGGAGAATGGATGGTGTAGCGATTCCGACGAAAACCTTCTTTGTGTGTCGTTTATGGGCTTCGTGAGACTCAGCGCTTAATACGCTAGCTGGCGGGATAAGAATTTTTTTTATCGTTATTGCAAAATCATCGGCATCCATTGTGGTGCTCCTTGCTGCTTTTTAGGAAATTTTGTTCCCTTAGAAAGCGACATGAGTGCAATTAGCTAAAACCCGAGGTGTTCTGAAATTCAATGATTGCGACTTGAAGAAGTTACTGCTGAAAGTGCGGCCTTAATGCTGACACTCACTCATCCTCCATTGATAATGCAGACGTAGCGGGTCTTCGCTTAAAACCCTTCACAACAATATCTAGGTCTTTGGGATCCAAGACTTAGGCCCACCTGCATTTACTGGTCGACTCTGAACAGCAAACTGGCTAACGGCATCTTTCCTGCTGGTGTTGACTGGCTGCTTACTGACCCGAGCCAGATATTAGGCAAAAATTGCGATCGCCTTCATCGCTGCGGTTTGGAATACTTCACGGTCGACGCCGAGGGTTTGTTTGTGGAGCGGCCGTCGATTAGAACAATGTTTTTGGCCTTGTCGATTTTAAGATCCTGCAATATCTTTTTCACCCGCGTCCATTCGCCATCCGTAAAGTATAGGATTACCGTTATGGAGGACGACGTGTCGTTGGCTTTTTCGTAGATCTGCACTTGGTTCTGCAGGTTTGTTTTCAACTTGGTGTTCCGCGCGAGCTTGAACTCCACAAGCGTCTTGTCGGCATTACCTTCCGAGACCTTGTAGTCCACTGGACCTCGTCCGTTATTAACCTCACGGTTGACGTCCATTCGCGACGCGAACCATGTCAGGCGGTAGAGAAGCTGAAGGTGAGACTCTTGCGTGATCGGCTTGCCGTTGATGTAGAAGATTCGCCAGCCATCCTTGTGCTCGATGACGTCCTTTAGGAATTTGACCCGCGCCATGCTTTCCGTGAAGGAATTGCCGCCGGTATAGAAGACCGTTCCTTCCAAATGTTCCCGCACTAGCCGGGACACTTCGTCTACGAACTGTGCCTGGGTGTCCGCCACCTTCTTATTGCTGGTTCGGTGTGCTTCCTCGGCTGTGTCTTCTTTAGTGCGAATGAAGTGGTCTAGGAGGATCGGGAACTGCTCCACGGTCTGTGCTGCCAAGCGCTTTCGATCTGCATCGGTCGCATCCTCAGCCAACCGAGACATGAAATAAGTGTCAATTTGATTTCGCAGTTGCTGATTTGGGATGCATTGGTAAACATCCTCAATCCCATCCAACAGATCTCCACGATTGATCCATGCCTCGTCCCTCGTCAGCATGTCCTTTGGCGTGAGGATCACATAGTCGCCATTGATAAACGGAAGCTCATACTTCCCCGGCAACCAACGCTTGGTGACCGAATTGAAAGCTACGCGGTTGATTGCTACCGACCGCACGAACTCTGGTCGGAGATGAGATTTGGCGAAGGTCTGGGTGTAGTCCAGAAGGAACTGCTTGATCAGATTTGTGACGAAATCACTCAGGTGATCGCGGCCCACTCCATCGCTCAGCAAACACAGCTTTTCCAAGTGGCTGCCCTTTGTGATCTTTTCAACGCCGAAATCTCGAAAAACGTGGTGCAGGTTTTTGTGCAAAGTACTGGCGAAATGAGCGCCCAGGCCGTTGCCGCTGTTGCCCGACCGGCTGAATCCAAGCCAGTTCTGTTTGACCTCCGCGAAGCGAAACCACTGATCGATATGGACTTGGGTGAGCTCGCCGGTGGCGGACACATCGCGCAGGAACTTGAGGTAGTTGATGATCTGCTCATGGAGAGCTTGGTAGACGGCATTCTTGCTGTCGAACAGCAGAAACGGGTCGATGAACAGCGGCAGGTCGTTAACCAGCGACACGTTGAACGCGCCGTAGGATTCCAGAATCACCTTGTCTACTTCGAAGAAATCCGAGAAGTAGATCCCCACGCGCCCCGCCATACTGGCTTGTGTCACTCGACTACTCCTGTGGAACTAGCATCGATAATGCCATTATCCCCAAAACAAACAAAAGGCTCAGCTCTATTTCGGCGCGCCAGGCCCCTTAGAAGTTTCTCGAAGGTAAAACCACTGGTATTGAATAATTCCTGCTTACGATCTTTCGCTGCAATCTTGGACAGCGCCTTATCCAGAGCCGGGCCAGTAATACCTTTTTCTTCGAGCCGCTTTTTCTCATCCAGGACTTTTTGCTTGTTTTCTGCCAGCAATAGATCGAAACGCCTCAGAACGATCAATGGCAACATAACCTTGCGGTATTGCGGCGGACGGTAAGGACCGCGTTACTTGTTGGCCAGATTCCAAACAAATCCAACAATGTTTTGATGCTGTGCGTTCTGCATTTATGTGTCTCAATAAAATTCAATAGGTAACAGTGGATGGGCAAATTGGAACGAGCATTACTCGAATCCCTGCAATAAATTCACCGCTCAGTTCGAATGCCCCTCAATTTCCATCAAATATTGTACTTGTTGGAAGGGCTTAGCATAGCAACGTCGGGGAATAGACTACGAACCACCTAAATACTCGCCTGCCGATCAGCAAGCTATGGTCTTGGATGGTTCGAGCTTTCGCAGCAATGCATCTTAAGTAAAAGCTGGACCAGCACGGGTCGAGTTGTGCCGAAATTCCCGATACTCTATTTGCCTGATTCAGCTTCTTTGAAAATCTCCCACAGGGATTTTTCCAAGCCTATCGATAGCCTTTCCAGCGTATCAAGCTGAAGGTTCTTCTCTCCGCGCTCAATGGCACTGTAGTAAGTCCGGTGCATATCTATGTGGTCGGCAAAGCCCTCTTGGCTAAAGCCAAGAGCCACTCGTTTTTTGCGGAGGGCGTGGCCGAGGCGCTCGGAAAGGGGTGCGGTCATGTAGCCACCATAGAAACATGGCACTTTGAACTCCACAGCCTTATAGGTAGACTACCTATAGCTTCCATAAATAAGACGTCGTCGACCCCTACCATGACCCTTTCTAAATCAGTTCTCTATCTCGCTGTAGCGATGATTTTTCTCGGCGCCACTCAAGCATCAATGGCCGCTGAGAGCCCGACGAGCATCACTGAGTCCGACACCTCAACGATACCTAGCATCAAGGGCTATACGTTTATTGCCCCAGGCCACAACGACCCAAAACTAGAAGAGTTTGCGTGTGGAATACGATTTGGTTTTAGCCAAGTCATTAATAGTGTGGAGGGCAGTCGATTAGCTGAACTCAAGCGCACAGGCCCCGAGACGGCAGAACTAACTACATTCACAGGAAGCGATGATTTCCGGATAGGCAAAGGGGTTTTGCATGAAATTTCTGCAGTCACGGCCCGCGACGAGACGAAGTGTACGGTGAAAATAGTTATTCTCAATGAAAAGCCGTTTAAGCGAGGCAGCTTTATGAACTTGTGGAAGGCGCCCCCATTTACCTCGGAAGACGTATTGGTCCAGACACACAAATTTCTCTACCAGCCTTCATTCATAAGCCCTTATCCGGCGACTTCCTTGATCGCCAATTTCGAGCGCTTGGCGGTGAAGGGATGCAACAATGTGGGATACGGAGCGGCAAGTGAACTACCTCGCGATTTGCGAGGGAATTATGATGGCGTTTATTGCGTAAAAGTGGACGGAAAGTACATACCGACACGGCCGGATTGCCGCCCCTATCGTGATGGCTCCAAGTGCACAGTATTAGCTGTCATTGCGGCCAATCGCAGCGAGAGAACCTTTGATGCACGACCATCAGCAGATAGCCTGCGGAAAGCCATTGAAGCGATCCTGCAAGATTAAAACGACCTAAAGACTCAACTTTCGAACCATCGTTTTTAGAGGTTCCTTTTTGCCCTGCCAGACCTGATCAACGGCACATTGAAAGTTGTTTCAACTCTTCCCGACGGGGCATTGCTACTACGCATCTTCGCGAATCAAATGTGGGCGCCATTGCCTTACGAGTTGTTCGAACTCAGCGCCAAAACCAAATGCGTCAGAATAAGAATGATGCGTGCTGATGACCTGAATCATAAGTAGCACGTCACACGCGGTTTGATGATCCATGGCCCAGAGATTAGTTGGGTCAAATGCACCACAGGTTGAGCTATTCCACCAGCTAAGTAAGAAATCCGAAACACGGCAGGACTGGCCTGTATCACTGTGCGCAATATCGAGTAGACGTTTCAGTGTTGCAATTTCTTGGGGTTCATTGGTGTATTTTTCATGTGGTGAGAACATATATTGGTGGCGCAGAAGCTGGATATCCCAGAGTTTGCACACTAGAAAACCCGACCAATTGCGGGCGCTGGGTGACTTTGATGGCGCGTCCGGTTGGGTCTGCCTGAGATGCTGGTCGTGACCGGCAACTTCCGGCCAGAAGCGGCCGGTTGCGAGGTGTATTTAATTGATAGGGTGCGCTCAAGCGCACCACGCCGGATGTCTCGTATGAACCGACATCCCAAACAATTGCGAAGGTGTCGTTCTGCGCCGTATTCAACATCACAAAGGCAGTGCCCATGGCCCGACAAACGATTGCGACAATCCATCCGCAGCACCGCAATCGATTAAAAGCGTCGGGCTGGGGCCCGACTTACGGAGTTTCGTGGGGATACCTCAGGCTGGGGCCCGACTTACCGCGTTTTCTTTTAGGCCCCGAAGAAAGTCAGATCGCCTTGCTGAGCAATTGTATCTGTGATTTCCACAACGCCATCTCTTAGTTCGTAGCGAAAAAAAACTTCCGCACAATAACCGGTTCGATGCTCAAGAAGAAACTTGATTGCAGCGCTTTGACTGCCATCGTCGTAAGGCAACGTCACGTCACTCGCAATTGCAAATGCGATCGCTTTTTTTTGCGTGGCAAGCCGACGGAAAGAATCAATCAGTATTTCAACTCTTCCGTTGGCACTGGCTTGCTCAGCATTTGGTTGGACTCCAACATGCACAGGCTTGGCGGAAAGATTCAGATACCCGCCGAAGGGATGAAAACTACCATGTTCCGCAAGCATCTTTTCCGCGAAGAAAAGAAGCTCGTTCATCAACTCTTCGACTTGAGTCTTTGCGTTCATTGCTCCCCCTTTGGGCCAAGATCGTCTCGTCGAATGACAGTTGACTTTGACTCAACGTTTCTACTTACCTTTGTTTCCGTGCCGGTTACCACGGTATGTTCCCGCCCAGTTTCTCTGGCGTACTCACGCTGAGCCTGAATTTGCTTGGTGTCAGACACACGCTGCGTGTCTTTAATCTCGCCAACCTGCTTTTCGTTCTTGAAGTCCGGGATTGTACGGCCCTTTGAAGTCTCGGCAGCTTCCGTGTTCTTCTTTTCCCCCATACTGTCCAACACGCGCTTTTCTGATTCTCTGCCGCGTTGCGTTGGACTTTGTTTTTCTTTAGGAGCAGCTTTCGGTGCCCCATTCGGCGCGCTTTTAGGTGCACCTTTAGATGGGGGTAACAGTTTGTCGACCAATTTCAGGGCTAATCTCAGTATAAGCCTTCTTATTCGCCCATCCGGATCCGTAAACTTATACGGATTATTCGCGGCATAGTTGTACCGATTAAAATTCCAACCGGTATCCATATCCGAAGGATCCGAATCCGCACTCAAAAACCTCCCAATAACCGGATCATAATACCGCTGCTGCGCATAAGTTAACCCCGTCGCCGCATCCGTCACATGCCCCGTAAATCCGGGCCCTTGATCATACGAATTGTCACTTGGCTCACCATACGGCGTATAGCGTTCAATCTTCGTAACCGTTTTTGCCGCATCACTTTCCGCAACTGGGCTGCCGAGTGAATCGGTATGCTGATAACTGGTGTTATACGTTGTACTGCCAATCGTTGCACTGCGCTTAGCCACCAAACTACCATTCAAATAAACATAGTCATTGGTTTTGTTACTACGTTGATCTTCGTCAGCAACAATTTTGCCTTCCAAGCTATAAATCGGATAACTAATTTTGTTATCACTCAAGCGCGTGATCTTGACGCGACGACCATGGCCATCATATTGATAGTTTTCCAGACCGTTGACGCTTTGCATGCGATTAGCTTTATCAAACACATAGCTTTGTGCACCATTGGTGGTGACATTGCCTGATGCGTCGTATGCCAATGCGCGAGCCACCGAGGCATTCGGCAACGTGATTTGATCCAGACGCTGCGTTGTCTGATTGTATTGATAATTATGCGTGCGGTTACCCAGCGTGTTGACGCGGATATTGTCCAGGGCGTCGTAACTGATGCTATTGCTGAGCCACCAGAGGTTTGGTGCATTGGTTTGAACCAGTCGATCGGCATTGTCGTAGCTCATTGTGCGATTACCACCGGCGCCCGCAGTACCATCGGTAATGCTGCCGACATTGCCATTGGCATCAAACACATAGGTGTCGTCAAGAATGGCAGTTGCACCATTCATGTCTTTACTACGAGTTGGCAACTGGCGAATGTTTTGTGTCATCGAATGGACGATGCCATTGCCGTAATTAAAGCCGCTCATGCCGCCGTTGGCAAAATAAGTTACGGCGCTGGCATAGCTGCCGGCTTGGCTGGCTTGACCCAATGCATTCGGCGTACTGGCAACCACCAAGCCACTTGGATACGTCAGACTGCTTTCCTGCGCCAGCGTGTTGTAGGCATGCGTCAGCGTTTTGACACGGCCATCGATTGTGAGAGTCTCGGAAACCGGTAAACGCAGTTTGTTATAGGTGTAATCCCAACGATTGCCGCCATTGATCAATGTCTTGAGAGCACCGTCTGCAAAGTAGTCGTAGGTCAAATCGTCAGTACTGCCCGGCACATCGGTAGAGAGCAGGCGATTCATAACGTTGTAGCTGCGAACCGTTTTATCCGCTGCAGCAACACTCGCACGGTCACAGGAAGAAGCACTCGTTAATGCACTACCCTGCACCGACCAGGCAAGATTATCGACGGCGTCGTAATCAATAATCGTCGCGCCGGTTTCCGGCTCGATACGCTTGCACAAGCGTTGTTCGTTGTCATAGACATATTTACGGGTGCTGCTGAGTGGCGAACCATTCCAGACGCCGCTGCGAGTAACTTCCAGCGTTTTGCCGAAGGTGTTACGCAAAATAGTGGTGGTAATGCCTTCCGGCGCCACGATAATTTCCGGGCGGCTGTCGTCCGGACTATCCCAAACATTGAAGCTGGTAGTGGTGGCAAAACCACGTGGGTTGGTCACTCGCTTCTGGAAGCCGGCTAGATATTCCGTTGTGGTGTTCAACGGACCCAATTCGGAATCCTGGATGGTTTTGGTAACGCGACCCAGGGCGTCGTATTCGGTGCGTACACCGGTAGTCAACGCATCCGTTGTGCCGGGATATGAAGTGAATACGGTACGACCCGTGGTGTCATACGCCATGCGGGTAAAGCGCTGGGTACCGGCGATATTGCTATTGTCGTATTCACGGGTAACCACTGGCTGCCACCGCGCATTGAAGTAAATCTCCTTGCGGTAATTACCTTTGCTGATGGTTTGTTTCCAATGGCCTGCCGGAAGTCCGTAAGCGGCTACCGTATTGATGGCAAAGGTCTGCGTTGCCCCCGCCCAGGCCACGGTGTCGCCGGCGGGAGGCGTGATCGACGAAAGACGGTTCATCGCATCGTAACCAAAACCGGTGGCGAAACCCAACTCGTTACTGATCGATGTCAGCTTGCCGAAATCATTGACGACCGCACTGACAAACGTCGAGTCTGGATTGGTAATGGTTTGCGGAATGCCACGCTTGTAGCTCGCAAACGAGGTTGTGTTGTTATTGGCGTTTTTCACGCTGGCCATCGTGCCGTCGGCATTGTAGGTCAGCGTTTCTTTCAGCGAATTAAACTCATAGAGCCTGATGGGCAAGACAGTCGTTACATCAAATTCGCTTCTGCTGACTTGCTCGCCGGTATTGGCATTGGTCGAGGTTTCCAGCTGACCCAGCACCCATTTCGCGGTGTCATATTTGTAAACGTAGGTATCCGTTTTCACTACACCAGGATTCAGGCTGTTCGACAGCGAAACACTGTTCGCACGTGCGAACGCATCGAAGCTATTGGCTTTCCAGGTGAAGGTGACGCCGTCCTGGATGATGTCTTTTTGCTTGCTAGGGAGCTCGTATTCGGTGCTCGATGTGGCAGGAGAAATTCTGTAGTAATTACCCGTGTAAAGCTTAATATGACCCAAAGGGTTGATGCCCACCTGGGTATTAAAACCTTGATTTGGCGCATCTGCTGCCACATTGGTGTAAGTAGTACGCTTGAGTTCCACCTGGTTTTTGGATGTGGTTTCGTGTGTTGTTTGACCACGCTCTGCATGATGACCATTCAACTTGAAATTGAAGGTCAGCAACGTGCCGTCGGGCTGGGTAACACGCGTTGCTTGCGTGGCAGGACAGGCGCCTTGTTGGCATTGGGTTTCAGTTTGGTAAATATCGGTCAATACATCGTAGTTGTAGCTCCACACTTGGTCTACAAGGCCAGGACCAGTGATTTTCTTACTGACCAATGCGTCAATATATTGAAGCGGTCGAGGGCTCTCATAGGCACATGTTGCTTCCCAGGGGTTGTAGTGTTGGGTGGCAGTAAAGTTGAAGGTGCCCGTAGCACCTGAGGGATGCTTGACCACTAATTGCGCCGTGGTGCTACCTGGGATATACGTTAAATCTTGCGTTACATAGGCGACACCATTATTGCAATAGACCCCCGATGGTGGATCTTCTGATTTAGGATCTGACCCGCGAAAAAAAACACCGGTTTGTGCGTATTCCCACTTGCTGGCATCTGGCAATGTTGCGGACACGAATTTGCCAGCAGCATCGTAGGCGTAGGTCCAGGTTTTTCCATGGGCAGTGGCAGAAGTGAGTACGTTACTGCCGTTGTAGGTGAAGCTGATTGTTCTGCCGTCATTTGCGGCGATTGAAGTCAATTTATTGTTGCTATCGTAATTGTAATTAACGTAGTTGCCAAAGCGATCTTCCACTTTGGTGGCAACAAGATAAAAACGGCCACGAGTCATTTTCTTGATGATGGTTGTGCCAGTGAAGACATCTTGATAGCTGCCAATGACTAATTTTGAATAACGATCATTACCGGCTCTGACTATCATGCGATTAAAGTAATATTTTGTACCATCGGGCGAAGTGGCTAAAAAGCCTTCCCCCGAGCCATTGGTAATCGTAGCCAAGCAAGTTAATAACCAATGGTCTTTGGTGGTCCAGCGTGCTGCTTGCGTTGTATTGTTTTGCGATGTGGTGGTTGTCAGCAAAATGTCGCTGGACACTTGCCCAGGGACAGTAATCTTGGTGCCGGACCAAAATTTCTGGGGCTCCGAGTCAGGGTTCCCTGGTTCTGGATTAGGTGGCCTACCGGAGCCCGATGAACAGCGGGCATTGGGGGCTGCGCTATCTGCAATCCAACCAACGGCAGTCGCTCCGGTATTGGTCCCGGTAGAAAAGATGCCCGATACATGGGGAACATCAATCGACCAGCCAATTGATGAATCAGTTAACGTGCCGCCAACACCCAGTGGCACCAACCGTGGAAAACCATCGGATACCGACATGCTTACCGAACGGGTTAAGCGCACAGGCAGTGCGTTATTTCCGGGCAAATCAATATCGGTGGCTGTAAAACTGGTGGAACCGGTATTGTGATCGACCTGTTCGCCGAATAAATCCGGACCCAAAGCACCAACTGCATCGCTGGGCGTCTTGTATCGACGGTCTTCAATAGCCTTGGAGGTCGTGTCTTGCGCGTAGGCAGATGACAGGGTCGATGCGAGCAGAAGGCCCAACGTTAGGATTTTTCTCATTTTTTAGTCTTTCGGTCTGGATGGCTAGCTTGATGCGAAGCAACAAGCGCAAAAACGGGGCAAGACTATGTCACGACTTGTTAATTCACAAGCTGTTTCTTTCAAATATGCTGTGCCAGCGTACGAGCAAGGGGGTTATTGGTGCTCAGTGAAACTAACGGATGACATCCGGGGATCATTGCGCTGCTCAAAGCCCGAATTACGGGTTTGATTTGAGCCTAATCAGGGTGCGCGTGCGCGCACCGATGTGCATCATCGCAGCGTGTGGGTGGTGCGTCATAGGCAGCACCCTATCAGCGATTCATTGCAAACCGCCGCTCTGCCCTTTCCAAATCCGCTTCAGTGTCCACACCCGGCGGGAATGCCTCCGGCGTGATACCAACGGCAATTTGGTAGCCAGCCTCGAGTACACGCAATTGCTCAAGTGCTTCGAGTTGTTCGAGTTCGCCCATGGGTAATTGAGTGAAGGTTTTCAGGAAGCCGGCGCGATAGGCATTGATACCGATATGGCGAAGTGCCCCGTGTTGAGGCGGGCTGACGCGATCAGTAGCAAAACGATCACGCTGCCACGGCATTGGTGCGCGGCTGAAATACAGGGCATTGCCATTGCTTGCACAAACGACTTTGACGGCATTGGTGTCGAAATACGTTTCGGTATCTGAAATTGGTGCGGCCAGTGTTGCCATGGGAGCGCTTGAGTTTTCCAACACTTGAGCTACGGCACGAATTCCTGCGGCGGGTGCGAAGGGTTCGTCGCCTTGCAGGTTTACTACGATTTGTTGATCCGACCATTTCAATTGGCGGCACATTCGGCAAGACGATCGGTACGAAACGGAAGGGACGGCATACGCTGAGGATCCTAAGGCCATGATGTGCGGCGATTTATAGTGTCCCGCCCATGACCAATTGCCGTGGCATGAGTCGCTTCCATTACGGCAATTGCCTATGCTTAGATTCAACTAGCAAGTGCGACATTCGTCAGCGCTTGAGTAACCGAGGTATAGACGCCTCAGATCCTTTATTGACTGTTCAATGTCCGCTTCGGGTCGAAGCGGAAGTGGGCAGCTGCTCGGCCTTGGCCGCCGTCAGCACCAGCGACATGGTCAGAGTCGACCGGCACCGAAGATCAACGGAGCCGGAGCCGGCACCCGCACCAGTCGACCAATTTCTTATGGCTTCACAGTTTGCGTGCGGCTGGCTTGATTCATGGTGCCATAGGCCCTGAAAAGATTGCAGATGTTCACCAGCTGCTGTCGGCCTTTGTATTGAAAAACGCGCTTCTTGTTGACGGGCGATTTCTGGTACTCGCCACTGTGTATTTCTGCACTGCCCACAAGCAACCTTTTTAAGTGGGGTCCACAAAGGCCTGCGCAACCTGGCGTCGCGAATGGGTATTGTAGTCTTCAGTGCACCCTCTTCATCTCTTAACCAATAGAATTGGAAGCGCCGACTTCCAAAAAGCCTCTCGCGACAAACGAAGGACGTAGCTCCTCGAGCGCTTTTACAGGCACTGCGAGCCAAATCAAGTTTCTTGCACGCGTCACAGCCACATAACCAATTCTTCCCAGTTCGGTGTCTACGCCAGCTAGCAGTGCTGCTGCATGCTCTTTCTCTGCCAAGTAAAGCAATGCATCAAGGCCTTCACCCTTTACTTTGTGTACTGTTTCGATGCGGAGCATTGCCTGAGGCTCTGTTGCCAGATCGGGAATGGCCATGAGTGACGTGTTTGGCATCGCAGTTTTAGCAAGTTTGTTACCAAGATTGTCTGCTGTAGGCAAGGCAAACCGCTTTTGCAGAGATTCCAAAAGCAAACGCACTCGAGTAACGAGTAAAGGATGCCACTGCGTATCCGCTAGCAATTTGGCATCAGGTAACCCGTCTGTGGAGCTCCGAGCAAACTTCCATATTTCACGACGTAATGCTATTTCTGAGTCTTGCGTGGGACGCATGATGGATGCGAGTAGTCCATCGGGTGAATTCTTGAGTAATCCCACAATACAGCCAGCAACAGTTTTAAACGCGCCCAAATAGTCCTGTCGTTTATCTCGCAAAACTGCTGCACGTGCGAACGATTTGACTATTCCTTGCCCCATTGGTGCATCAGTCCCCGCCACATTTTCAGCTGTTGCGCGAGCCCGACAAACGATCGCGGAATTAGTCAAATCTAGTCCGGCGGCTAAAACTTCCGCTTGAAAAGCAACTATCAGCTTTTCGCGCTCCGCCTTTTTGTATCCAATAAAGTAGCAGCCATTCGCTAACTCAGGCTTCGTCCGTTCTGCCGTATCTTCACGACTTGAGAGAGTATTGGCTGCTTCGACAACCGACGGAACGGAGCGAAAATTTCTCGTTAATGTGTAGCTCAGTACGTTTTCCTGGCTGCCATATCCACTCAAGAAACCACCATCAGCACCAGCGAAGTCGTAAATCCCTTGGTGGGGATCACCAATTAACGATATTTGTGAACCGGCGTTAGATAGCTCTCTCAAGATCGCTTGGTGTAGCGTTCCAATGTCTTGAGCTTCATCAATCAATATGTGCGGATATCGGTGAGCAAGCGCTTTAAGGATAAGCGGTTGTTGCTGCAGCGTACGAAGTGCCCAATATTGGCCAAGACTATGGGTGTATGCACCAATGGTACCGAGGCGTCTTACTGCGGCTGCGCCGTTGTTAATTGGAAGAAGTGCCTTATGCATCCTGAAGTGGAATTGCACTGCCGTGCCGTTAATATTCGCAATAACACTTTCTATGTCAACACGTTGAACGGGGAATGCAGGACCAGTAGCCGGCTGAGCCCAAAACTGAAAATCTCTGTTTTGAAGAAATGGTTCGAATCCTGATACAAGAAATGGCGTTCTATTGCAGCCCATTGTACGCGACGTATGTGGCCGCAAAATGTTGGTCGTAATAAACCCATCGATAGTGTCTATCTCAACCCTGCTTCGGCTCGCGTCTTTTAGCGATGTTGACGCTAGCGGATGATAGATGTCGCGAAAAGTCTTTACGGCTATGTTGGAAAACGACAGCAGTATTGAGCGACCACGGCTATCTTTCATCTGGCGCCGAATTTCTAACAGACGGTGTACTGCAGTATGAGTTTTTCCACTGCCCGCACAGGCCACTACTGCCAAGGGCGCGAGCGGCGCGTCTATGATCGCTTGCTGTTCAGCTGACAGGGCTATCATATTTTCACAGGCACTATTTGACACGCATGTGCGATGGCGTTTTTGATGTAGTCGGGCACAACACATAGAGTTTCTGGTTTTGAAAATTCCAGCGCTAGCGCCTGACCAAATCGCCCCTTTTGGACATTGCCGTGCTCACGCTCGAACATGCCGCGGAAAAGTGCTTTAGCTTTTGCAGCGTCACCGGTCGCTGCGGTTACCTCTGCCTCAACAGTAGGTCCGAAGACTGGATGAAGCTCCTTCAATACGGTCAACATGGCAGCCCGATTTTCCTCATGTAGCGCCAAGTCATATTCGAATGTTTTTAAGCCATGGAACACTTTGACGAGATTATCTTCGCTTGTCTTCATCTTGGTGGTGTTATCTGACAGCGTTACGGTATCACCCAGCGCGGGGTAGACGGCCTGAGCTTTACCGCCGCCCTCATCTTTTTCCATTGGGTCGGCATCAGTGATCAGCGCGACAGGAATTTTTAGAGCCTTTTCTCCGAACAGCGGTAAAAAAGAATCGAAATTCAATCCCTCAACACTGATCAAGCTGACTGCATGCTCTCGCAAATTGTACTTCGCCCTCTCTGCCAGAACGCTTACCAGCATAAGTTCTGCCGCACCCTCAACAAATATTACCCGACGCGCAAAGAAGAGCTCGGCACGAGTGACATCAAGGTATCGCTTCAGCTTTTCTTTTTTGCCTTTTGCAAAGGCAATATCTCTAGGAAAAAAAGTCTCAACCGTAGCTCCCGTATCGACCAGACAGCTGAGACTATTAAGATCGGCAATGCTGGCAAAGTTAGGAGAATGGCTAGTTACAAAAAGCTGTACCGGTTTCTCGCCGGTCGCTGCCTGGACGCTCTGAAGGTAACGAAGTAGCACAGCTTGCAATTGCGGGTGCAAGTGCGCCTCGGGCTCTTCTATTATAAGACTTCTATAGCTAGCCTCCGGGTTCTTTGCTAGTTCACTGAGAACGACCGCCATGAAGATGAGGTTATTAAATCCAAGCCCATTTTGCTCAATTTCAAAAGTATCGACGGAGAGTGACAAACGAGACGCCAGTCGCTGAAAGTCACTTGCACTCAAGCCAATATCCAATGACTGTGCAAGCTGCACTCCAAGCATTTCCTTGTGACGAGTCGCAATTGCTGAGTGTGTTTTGACGATCGGTTCTTTAAGACGCAATTCATCGTCCAGCGTTTTCAAAGCCACATTAATTGTATCCTCTCCGTCTTGGTCGGAAAGTAATCGTAATAATCGCGATAGCTGACTAGTGCGGCTTGGTCTTAACCCTTGGGACGCATCACGTAAAGGAGGGAGATATACGCCGCGCAGATTCTCCATAATGTCTGAAGTCAGGCTAACGTCTTCATGGTTGCCACACCAGCGTTTAACTCTTAGCCGGCCTGCCTTGTCGGGTTCCTGGTACCGCACGGTAATATGCGCTTCCAGTTTTCCATCAGCTCCTGGCTTGAGCGCGGCAAGAAAGTCCGCTTCATCATCCATATCCAGATCGCGAAATACATATTGGAAGGTGATGTCGCCTGCCGCAACGGCGCCCTTTGGGTGATGCACGTCTTCTGCGGATAGCCGTGGATAGGGCTCATCGTGTCCAGCGAGTAATGCTCGCAGCGCGTCGATAATTGCCGTCTTGCCGACATTGTTAGCACCGACAAGGACATTCAAGCCGGGCTGAAAGAACAGCTCGGCACTGCTCAATTTGCGAAAATTGGTGATAGTCAATTGAGCCAGATACATGGATTACTCTCCAAACCAAGTGCTTTTTCCAGATATTAAAGCTATTCGTCTAAGAAGAAGGCATACCGGCGTCATATGGAACGACTGTGCTGGTGCTGGTCTTCACGGAAAAACAGATCTTGCCCTAAAACTCAACTACTGGAGTAGAACGCCGGCCCTAGCTCCGGCATAAGTGGACATCTAAATTGACAGTGTGCAGTTGCCACAAAGTAAACACGGTTGTAGTTTAAGGTAGGCCAGTACCCGCACAGTCTTTCAAAATGACCACTTCGCCAATAATGTTAGGGACAAATGCCAGTAAGCCAATGTCACTTAGTCTTCCAATGAACCAATTCACGGGCTTGTAGAAATGTGGGATATGGGAATTTTCGGCCTCGGTAAAGTACCAAGCTGAAATTCTGTTCTTATCGATGCCGCCACGCCTTGCGCTGCTACGAGCTGAATATTGGGCAAGAAATAGTGTGTATAGCGACTTCTGAAATCCATATTGGTGGCGAACCCAATGGGCTACGTCACGTTGGTTAAAGCGATCACCAGCTTTCCGGCTAACTATAAAGTGGTTATACACTGCGACTTGCCATAGCGCCGGATGTGCTTCGTAGATCCAGGAGTCCGGATGGAATTGCAGAAGGTGCTCTCGGACTAACTCATTTTGTATCGAGCCCACCAGGCAGGAAATCTTGTCCTGGTCTCTTTTATGAAAATAGGCCAATCGCTTTTCGCGGGTTTCGTTGGAGGTGAGATCAGCCAGTGCTGATAATTCGTTTTGGCATTTTTTTCGCAGCTGTTGTCGAAATTCTTCGCGCTTGGCCAATTTGATCGCCGAGGAGGCTCTTGCTTCAAGCCACTCTTGATCCAGTTGCTTCCTTTCTTCCTCTGCTAATCGCCTGGCTTCGGCAATCTCCTTGTTTCTTTCTGCAAGGGCCAATTTGAGATCCCTTAACCTTTCGCGCCAGACTTCAGCCAGCGTCGGGCAGGACAACCATTTCCGATTCGCGACATTCTCCAAAACCTCGTGTTCAAAACTATGGGGGTCCATCGCATGTTCCGGTTTAATGCGCGACAGGTCGATTTCAATGAGTCGCCTACCTTCAGATTGGATACGGCGCCGCTTGACCTCATCCACTGCATGGGTGACTCGAATCTCGATCAGGAGTGTGCCCTCATCGTCTTCTGCAATGACATCGGGAATATAGTCGCCTTGCGACTCTTCCAGCCGGACATTAGTCACAGACTTTCTCTGGGCGGGCCATTCAACTCGCCTGCCGTGAAGGATCATGCCGCTGTCATCAATTAGAACCGATGGATTTGGCATATCGTGTTCACCATCCCAGGCGGGCAAGGTCAGAGCCAGCTGGTCGGCAATCAATTGTTTGGCCATGCGATGGATGGAGCTTTCGAATCCAGCCCGGCATTCTGCGTCTTTATAATGTGCAAAGTGGGGTTTCCGGTATTTACTGTTTTTTGCCTTGGCCACCAACCGATGGCCACAGGCTGGGCAGACGCAACCGCAGGCTATTCCGGCTGGAACATTCCGAACCGCCCACATTCTTCCATCGCGAAGTCCGTAGGGAACTTTCAGTCGGTTCGGGAAAGACCGGTGCGAAGTGTGTCCATAGCGATGGGTGATAATCTGTAATTGGCTGCTCTCAGAAGGGGGAAGCAACAGGTCTTGGCGCATGTGACGTTTCCTTTCAAAATAAATAGAAAGGCAACAATCGAGGTTTGGAATGGATCAAAACAGTCTTAAACATACCGATTCAGGGAATCCGGAGCTTTTAAGTATTCGCTGGCTCGGGGAATGGCTCCTCAAAGACGGCGGCAATAATCGAAGTGCACACGTTCTTGCTGAATTGGTAGAACAGACGGAGAAATGCCTGCTTCGTGGCGAGCAGCCCCCTTTTTGCGAGATGGAAGAAATGCGCGAAATAATCGCATCGCAAACAAATCGAAAAGTCGCAGATCATCAACCCGTAGGCAAGTGGTTGACGCTAAGCCAGCTAGGCCAATGGTGGGATGCTCGAGAGGAGGCTAGAACGGACCAGTTGGTTGCAAATGGTTTAACGCGTCGCCCAGTGCTTATTACTCAGCCAGGTGGAGGACGAGGTAACCCGAATCGCTTCCGTTTTGGCTTTTCCGAAATACACGTGTTGTCCAAAGAAATAGAAGATGAAGAGCCGCATGAAGTTGCTGCCACTAATTCGCTTCGCTACACCGAAGAACATTTAAGAGCAATTATTTGGTGGAGGTGGCTGTTGCCAGGCAAACCTGTGCAATTGAGATCATGGCGTGGCTGGGTTGTCGTGAGCGTCATGTTGTCTGGATTCTTGCTCATTGTTTCATCGGTGATATTCACGCTATTGGTAATTAACCATCCAACTCCTGTTACAGGAAGAGATCTTTGTTTGATCCTTATATCTGGGATCATCGTAATTGGAATGCTCTGGAAGATGCGGCCTTGGCTGGAACTGCCGGAGCGACGAATCACGATAGCCCCAGATAGCTTACTGCCTGCTGATCAACTATTTGGTCAGCTGAGATTAATCAAGAATAAAGATAAAAAGGTATCGGGTTGGCTAAGCCTTGTTCGATACTCGTCTACCTGCACAAAATGTGCGGGCACAGTCGAACTTTCAAATGGACGAACAGATTTTCCAGGGAGAATCATAGGTCGATGCCGAGACAGCCCAATGGAGCATGTATTTAGTTTTGATCCAGTGAACTTGTCAGGAAGTCCGTTGCGCTAACACCCATATAATTATGGGAAACTACTTGCAGTGCCGGACTCGTTTTAGTTAGCTATGATGATTAATTGCATTTTCCGGGTGACTTGACCCTCGGCGCCGGTTGACCTTGAGGGGAATGCTGGTATTGACCGACCGCTTCCGGCCAAAGCGGTGCGCCCTTAAGGAGCTTGACTTCGAGATGACGGCAAAGGCCTTTCTGTTTGTGGCCAAAGCGGCCGGCTGAATTATGCATCCAAAGATATCGTGCTGATTCAATCCCCGGGTCAAAGTGGTGTGTAACAGACAATTTTCCTAATTTGATATGCATCTCGCCATGTTTAGCAATCTGATCCCTTTTGCCGACCTCGCTGCATTGTTGGCGGGCTTTCAGTTACGTTATCCTTGCTGCACCCCAATAGCAGTCTTATCCAGTTGTTAGAGGCTAGTAGTGCGCAAAGCAGGTCATAGCAAATACAAAGATACTGAGAATTCACTCCCTGGCCGTCTATCCGCTGCTTTTGGGTCACTTCTAGTTTCCGTTCCGGTTTGCCTTTTTCTTTGGTTTCTATTCAATAGCAAGTATGCTTTTGTTTCTGACTCTGTCATTCCAATTAACTATTTCATCTGGTTTACAGCAGCCCTGTCGATTTTTGGTTTTGTTTTCCCAAAGGCCATTCCTAGCATCCTTGGTTGGCTTATAGAATTTGCTATGGGGGCAACGAGAGCACCGTGACAGTCGCGGCCTCTAACTACGCGCTCAAGGGGGCCGCCGTGGAAAGATTAGATTCATCCGAACCGTCATCCGGCGCGTCGGTCCCTTATCTTGGTTGTTAGGCGCCACAATCACTAAACTGCTAATCCCCCTTATAAATCAATCGTCGTCCCAAACACACAACAAATTGGAGAGTGCATGGATCTCAAATCATTGGCCGCGACGATAGCATTTGCTTCGGTAATTCTAGTGGCGAGCACGGCTTATGCCGCGCCGGTAAAAAATAACCTAATGTCAAAGGAAGCCGCCCCAAGAAAGCCTACGATCTCGGAAGGACAGCGACAGTTCGAATTGTGGCTGGCAGCTAACGAAAAGTACGAGAGAGACCCAGAACACAACCTTGCCTCAAAGTACGCAGCCTTGCGCGCACTCAAGCGGAGTGCCGAGTTAGAGTATCCGGACGGTCTGTATTGGTGGGCAAACCAGATGCAATGGCCCGACGTTCTCTCAAACGATTCAAAGTACGATGCTGCAAAGTTTAAACTGTTGAAAAGAGCCGTTGAATTGGGTCACGTCGAAGCACACGTCCAGCTTGGGATCGCCTACAACAGTGGGGCCGGAGTTGAAAAAGATCCAGGCAAGTACGCCTATCACCAAATCGTCGCTGCAAGGGCGGGCATTCGCTCTGCGATCAGCAATCTCGAATCCAGCATGAGTGGGCCATATGTAGGTTTCACGCGAGTCGTTATTAAGTCGCCCGTGACATTCCACGCCAGGCCGGACTATGCACCTGGCGGGATTACGTTTCTCAGGAAGGGCCAAGTAGTCTGGGAAGTAACTCGCTACAAGAATGGCTGGACGGCGGTTTACATTCATGACGGCTATATACTAGGGTTCGTCCCGACGGCCGATTTTACCAAGGTTGGCGGGGCGCAGTAGGCAACAACTCCACATGGCCAAGCACGTTCGCTCGACCAAAACCCTGCAATATAGCTTTACTTTCTTCATCCGCTTGACGACGCCTAACTCTGTCAGCGAAAGCGGGCGAAGAGCCCCTCCGTGAAAATACTGGTTTCAAGTTTCACATCCGGTGCGTCGCCACCCTACTTTGGTTGTTAGCGGCCAAGGGAGAAAATAATAGATGTATGCTATAGCACCGTTTATCGCAACCCCCATTCTCCTTGCTATCGCCTTGGCTGTTAGGTTTTCCGGCAATGGAAAAATCCTTAATATCGTCGACTATTCTCGGGTTTCAAATGTCGCCGAGCTTCATCGTTGGGCTGGCAATCGCTTGCTGTTGTTGCCGGCAATTTCTGCATCACTTGGTGTATTGTCACTTTACAGACCAACGCTGTGGCTTATTTGCACCGTACTCTTTGTGGTTTCAGTACTTGGTGTAGTCATGTGGCTAGCAATTTCGTCAGTTCAGTTCACGCGACGCTAACTCAATCAAGGGTCCGTGGAAACATTAGATTCAAGCGAGTTATCATCCGGCGCGTCGGTCCATTATCTTGATTGTTAGATTGCTATGACAGAAGATCCGCAAACTGAACCTTTACACCGATGGAATCTTCTCGCGCGTGAGAACGCCGAGAACGCCATCATTTCATCAATGTTTGCTGCGTCAGATCTCGCTCGCGAACCAATTGAGAGTTTCTCAACTTGGTTGCTGGTTGGCGCGGCTGCAATTGCCTCTTTTCTATTAGGCAATGCGGACAAGCTTGTTCCAATAATTTCGCAAGCCGGTTTCTTAACATGCGGCATGCTTCTACTGCTGTCATGCTTATTTGGGCTTCTTTCCAAAATTTATTCGGTGCGCCATAAGATTACATCCGCAACCGGCAACGCAGTGCTTGAGACATTCAAGCAA
>JAYUWO010000083.1:0-17370 GCA_043753545.1 Arenimonas sp.
GAATACCGGCTTGCCGCCCACTTACCGAGTCAATTGCCCACCGATTCCGGTTTTGAAGTCGCCTTTGCCGGCCGGTCGAATGCCGGCAAATCCAGCGCACTCAACACCTTGTGCAACCAGAATAGTCTGGCGCGGACGTCCAAAACACCCGGTCGTACCCAGCAACTTGTCTATTTTCAGGTCGCCCCGGAAAAGCATCTGGTCGATCTGCCCGGTTATGGCTATGCCAAGGTGCCGGAAAACCTGCGCGTGCATTGGCAGGAATTCATCAACGAATTTTTCCATACCCGCCAGGCTTTGGCCGGCTTGATTATCGTGATGGATATCCGTCATCCGATGCGCGAGTTTGATCAGGGCATGCTGAGCTACGCATTTCGGCGCGGCATGCCGGCCCATATTTTGCTGACCAAGGCCGACAAAATCGGGCGCGGCGAACAAACCAAAACCATTCGCGAAGTGAAGACACAGCTTGCCGGTACCGCGTCGGTGCAATTGTTTTCATCCGAAACCAAGCTGGGTGTGGATGAAGCGCGGGGTGTTGTGGCCAATTGGTTGCAACTCGGAACCTAACTGTCCCGCAAGCGTGGATCCATTTTCATGCGCAGTGCATCCACCAGCGCATTGATAATCACGATCGCGGTGCCGATGCAAAGCACCACGCCGAGTACCAGTGTGTAATCACGATTCAAGGCGCCTTGTACGAAGTAGCGCCCAATGCCGGGAATGCCGAACACCTGTTCGACCACGGCTGATCCGCTGACGACATTGATCAATGCCGGTGAAAGCCAGGCGACGACCGGAAGCAAGGCAGGTTTCAACGCGTGACGAAACAATAATCTGGCGCCGGAGAATCCGCGGCCTTTGGCGGCGCGCAAATAATCGGCGCTCAACACTTCCAGCAAGCTCGCACGGGTCAGCCGCGCGCAATAGGCAAGATTCGGCAGCGACAACGCGATAATCGGCAGCAACGCACTTTGCCAGTCATTGTTCCAGCCGCCTGCCGGCAGCCATTTCAACGTTACCGCAAAAATTAAAATAAGAATCGGAGCGATCACGAATTTAGGAATCGACAAACCCAGCCCTGCGGTAAACATCAAGATACGATCGAGCAAGCTGCCGGACCGTAATGCGGCCCAGACACCGAGTGGTATGCCGATGAGCAACGACAACAATAATGCGGCGCTGCCATTGATCAGCGTTATCGGAAAACTGCCGGCAATCAATTCGGTCACACGGTAATCGGCATATTGAAACGATGGGCCGAGATCGCCTTGCATGACATCGCCGAGCCATGCGCTGTATTGCGATAGCAGCGGCTGATCGAGACGATACTGTTCATTGAGCGCCGCCTGAACTTCCGGCGGCGCGGTTTTTTCGTTATCAAACGGGCCACCGGGTGCGCTGCGTAATAGAAAGAAACATAAAGTCGCAAGCAACCATAGCGTCAGTAAGGCTTCGAGAATGCGGGATGCCCAAACCTTCATCTTGTCGCATCACTCAGGCGAAGAAAGCGGGAAGGGTGGTGATCCAGCAGATTGGCGTCATAGCCCTGTACCTGCGGGCTGACCAGATGTTTGGAGACATAAAAATACACGGGCATCACGGCATGTTCGGACAGCAAGTGGATTTCGGCCTGCTGCATCAATGCTGCACGTTGTCGCGGCGTGCTGGCAAGATCGGCTTGTTGCATCAGGGCATCATATTTCTTGTCGTGGTAGCCACTCCAGTTCACCACATTGTCCGATTGAAAGTTGGACAGGAAATTTCGTGGGTCATTAACGTCGGCAATCCAGCCGCCGCGAAATACTTGGGTAATGGTTTTCTGTTTTCTATTATTGACGAAGACTTTCCATTCTTCGTTTCGCAATCTGACTTTGATGCCGAGCACGTCGCGCCACATGGCGGCAACTGCCAGCGATAGGCGACGATGCGGTGTCGATGTGTTGTAGCGCAATTCGATTTCAATGGTCTTGTTTTTATCGATACCGGCTTCAATCAGTTTTTTACGCGCCAGATTTTCGCGTTGCGTCTGCGTGAGTTTCGACCACTTCAATGCGACGGGAGAATAATCGGCAGTCCCTGGTGGCACAAGCGCGTAAGCTGGCTGCTCGCCGAAGCCGGTGACATATCGAGTCAGCTTGTCGCGATCGATGGCCAGCGACAAGGCTTCCCGCAGTGCGCGATTATTCTTTAGCGGTGGCTGCGTAAGATTGAAGCCAAGCCAGAAACTGCCGAGGTAAGGTGAGATCCGTAATTGTCCGCCGAACTTCTTTTTCAATGCAGGTAACGATTGCGGCGGCAGTGTCTCGGTAATGTGCAGTCCGCCGGATTCAAACCGTTTCAATTCGCTCGAAGCATCTTCAGTAACGTGATAGCGAACATTCCGGATGCTGGCAGGTTCGCGAAAATTCAGATTCAGTCCCAGCTTGACGGATGATTGCGGCGTCCATTCCTGCAAGCGGTAAGCGCCATTGCTGACCAGGTTGCCGGGGCGGGTGTGCTGTGCTGAAAATTGTTCGATGCCGGGCAGATACACCGGGTAGGCTGTCGGCAGCGTGAGCAATTGGAGCAGTGCGGCGCTGCGTTTCAACTTGATGCTGATGGTCTTCGGATTTGAAGAAGTAACACCCAGGGAAGACGGTGGTTTTTCACCTCGCATGATTTCACCGGCATTTTCGATTGCTTCGAAATGTTCGGCAAAAGGAGCCGCCGTCATCGGCGTAAATGCACGCTGGAAACTTTTCACGATATCGTTTGAAGTTAACGGCTCGCCATTGCTCCATCGCAAATTTTCACGAAGATGGAATGTCCATGTGCGGCCATCATCGGAAACTTCCCAGCGTTGGGCCATGCCCGGAATCAAGTTGCCTTTGCCATCTTTTGCTACTAGGCCTTCGTACAAATCACGAAGAATATTTCCGCAGGCGACTTCGGGGCATTTGTGGGCGTCAAGCGTTGAGGGTTCCGGGCCATTCCCGCGTTCGAGTGTTTGTGCGGTAACCGGAGTCGTGATCAGCAGCAATAGGATTGACAAAATAATACGCATGCTTGGGGTAAACTCGGGCTTGATGGCTGGCTTGTGATTGTAGAGTCTAGCCCACACCTATGCGCAACACCTATCGAGATTTTTCTATGTCCGGTCCCAGCAATGTGGTTGAACAAGTCATCCAGAACAAGCAAGAACTGGTCGCGTTTCATGCCAAGGGCAACAAGCCTGAATCGGCCTGGCGGATCGGCACCGAACATGAGAAATTCGGTTTTCGACTCGATGACTTGAGAGCACCCACTTACGAAGGTGATCGCGGTATCGAAGCCATGCTGCGTGGCTTGATGCGTTTCGGCTGGCAGCCCTACGAAGAAAACGGCAAATTGATAGCGCTCACTCGTGATGGCGCTTCTGTCACGCTGGAGCCGGCCGGACAATTCGAACTCTCCGGTGCGATGGTCGAAAATGTCCATCAGACCTGCTGTGAAGTCGCCAATCATCTATTTGAAGTGAAATCGGTCGCCGATGAATTGCGGCTTGGGTTTCTCGGCATGGGGTTTCAGCCCAAATGGCAACGCGATGAAATGCCGTGGATGCCGAAAGGCCGTTACAAAATCATGCGCGATTACATGCCGAAAGTCGGTACGCTCGGTCTCGATATGATGACCCGCACCTGCACCGTGCAGGTGAATCTCGATTACGCTTCAGAAGCCGACATGATCAAGAAATTTCGCGTGTCGCTTGCACTGCAGCCGATAGCAACTGCCTTGTTTGCCGATTCGCCATTTACCGAAGGCAAGCCGAATGGTTATCTGAGTTATCGCTCGCACATCTGGACCGATACCGATAAAAATCGCACCGGCATGCTGGATTTTGTTTTTGACGAAGGTTTCGGTTTTGAACGCTACGTCGATTATCTGCTCGACGTGCCGATGTATTTCACCTATCGCGAAGGTAAATATATCGACTGTGCCGGCTTGAGCTTCCGTGATTTCATGAAAGGCGAGTTGCCGAATTTGCCGGGCGTGTTGCCGAACCTGAAAGACTGGGCCGACCACATGACCACGGCATTCCCGGAAGTACGATTGAAGCAATATCTGGAAATGCGCGGCGCCGATGGCGGACCGTGGAATCGTTTGTGTGCATTGCCTGCGTTCTGGGTTGGTCTTCTCTACGACGAAACCGCACTCGATGCCGCCTGGGATCTGGTGAAGGATTTCACCATGGCGGAACGCAATCATCTGCGCGACAACGTGCCTAAAATGGGTTTCAAAGTGCCGTTTAGAAATCACAGCTTGCGAGAACTCGCACTCGAAGCACTGAAGATTTCCGGCATGGGCTTGCAACGCCGTAACAGATTGAATTCGACTGGTGCCAGTGAAGCGGTATTTATCGAACCGCTGATCGAATTTGCGATGGCTAATCAGACGCCGGCCGAACGTAAGCTGGAGTTGTATCACGGTGCCTGGAATCAATCGGTGGATCAGGTGTTTCGCGAGTTCGCGTATTGAATGTCGTAGGAGCGTCCTTTAGGCGCGATAAATTACGCCAGATTTTGTCGCGCCTAAAGGACGCTCCTACGATAGCAATTACGCCGCCTTCACATCACTCAATTGCCAGTTACTGCCAGCCAACAATCTCAAACGCTGCTTGAACACCGAGCCCGGCAGCGATGTCACTACCACCAGATCAATATACAAATCATGATGGGTAGCCGTGACAGTCGAATTTAAATCCACGGCGCCGAAACTTTGATCTACTTCGTCGGGTTCTTCCTGCTTGGCTTTCCAGCGTTCGAATAATTCCGGCGTGCGCAATGCATTTTCCAGCTCATCAGCGAAGCCTTCGCCACCTTCGCTTTTGAAAGCGAGATCGGGGTCTTTACCACGTGCTTTAGAAGGTTCTGGAAGACGGATGTAGTAACGGGTGGCCATGATGTTCTCGATCCTGATGTGACGCTAGCGGTCTGCGCTGCGAGTGAACCTGATTCAATACTAGCAGCAATAATTGAGCATAATTGTGCGGCAGGAATTTTCGCGGCGTCATAGACGACTGACGTTCAGCCTGCAAAAAAAATCCCGGCCGAAGCCGGGATTTTTTTGTTGCGGTACTAAAAAATCAATCGCTATCCGCGTGAGCACTGGGACCATGTTCCAGTCCAATGCTTTCACCGGAAACACCTTCGGTACGCTGCCAATGGAATGTCGGCGCAGGACGTTGCTGTCCACCGATTTCCGCCATTGTGCCAGTGTCGAACAAGCGGCCGTTGACCATCACCATCGCCGTGTCGGCCGTGGCCTGAATGTTTTCCAGCGGATTGCCATTGACCACCACCAGATCGGCGCGTTTGCCCGCTTCCAGTGAGCCGAGGTCTTGCGAATAACCAATGTAATCGGCACCATCAATTGTGCCGGCACGTAATGCTTCCCATGGTGTCATGCCGCCTTGGGTCAGCATCCACATTTCCCAAATGGTGCCCAGACCTTGCAATTGTCCGTGACCGCCGACCTGGATCTTGATGCCGGCGTCGCGCATTTTCTTGGCCGCTTTGGCGACTTCGACATGGTAGTAATCCCATTCGGGACCGGTTTCACGACGGATCGAGCGAGCATCCAGTGCCTGCTGCGGGAAGAACTTGTTGAGCTTCTTGTCCTCCCAGACATTACTGCGGTCGTACCAATAATATTCACCGTTCAAGCCGCCGTAATTCACGATCAGGGTCGGCGTGTTACGAACATCGGTTTGACGCCAGGTTTCAACGACATCCCGATAAAGCGGTGCAACCGGAATATTGTGTTCGATGCCGGTAACACCATCGAGCATCATCGTCATATTGTGATTGAAGGTACTGCCGCCTTCTTCCACCACCAGCATGTTTAACTCTTTTGCTGCCTGGTTCAATTGCTGACGCTGGTCGCGACGTGGCTGGTTATAACTTTTTACGCTGAATGCACCGTTGGCTTTCAAGCGACGCAAATGACTGCGGGCATCTTCAAGTGAATTGACGACGACTTTGAAATCGCCATCGGCGCCGTACAAGATGGTACCGGTCGAGAACACGCGCGGGCCCACCAGTTCACCCGTTTTTTGCAATTCCGATTGCGAGAACACCATTTCGGTGGTGGCTGACGGGTCATGCAATGTGGTCACGCCGAAAGCCAGATTGGCGTAATAAGCCCAGTTTCTTTGCGCCATAACACCGCCACCAAAATGGTTGCCATGGCCATGGGCATCGACGATGCCTGGATAAATGGTTTTTCCGGAGGCATCGATGGCTTTCGCGTTTTGCGGAATTGCGACATCGCCACGTTTTCCAACCGCGACAATGTTCGAACCCTGCACGACGACAACACCGTCTTCGATGACTTCCTGCTGGCTTTGTGCATTACGCATGGTGATTACACGGCCCCCGGTAAAGGCAAACACATCCGCGGGTTTGTCGGTAGCCACAGTCAAGCCGAGACTGACGCCGGTATCGGCCGAACCGGCGGCAATGCCGCGCGACACATACCGATCACCCACGAGCCAATGCAGGGATTTCGAATCATGCGACCAATGGATGTAAGCACCAGTATCGGTGCTGAGTTTGGTGATGGGCAGGGAAGTGATGTCTTTCGACAATTCGACCACGCCGCCGGTTTGCGGAATCGGTGCGAGATAGGCCTGATACAACTCGGTGAACGCAACGTGTTTTCCATCCGGGCTGATACTGACGAAATCGGGATACTTCATCGTGAAAATATCGCGGGGTTCTTCGCCATTGATACCGATGCTTTGCAGTTTTTTCGTCAAGCCGCCGCCAGTCATGAAATAAATGCGTTTGCCGTCGGGTGAAAACTGCGGATCGCTGCCGCTTTTCATGACGCGATAACTATTTTTACCCTGCGCATCCATCACGTAGATGCCGCGCTCGCCACTCCAGAGCCCCCCGGTCAAACTACTACCGGATTGCTTGGTGTACAAAATACGTGCGCCGTCATTCGAATAGCGCGGGCCGTAATAGTAGCCAGGTTCGCTCGTGAGTTTGCGGCTTTGACCGGAAGCCAAATCCAGCTCGACAATGGCGCCGAGATTTTCATCGGACCAGGTGGTGTACAGCAATTTTCTGCCATCGCTGCGGTAGGCGGGTTGGTATTCAAATTGCGTAGCATCGGAAGTCAGGCGGACCGGCGTGCCGTTCGGAAGGGATTTCTTCCAGAGTTTGCCGACGGCATGGAACACGATACTGTTTTTATCCGGGCTGCTCGCGATATCGCGAATCATTTTCGCGGTGAAACTGTTGCCGTCGACGCGATAGGCGGAACGTAGCGGTTTCACAAGCGTTTGCTGCACGGTGGCAGTAAACGGGATGGCGGTTTGTGCACCGCTTTTCATGTCGACGCGCCACAGTTTGCCCTGTGCCCAAATCACGACGTTTTTCGAATCCGGCGTCCAGTTGAAATTCGGATACGGACCGAAAATTGCCCAGACTTCCTGCTGGTCATGCGATAAACCATCCCAAACCGGGCGTGTGGCACCGGATTGCAAATCCAAAACATGCAACACCGATTTGTCGCGAATGCGTTTCACGAAGGCCAGCGATTTTCCATCGGGCGAGGGTTGCGGACGAATCGCGCCGCCAGGTGTCGAGATCAATGTACGGACTTCGCCAGTTTCTCGATCCAGGCGTTTGATCGCATAAATAACGCCATAGACATTCTTGTTATACGAAAAGGTGTCGCCATCGCTGACGTCTTCTGAATAATAAACATAGCGGCCATCCGGACTGATGGCAGGCTCGCCAAGATCCATCTGGTCGTTCTTGCGTTTGTTCAATTGCAGGCCATCGCTGCCGCCTTTCAGGTTGTACATCCACAACTCGCCAGCACCGAGCGAGCGTTCAGAGGAGAAGTGTTTGCGACCGATCAGGTACAGGCCATCGGGAGTCCAGATCGGATTGTTGAGCAAACGGAAACTTTCCTTCGTCACTTGTTTCGCATCCGAGCCGTCGCGATTCATGCGCCACAAATTATTGCCGCCCGCACGGTCCGAGGTATACGCGATTTGTTTGCCGTCGGGCGAGAAACGCGGCTGCACATCATAGGCAGGGCCGGAACTGATGCGAATTGCGCCGCCGCCATTGATAGGCAATGTGTAGATATCACCCATCATCGAAAAGGCGATCGTATTGCCATCGGGACTGACATCCAGATCCAGCCAGGTGCCTTCGTCAGTCGAAAAGGAAATACTTTTTGCGCCTTTGTGGAATGCATTGACATCCCATTTCGGAGTATCTTTTTTATCCGCAGCGGATAAGCTGCCGGTAGAAAAAGTAAGAAGAATGGCAGTGGCAAGCAGGTGAAGTTTCATATTTTTCTCGCGTGTAGTTTGAATTTGATGGCTCCCCTCTCCAACGGGAGAGGGGCTGGGGGAGAGGGTGAAATTACGCTTGATTTTTAACTTTGATATCCGGCGTGTTCGTACCCTCACCCGCCCCTTCGGCGCACCCTCTCCCAGAGGGAGAGGGGAAGCACACAGCATTATTTCCGATAAGCGCGCGGCAAGCTGTTTTCTTCACCCATGTAACGATCGCGCAATTCGGTCTGTCTTGATTTCATCGGCATCGCCGATCCACTCATCCACACCTGTTCAGCGAAGGCGTTGACTTCGAGCGGATCGCCGTTCCACAACACCAGATCCGCAATCAAGCCCACGTCAATGCGACCCACTTTATCGCCTACGCCAAAGGCATCGGCCGGCACGCTGGTGATGGCGGCTAGTCCTGCTTCCCAGGACATGCCGTAGGACACGGCATTGCCTGCCACCTGGCGCACCTTGCGGGCATTTTGAGAAGCATCATCGGCGCGAAACAAGCCAACGCGGACGCCGGCCTTTTGCAGCAGTGCGGCATTGTCCATTCGCGCGCCGATTTTATCAAAGCTCGATGGCAGGTTTTCCAGTGCATCCACGAACACGATGACATTGTCCGCTTTCAGCTGTGCGGCAACTTGCCACGCTTCCGAGCCACCCACGATGACGGGGCGCATGCCGTTCTTTTTCGCGAACTTCAGTACTTGCAAAATATCGGAAGCACGTTCGACGTTGAAAACGGTGCGTCCACCCAGCAAAAATTTATTCATGGCTTCACGCCCTGCCGGAGTGAGCAGGGCTTGTCGATAATCATACGGCGACAAACCGCGTGCTTCCCGAATGGCCTGATCCAGCAGCATGAATTGTGCTGCGCGTGAGCTTCCGCTCAATTCGTCGGCACCGCTACCCATGCTGGCGAATAAAATACGCGAACCAATCGGGTCTTCGAATTTGCCGTTCAATCGCATGATTGCACCCTGTCCGCCAAGCAGGCTGCTGCCGGCATTGGCACTCAAGGCAGTGAAGGTGAATCCTTCCAGACGCGTAACGGGAATCAGCATGGAATTGGGATTGAAAGCAGGCACCACGTCGAACTCGGGACGCATTTGTCCGCCCGCACCATCAGTCATTCTGAAGGTGCTGTCCACGGTGCTTTTTTCGGCCGAAACTTCTTCGAGACCGATATCGCCGAGGCCGGCAAACAAGCCTGGCGTCAGCGATTTGCCTTTGGCGTCGACACTGGCAATACCTGGCGCAGAAAGATTGGAGCCGATCGCACGAATGATGCCGCCTTGTACCAGAACATCGGTATTTTTCAGGCTGCCGCGTGTGCCGGCGGTATGCACCGTCGCGTTTTTAATCAGGACGTTTTGGGCGAATGCCGGCGTGGCGATCAGGCAGGCAATCAAGATTAAATTTTTCATGGGTTAGCTCCCTGTCCGAGCATAAAGTCCGACGTCGGTTGTAATTTTTTATTGTCGATATCGAACAACAAGGCGCCATCGACATATACTTTTTCGGCCTTGGCGTACACGCTGAATGGTGTGCCGCTCCACAGCACCACGTCAGCCATTTTTCCTTCCTCAAGCGTACCGGTGACTTTGTCGATGCCGAGTGCTTTGGCAGGATTCAAGCTAAGCCAGCGCATCGCATTTTCCGGGCTGCCATTCATGCCAAGGGCACTGGCGCGCGCAGACACTTTTGCTGCTTCCTGATTTAGGCGTTGAATGCCTTCGGAAGAATCCGAATGGACGATCGCACAGCTGTTTTTCTTGTGGTCGACCATCGCGATATTTTCCTGAATGCCGTCGAGGGCCTCCATCTTGAAGCCCCACCAATCGGCCCACATCGAGGCGCAGATATTATTATCGGCGAGAGGTTGCGCGATTTTGTAAGCTTCCACGGCGTGGTGGAACGAGGCGATCTTGAAATTGAATTCTTTCGCCAGATCCATCATCAGAATCATTTCGTCGGCACGATAGCAATGAATCTGCACCTGGATATCGCCGCGCATCACGCCGGCGAGGGTTTCAAGTCGCAGGTCCTGTGTGGGCTCTGTGCCTCTTTCCTTGCCGCCGGCATTGTATTTATCCCAACTCTTCATGTATCCCTTGGCGTCAATGAAAGCGGCGCGATAACCGGCGACATTGCCCATGCGGGTAGAAGGCGATGAGCCCTTGCTTCCGTAAACCCGTTTTGGATTTTCACCGCAGGCCATTTTGATGCTGTGCGGCGCATCGGGAAATTTCATCTGCTGGTAACTGGTGCCGTACATGTTTTTCAACACGACGCCACGGCCACCAATCAAATTGCCGGAACCGGGTAATACCAATAAAGAGGTCACACCGCCAGCAAGTGCAGTAGCAAATCCCTGGTCCTGCGGCCAGACCGAATGTTCGGCCCAGACATTGGAGGTAACCGGGTTAGTGAGTTCATTGCCGTCTTCGTGGGCACTCACGCCGGGGCTGGGATAAACGCCCAGATGCGAGTGAGAGTCGATGATGCCAGGCGTGACCCATTTGCCGGCGCCATCAACAATTGTCGCGCCGTCGGGCGCATCCAGATTTTTTCCGACCCCGGCAATTTTTCCGTCACTCATCAGTACATCTGCACCGTCGAGACGCTCGCCGGTACCGGTAAGAACGGTGGCATTGCGAATCAAGACGGGAGCCGAACCGACTCGTTGATAGGTGCTGGGATAAGGTTTGGCGACAGAAGAGGGTGTGTCGCTGGGACTGGATTTGCCGGTGGCGGCAACAGAAAAGCTAAGCATCGCCAAGGTGGCGATGAGACTGGACTTACGCATGTGTAATCTCCCCGATGTACCAGACACAGTAACCCGATAGGCGTGCACTGCCTACATGACGAAGGTCACGGACATCTCTAAAAAAGTTCGCATCTCGTCACACTATTGCCTTGCATGAGAAATGATTCCTTGCCCATCCATCCCTGAGCACGCTCGTCATCATTTTCACATCGTGCCTTGGCATGTTGGGAGCTGCGGCATTTTAGGCGTGCCCGGAGGGTTAAACGTGGCAAAATAGCGGGGAATAGGAGAGAAGAATGAAAGATAAACAGGACATAGTGAGCAACTGGTTGCCGCGCTACACCGGCGTAGCTTTGGAGGACTTTGGCGAGCACGTTCTGCTCACCAATTTCGGCGGTTATCTGGATCATTTTGCACGCTTGACCGGTGCTGAAATCGTGGGTCGTGATCGCCCGATGCCAAGTGCCACCATCGACGGTATCACCATGATCAACTTCGGCATGGGGAGCGCCAATGCTGCCACCGTGATGGATTTGCTAAGCGCATTGCCTCCGAAGGCCGTTATTTTTCTGGGAAAATGCGGTGGCTTGAAAAGAAAAAATGAATTGGGCGATTTGATTTTGCCGATTGCCGCGATTCGTGGTGAAGGTACCTCGAACGATTATCTGTTGCCGGAAGTACCGGCATTGCCGGCATTCGCATTGCAACGTGCAATTTCTACCATGACCCGTGATCTGGGTCACGATTACTGGACTGGTACGGTGTACACGACCAACCGCCGCGTCTGGGAGCATGACGTGGAATTCAAGGAATACCTGCGCAAGACCCGCAGTATGGCGATTGATATGGAAACCGCCACGATATTTGCGACTGGTTTTGCCAACAGCATTCCCGCCGGTGCGTTGCTGCTGGTATCGGATCAGCCGATGATTCCCGAGGGCGTGAAAACCGAAGCTTCCGACAAGATCGTGTCGACCAATTTTGTCGAGAAGCATATTAATGTTGGCATCGAGGCCCTGAAGCTGATTCGCCGTCACGGTAAATCGGTCAAGCATTTGCGGTTCGATGAGTAGACCGGTTTGAACACCGAATCGTGAAACAAAGGCAATAAAAAAACCCGAGCTAGCTCGGGCTTTTTTATTGTTTGACACTAATCCATTTCTTACCAGATAAAGGTCACGTTAGTAACTTCTGGTGTGTCATCGGCTCTGAAGCGCACCTCGCACTTAATGCTTTGTTTCACTTCTGTGGTCAGGCCTGGTTCGATGATAATCGGTGCATTCAGGATGACGCTTTTGTCGGGGTTTTCTTTCATGCTGGCTGCCAACGCTTTCGCGTCAAGCGTGAATTGTTTGGCCTCCAGTTTGGTTTTTACGAAGGCATCGCATGCTTCCGCTGCAGCTCCGCCCTTGCCTTCAGGTCCCCCTGATCCGCCTCCGGAGCAAGCTGCCAAACCCAGTGCGAGCAGAGTGACTGATATCCATTTCATAGAAACCTCCCAGTACATAACTTAAGGTAATTGAAACTTACTGTATTTAGCTTACCGTAAATTTAGCGTAAATGCTCTACAGCTGCCAGATGTAACCAACTGTAACCAACTGTAACCAGCGACTATCAATATCTGGGTACGGCCTTATCAATTTGCTCGGCCCACGCGTCGATACCGCCTTCCACATTAAATAAGTGCGTAAAGCCCAGACCGCGAAAATGCTCGGCAGCCTGTCGGCTGGAATTCCCGTGATGGCAAAGAAATGCCATCGGGGTTTCTTTGGGCAGTGCGGCCAATGTTTCGAAGCTGTCTTCATCAAGCACATCGTGTGGATGCGGAAACTCGGCAAGGCTGCGCGCATGTTGTGGACGCACATCGATCACGCGATAGTTTTGCAGGTCACTATGCAAAGCCTCGACCGACAACGATTGCACTTTGGCCGGGGCATTCGGGTTGTCGATCGCCAGGCCAGACCCACGCACGTCCTCAATCCAGTCGATGGAAATACCGTTGGCGCGCGGCGCGCTGGCCAGATCAAAATAGACTTTGATGCCCTCTGCTTCGGCCATAATTTCATTACCCTTGAGTGGCTTGAGCTGGAACTGTGATTGAAAACGGACATCGACCGTGAGATGTAGAGCAACGCCGGGTTCGGCATTTTCGATGGCCTGAGCGATGGCTTTGGCCGCTGCGGGACTTATATGAAGAACCGGAGTGATACGCACGGGAGCAGGGACGCCCAGCACTTGATGTAGTTCGCCGCTGTTAAACATTTCATCAATGATGTCGCTGCCGCCGACTAGTTCACCCTTCACATAAAGTTGCGGGATCGTCGGCCACTGTCCGTAAATCTTGATGCCTTCGCGAATTTCCGCGTCAGCCAAGACGTCGACATGGGCGTAATCGCCCAACAGGTCGTTCAAGATTCCCGATGCTTTCGATGAGAAGCCGCAGCTCGGTTGTGAAGGCGAGCCCTTCATGAATAAAACAACGGTATTGGAATTGAGCAGGGTGTCGATGCGTTGGCGCAGTTCGGGGGTGAGCATGGGAGGTCCTTGATTGAGGACGCCATTTTACCGCCATTGAGACATTGTAGGAGCGTCCTTTAGGCGCGACAAATCTCGCCAGATCTTTCGGGCCTGGAAGGCCCTCCTACAGGTTCAGCTAAATCTTGCGCTTACCTGAGCATGGCTCGGCATGGCGGGTGCGGTGCCAATGGTCTCGGTGGACATGGCCGCAACCCGGCCTGCGTATTGAATGGCATCTGCAAAGCGGGCTTCTGGATGCAGGCATAGTGCGGCGACCAATGCGCCGCTGAAAGCATCGCCGGCACCCGTGGTATCAATGGCTTTCACGTTTTCCGGTGCCACACGATAGAACGGATGCTCATCCCCACGCTGGTTTTTTCCATGCGAAACGAAACAGCCAAAACGGCCGAGGGTAATCACCACAGTGAATGTTCCCAGCATCCGGCATAGCTGGTGCAAGTCGGCATCGCCAGTGTGTGCCACTTCATCCGCTGAAAGTCCGGCAGCGGTAAAGCGCTGGCAGAGCAGGGCAAACTCGGTTTCGTTCGGGGTCAAAACATCCGCGGTTGTCAACAGATCATGATTGAGTTCGGGATGTACAGGAGCCGGATTGAGCACGCACAGCGCAGCATTTTTTTTGCCGAGAGCAAATGCAAATGCAACTGCATCCAGATTGTTTTCGAGTTGGCACAGGACAATGCGGGCCGTTTCGAATGTCGATTCATGTGACTGCAAAAAATCGACATCGAGAAACTCATTGGCGGCCAGATTGACCGCAATCATGTTTTCGCCATGGGCATTGACGACGATGCTAGAAGCCGCCGTGGGCATATCGCTACGGATTTGCCAATACGCTTGCAGGCTTTCGGCGGCGGCAAAGTTTTTCGCACATTCGCCGAGGGCGTCCTTGCCGATGGCGCCGATGAAGATGGTATCGACGCCTTGTCGTACACAGGCAATGGCCTGATTGAAACCCTTGCCACCCGGGCCGCTGGAAAAACCCAGTGCGCGCCGGGTTTCGCCCGGCACCGGAAAATTATCTACCTGCCATGCATGATCTTGCACATAGCTCCCGACGATCACGACACGCGAATGCATGGATCAGCCGATTACTTGATGAAGCCCAGTAATACGCCAGCGATCGTGGCCGTCATCAAGGTAGCGATCGAGCCGCCCAAAACAGCACGCATACCAAAGCGAGCAAGATCACTGCGACGTTCCGGAGCCAATGCACCGATGCCGCCTATTTGAATGGCGATCGACGCGAAATTGGCGAAACCGCAGAGTGCGTAGGTCAGGATTAAACGCGAGTGTTCACTAATGGCACCAATGCCGTCACCGATCGGTGTCGCAGCCAATTGTAGATAGGCAACGAATTCGTTCAATACCACTTTCTGTCCGATCAAGCCGCCGGCAATCACGGCATCATCCCACTCGATGCCGATAACCCAGGCGATCGGTGCGAGTACGTAACCGAGAATCAGGCCGAGATTGAGTTTGACTGGTGCCGCACCAGCAGCAGCGCCTTGATTGAGCATCATGTTGAGGCTGTTGTAGCCGTCCATGTGGATGTCGCCAAACCAGCCAATGATCGCATTCACCATGGCGATCAGTGCAACGAATGCCAGCAGCATCGCGGCCACATTCAATGCCAGCCTCATGCCATCTGACGCGCCAGCCGCAGCGGCATCGATAATGTTTTTACTTTCGCGCTCGAAGTGCACTTCGACTTTTCCGGTAGTCAGCGGCGTGCCGGTTTCCGGAATCAGGATTTTTGCTATTAACAAGGTAGCCGGCGCCGCCATGATCGAAGCAGCGAGAAAATGTTTAGCATAGATGATTTGCAAGGCCGTATCGCTGCCCGCCAGCATGCCGATATAAATCGCCATCACGCCGCCGGCGATATGCGCCATGCCGCCGATCATCATGGTGAGCAATTCGGAATCAGTCATCTTGTTGATGTAAGGGCGCACGGTCAGCGGCGCTTCGGTTTGTCCAATAAACACACTGGCGCAAACAGAGGTGGTTTCCGCGCCTGACACTCGCATTACTTTGGTAATAAGCCATGCCATCACCTTGACGATCTTCTGCATGATGTTCAGGTGATAAAGAATCGCCATTAAAGCAGCAAAGAAAATAATGGTCGGCAGGGCATGGAACACAAAGATAAAGCCGAGTTTGTCGGGTTTGCTTAGCGCGCCGAAAATCATTTCGGATCCGGCATTGGTAAAACTTAACAAAGTGACGAAGGCCTCGCCCATTTTTCCGAAAATATAACTGCCGAATGGCGTAAGGAGGACGAAGGCGGCAAAGGCAATTTGAAGAAAAACGCCGGTTCCAACCAGCTTCCAATCGACTCGCGATTTATTATTCGAGAAAATCCACGCAATACCGATAAGCACAGCCAAGCCAAACAAACCCTTCAAAATATCCATGTGTTTTGATCCCCAAAGCGATGTGGCAGGGTAGTTCAGACACAGGTTTCGAGCAAGTCGCGTAGCTCAACAGCCTTTAATCGCGAGCTATCACTCGATTGCGGCCCTGTAGCTTGGCGGCTCTTAGTCGGCGGTCGGCATGCTTGAGCAGGCTTGAAATATCGCTGGCATCTTGCGGGCAGCTGGCGATCCCTGCCGAAAAACTGAGCATTCTGGGAGCCGAATCCGAGTCTCTCATGAACGGATTGTCGTTCACCCGTTTGCGCAAAAATTCAAGCCTTTCCCAGGCAGTTCCGATCGGCATGCGCATGACCAGCAGGAATTCTTCGCCACCAATCCGGATCAGGGGTTCTTCGTCATCCAGTTCATCCCGGATAATTTGTACGACATGCCGTAAGGCCCTGTCGCCAACAAGATGCCCCATGTCATCGTTGATGCGTTTGAAGAAATCCAGATCAATAATGGCCACCGAAAGCGTGGCGTTTTCGGATTTGGCACGTTGCAGCAAATGTGGAACCCGGTGATTAAGATATAGCCGGTTGGGCAAGCCGGTCAGGCCATCGGTGCCGGACAATTGCACCAACATCTGCATGCGATAAACCACGACGGCAGTGAGCATGCTGATGGCAAATAGCAGAACGACGCGTTGAACTTGATTGGAGGCAGTAACGACACCGTAGTCGATGGAAGATGTAATTCCATCGGTCTGATGCATGATGAAAAGTGATAGTAACGAGAATTGCACGATGGCCAATGCGCCTGCCAGGATGCAGACACGCACATCGTTACGCAGTGACGTTGCCATGATGGCGAGTGGATAGCAGCTCCAGACCACGACGCTATTCAATCCGGCAGAGGGATTGTTCAGGGAGAGCAGAAATAACACGGCGCTGACCATGCTGACATCGCTTGCCGCCGACACAAATGGCAGCCAGCGATACAAACGGTGGTGTTTCGACAGGCTCAGCCAAAGCAGGCTGAGTAAAAATGCACCCAGCGCACCCATCGCGCCGCTGATACTTTCGTAATAAGAGCCGCCAAACAGCAAGTTGGTGACGGGCAGCAAAAGCAACAATGCAGAGGCAGCAACGCGGATGCGGGCGATCAGAAATTCACCGCCGGCGCCGATTTCCAGCATGATTTCGTCGGGACGCCCGCGCAGGTCGCGCGACAAATCGTCCAAACTCTGTTTGACAGTATTCACAGCTTGTCCCCGGTCATCGCAGGATAATACGGGTATTACCTGCGAATAATCTATCGTCCGGGGTGTCGCGTCCATCTTGCTGCGATCATTTGGCAATTCATGACAAAAAAAT
>JAYUWO010000084.1:0-5776 GCA_043753545.1 Arenimonas sp.
GCCGACTATGGCCTAGGCGATACCATGCGCGCACTGGCGTCCATCAAGCTCGATAGAGCGCTCTCGATTGGCGTGCATACCGACATTCTTTTCCCGCTACAGCAACAGGAACAAATTGCCGAAGGCCTCCGTACAGGGGGTTGCGAAGCCGAATTCGCCCCCTTGCCTTCGCCGCAGGGACACGATGCCTTCCTGGTGGATATCGAACGTTTCAGCCCCGCGATCGCGGGCTTTCTGGCAAAGTTATAGACTATGACTATGACTATGGACCAATACCCTACATTTACCGGCCGTGATGCCTTGCTGGGCATGATCGAGAAAGCCTTGGCACTTGGTGACCACGAAGCGGTCACGACAAACTTGCGTGATGGCCTGTGCCGCCTGATTCGCGACAAGACCGTGTTTCTTCCCGATTGCGTATTCGAGCCGGTCGAAGGCCATTACGCGCGCCGTGAGCTCCACTCCTGCCCTAAAACCGGCATCAGTGTTGTGGCCATGACCTGGGCTCCGGGCCAAGGCACGCCGATACACGATCATTGCGGACTCTGGTGTGTGGAAGGCGTCTGGCAAGGCCATTTGGAAATCGTTCGCTATGAGCTGGAAGAAGTAAACGGTGATCTCCATCGCTTCTCGATGCATGAAACCCTGACAGCAGGAACCGGCACTGCCGGCAGCCTGCTACCGCCGCACGAATACCACACCATTCGCAACCCGAATGAAAAACAGATCGCCATTTCCCTGCATATTTACCAGGCAGCGATGAATGACTGCGCCACCTTCGAGCCACAGGGCAATGATTGGTATCAGAGAAAAAAGAAAACCCTTTGTCTCGATACAGTCGAATGTCGCTGACATTTGGAAAAAACTTGGTATAATTCGCGCTCACTTCGGGCCGAAGTGGCGGAACGGTAGACGCAGCGGATTCAAAATCCGCCGAGGTAACCCCTTGTGAGAGTTCGATTCTCTCCTTCGGCACCAACATTTCATACGGATATCGCAGCCTCATGCTGCTAACCGAAGGGTGCTCTGTTCAACAGGCGCCCTAGCTATATGAAGAAATAAAAAGCGCCATGATGAATAGGCGCTTTTTTTGTGTCTGGCATTCTGCCTGGATCATCCCAAACGTTATTGATTCATCCTTTCCGGAACCACAATCAGAGATCTGCACCATTTCAGTGTAATAATCTCGAAGCTTAGTCAGCGCCAGTGTTCAACATCCACTCACCGGAGGTGTGAAATGCGTAAGGTTCTCTCGGTTATTGCGTCAACCCTGTTTTTATCCGCAAGTCTATTTATCGTCGCCAAAGAGTCTTCGAGAGAACCGGCACTAGCTAACACGTTCAACGACCCGCAGCTTCAGTGGGGGCCATGTCCTTCGTTTCTTCCCAAGGGCTGTCGCATTGCCGTGCTACACGGTGACCCATCCAAACCCAATGTCGATATTTTCTTCAAGGTTCCCGCCGGCGCCGTCATTCCCAGCCACACTCATTCGTCGGCAGAACGCATGGTACTGGTTTCCGGCAAGTTGACGGTAACTTATGAAGGCCAGGCACCGGTGACGCTTAAAACTGGATCCTATGCCTATGGGCCAGCGATGCATCCGCACAGTGCCAAGTGTGCCAAAGGCGCAGCTTGCGTACTTTTCATCGCCTTTGAATCGCCATTGGATGCTATGCCGACCGAAACATCCGGCAAGTAATACGTCGCAAAACGATCAAGGCAGAAAACGGTTTTCCTGAATTGCCTGAAACATCGGCCGTTTATACTTGCCCGAATAATACGTTTTTCACACACAATCGCCTTGTCGTTCACCTTAATCGGCAATATCCTGCGCTTCAATGGAACAGCCTGAAAATAGTATTCTCGCTAATTGCTGGCAGCGTATTTGTTTTGCTGACGGCGTTGCTAGTTGCCATCTACCTGCTGGCACGAGCCCTGAACATCCTATTGATGCCATTCCAAATATTTCTGGGTAAATCACGAAAAGCCTATTTTCGCTAGCTGTGCTACCGACAACCATCCAAAATCTTTTGAAGTTCATCAGGAGATTTCCAATGATGTCCGCACACATAGCGCGGCAAATTCCACTGCGGACTATTCATGTCCAACGGCTCGCCCACTGTTCCAAATGCGGCTTCCAGTCCGAGGCGTTTTGAATTATCCGGAAAATAATGGGTAGATAGAAATTCGGGTACGTGGCCATACGGATAGGCAAAATACCGGCATTTTTTTGGCGAAATGCGGTCATTAACATATTGCAGTGCCTGATCTATTTCATACGCGGCGCGTATTTCATTATTGACCTGGAAAAAATCACCGCGCGACATTCCGTCAGGTGCGTCGTTATCAAGAATGTCATGGTTGTGATCCCAGCCATGACATTCGACGGAAAATAAATCATTCCTCGAAGCTTCCGGCCACCAGTTCTCGCTCATCCAGCCTAGCGAATGGAGACACTTTTCATCGAGTAATTGGCGGGCTTTCGGATTGGCAATGACGAAACTGGTGATCTGAAATTCCGAACCGGAATCGGAAAAATCATTCCGTGCATCCTGTAAACAGCCTAAAAAACTTCGCTGAATTCCGCACCCGGGATAATCAACGTCAAGTACTTCCAGATCACAACCATCGTCACAGGTAATGGCGACACACTTGGCCAGATCGCGATTTGCCATTCCAAGTCTTTGCTCGACAACCCATGACAAGGGAACGACCTGCCAGCCACCAAGCAACAGCATTCGCAAGTCTTCCGCGAGTGCAACATGGTCATTGCCGAGATAAGCATCACCGGCAACCGAACTGGCATGATAGGTCAGTATTGGAATTTTCATGACATATGTTTTTCTTTGATATCTTCCTATTGCCGTTTACCGTATTGTTCCGAGCAATCAATCCAGATGCCAGCCATGATGACCACAAAGCTTATTGACGTTGATCCGACTTTACGTGATTTTATCGTGGTAACGGAAGTGGATGACGGGCCGGTTTTCGCCCAAGCTATTTTCCAGCGGAAATTTCATCAAGATTGCCCGAACTTTCCGCACCATATCGTCGCCTTCTACATCAGCCCGTCGAAGGCATTCATACCAGCGTCGTACGCGCACTTCAGGCCATACAAAACGGTGTATCTGGCCGGCGGAGGTTGTACTGACGGCAATGCATTACAACAATTATCGGAAGCCGAAAAAACCAAATTAACTGTTGCCAATGGCTTGCTTTTACAAACCATGCGTTACGGCTTTATCCACTTTGCAGATAAGTGTGAAGCTTATTTTGGTTATTGCGGTGACGATAGAGCCTGGGGTGTGTTCATGGAAGCCGGTTTTGAACCGACCCCCCACAAACACCTTATTGCGCGATGGCATAAAGATTTGAGCGAGCAAAGAAAAACCGAATTAATCGAAGAAATATTCACTATCGGTCCTTTTTGACGCCCCGCATAATCTATCGCCAAGACAGATACGCATAGCGCATCACCAGGGCCACCATCCCTTCCCCGTCATGGCATAACGATCAGCCGCCCGCTCCATCGGATTTTTTACGCTGATGCCGCCGCAGATGAAATAAAGCGGCAGGAAAAACATTCCCAGCACCATGTATTGATAGACATGCGCTCGTTCGTGATTGCCGATTCGTACGCAATCATTTCGATTGCCATCCGCACGACACTGGTAAGTCGTCACGATGGTATCGAGATCATTTGCGGTATTGAGAATCACATTGCCGAAAGTAATGGCTCCGCCTGGGCCAAACGGAAATCGGGAGAATACCAATGCGTGATCGGAATATTTCAGGCGTGAGCCGAGAGGCATTGTCAGTAATCCAGCAACCATCCCGATCACGCTCATCGGGATGGCCCAGATCATGCCAAACAAGAATAAAAGGCGGAAGCCTGCGTCCTGCCAAGCTATTTTTGTTTTGAGCATGATTATTTACCCCAGGAGCGGCGCATCAAGGCTTCGGTGTTTTCCGGCGGCATTTTTTCTGCAGCCGTCATCATGGAATTAATTGCCCAGCAAGCATCTTCATCACTCGCTCCTTGAAGATTCCCCATGACGCGGTTCATTTTTTCTGCCGAGGAGCCATGATACGTGTACTGCAAATCGAGCAAAGCAGCCTGATAGTTGGCTTCATTGACCGGAATAATAGCCATATTTTCAACGTCTGCAATCATCGCGTCGTAAATAAAATCTGTCATGGACTTGTGGTATTTCGATGGCAATCTTTCTAGAGCGGCGAGCATATCCGTGGTCAATTGTTCGTCGAAATCATCACGAGGCCTTGCCAGCTTTGCACAACTCCTTTCGGGCAAGCGCACCATAACGGCAACCATCGCACGGTTTTGGGCAACAATTTGCTTGCGCGGCAGTGATTGGGCACCACGTCGTTGCATTTCTTTCAGAATACCGAACAAGCCTTTACTGGAAATTGCACCACCGAATTTCGACACGATTTTCTCGTTCGAATTTACCTTGTCGATAAATGCCTGATGGTCGTTATACAAGGCGGAACCGGGCTGCAAGGGGTTTACCAGTTTCGCCGACATAAATGGAAGCGCTACGCCACCGGTCTGGCTTTGCTTGTAAAAAAATGCCAAGCCTGCGATGACGACAAGTGCTATCAATATTTTTTTCATTTCATTTCTCTTTAAAGAAAATGCGGACCGAAGTCCGCATTTTCTGTTTCTATATTTACGTTAGAAATCAGGCTTCGGCAGCTGCTTGATCTTCACCTTCGGTAACGGCTTTCATCGACAAGCGAATGCGGCCTTGTTTGTCGACTTCCAATACTTTGACCTTGACGATATCGCCTTCCTTAAGTTTGTCGGAAACTTTCTCGACGCGCTCATCGGAGATTTGCGATACGTGCACCAAACCATCTTTGCCTGGCAGGATGGTGACGAATGCACCGAAGTCCATGATCTTGGCGACTTTGCCTTCGTAGATGCGGCCAGGTTCAACATCGGAAACGATTTGTTCGATGCGGGCACGGGCGGCTTCAGCAGCGGCCAAATTGACCGAAGCAATGGTGATGGTGCCGTCGTCTTTAATATCGATTTGGGTACCGGTTTCCTTGGTAATAGCTTGAATCGTGGCGCCGCCTTTACCGATCACTTCGCGAATCTTGTCTGGATGCACTTTCATGGTCAGCAGACGTGGAGCGAATTCGGAAAGTTCTGCACGTGGAGCGGTCATGGCTTTCGCCATTTCGCCGAGGATATGAATACGGCCTTCTTTGGCTTGCGCCAAGGCGACTTTCATAATTTCTTCGGTGATACCGTCGATCTTGATATCCATTTGCAGGGCCGAGATGCCTTTCTGACTACCGGCCACTTTGAAGTCCATATCGCCCAGATGATCTTCATCACCCAGAATGTCGGACAGCACGGCGTAATCGCTGCCTTCCTTGATCAAACCCATCGCGATACCGGCGACTGGAGCAGCAATTGGCACGCCTGCGTCCATCATTGCGAGTGATGAACCACAAACCGAGGCCATCGAAGAGGAACCATTGGATTCCGTAATTTCCGATACGCAACGGATGGTGTAAGGAAAACCTTCCATGGTGGGCATCACGGCTTGTACGCCGCGTTTTGCGAGACGGCCGTGACCGATTTCGCGACGCTTTGGACCCATCATGCGGCCAGCTTCACCGACCGAATATGGAGGGAAGTTGTAATGGAACAGGAAATGGTCCTTCGATTCGCCTTCGGCAGCATCAATGATCTGGCCATCACGCGCAGTGCCCAGCGTGATGACAACCAATGCTTGAGTTT
>JAYUWO010000085.1:0-17264 GCA_043753545.1 Arenimonas sp.
AGAAAAAGCGCGTGATAAGCGTCCAATCGTCCGTGGCGAGCAAGCACGTACCGAACAACAACAGGCTCGACAAGCTGAACGCGAAGCGCGTGAGCAGCAGGTTGTCGTGCGCCAGCAGGAAAATCGTAACGTCAATGTTCAGGCTGAAATCGAGCGTCAGCGTCAGGCCCGCGAAGAAACCCGTAACCGCCAGCAAGCATCGCACGAAGACGAAAATAGACGTCAGCTGATCGAACGAAATACCCGTGCGGATGCCGAGCGAAACATTGTCGCCGAACGTCTGGCTATCCAGCGCGAGAGCGCAGATCGCGAACGCCAAAGCCGCGAAAATACCCGCCAGCGCGAAATTGTCGGGAATCGCAACGACAATCGTGATGAAGCCCGTGACCGCAATGAAAACCGTGGCCGCGAAAACAATCGCGACAATCCTATCGCGCGCACTCGACTGCCACGCCCAGAACAAGAGCGTCAACAAGTTCAATGGCAGAACCAGCAACAACGCCAGGCAAATGATTATCGTCGTCATCTCGATAGCCAGCAAACTGCGGCACTTCTATTTACCTCTCGCTTACGCGAACAAAACCGCAACGAACAGTATCGTTCACAACAACGCTATTACGACCGCATGAGAGAGCAACGCCGCTATTACAACAATAATAGCTACGACTATTATCGCGGCTCTTACAACTACTCGCCGATTATGTATCGTTACAACCGTGGTGGTCATTATTACTACGCCAATCGTTATCAGGCCGACTTGATGCAACAGGCCATCAACTATGGTTATGAAGAAGGCTTTCACGCCGGCCGTGCCGACCGCATGGATCGCTGGGGTTACAATTTCCGCGAAGCCTATGCTTACCAAGATGCCAACTACGGTTACCACGGCTATTACGTGGACCGCGGAACCTATAACTATTATTTCCGCGAAGGCTTCCGCCGTGGCTACGATGATGGCTACTACAGCCGTTACCGTTACGGCCGCCATAACAACAACCGGTACTCGCCAAATGATTCCGTTATCCGCCTGATTCTGAATCTGAGCAACTGGAGATAATCCAACTCCGCAATACTGAAGCCCCCTGTTGAAGAACAGGGGGCTTTTTGTTGCCGGCGAAAGTCTGTGGTACGGTGCGCCAGTCGATAACTCACTGGAGTTCTGCATGCGTGTTCTTTCCGGCTTGATCTTGCTGTGTTTTTTATTACTGCCTGCAACCACTCTGCAAGCGCAAACCGACAATCCGGCGCGTGAAAAAGAACTCGATGCCTTCATCGAAAAAGGCATGAAAGACTGGAAGCTTCCCGGACTTTCCGCCGTTGTCGTCAAAGACGGGGAAGTGATTTATCTGAAGGGATTTGGAATTCGCACTCTGGGGCAAACAGCGGCTGTCGATCCCGACACCCAATTCGGCATCATGTCCACGACCAAGGCAATGACCGCGTTGTCGATCGCCATGCTGGTTGATGATGGAAAAATAAAGTGGGACGATCCCGTTGCGAAGCATTTGCCCTGGTTTCAAATGCCGACGCCTTATCTCACGGCAGAAGTTACCGTTCGCGATTTGCTTCGACATAACGCTGGTCTTCCCGAAGCCGATTTTCTCTGGGCACGCGGCGACCTCAATTCGCGACAAATCCTTGAACGTATCCGCGGACTAAAACCCGCTTACTCGCTGCGCAGCAGTTGGCAGTACAACAATGTCATGTATGGCGCTGCCGGTGAAGTGGTGGCGGCCGCCTCCGGCATGAGCTGGGAACAATTCGTCAGCACCCGCATTTTAAAGCCGCTTGAAATGAATCGTTCCTACGCCACGCTGACACAAGCACTGGCATCGAATGACAAAAACCGTTCGTCGGCACATTTTGAAATAGCGAACACATTGCGAATTATCAAAGATGTTCCCGTTGATCCGGTGCCTGCCGCCGGTGCGACATGGTCAACCGCCCGCGACATGGGAAACTGGCTTCAATTTTTACTGGCAGGCGGCCAGTACAATGGGAAGCGTTTGGTCAGCGAAGAAAATTTTCGCGAACTGTTTTCTCCACAGGCACTGGTTCCCGCCGATGATTTTTATCCGAGCACGGCATTGACCAAGCCACGCTGGACCGCTTACGGCCTAGGGTGGTTTCTACAAGACTACCGTGGCAAGTTCGTTGCCATGCACACTGGCAGCATGGATGGGCGCACGGCGATCATTGGTTTGCTGCCGGACGACGGACTGGGCGTTTATGTATTCGGCAATGCCGACCACGTCGAAATCCGCCATGCGATCATGCTGAAAGTATTCGATCTCTACACCGACGCACCCGCGCGGGATTGGAGCGCAGATTTACTGAAAGTCTATGGCGACGCAAAAACAAAACAAGACAATGCCATCACCGGTCGCGAAAAATCGCGTATCGCCAATACCAAGCCCAGCTTGCCGCTGAAAGCCTATGCCGGAAAGTATTCCCACCCGGTCTGGGGCGATATTGTCATCACCGAACAAAACGGAAAACTGCGAGCCACCACCGGCATCGGCGCGGAAAACCAAGGTGAATTACAACACTGGAATTACGATAGCTTCAAGGCCGTCTTCGGTGATGGCCGCTATGGTTTTAGCATTTTGCAATTTGCTTTGGCCCCCAACGGCAAAGTGTCGAGCATGATCTGGGAAAATTCGGACGACTATCGTTTCCAGAAAGTGATCGAAAAAACGAAATAGTCATGTCGATGCAAAAAGCCGTGATCTATCACAATGCAGCCTGCAGCAAATCTAATGCTGCATTGAATTTATTACGGGGCCATGGGGTTGATGTCGATATCGTCAACTATCTCGAAACGCCACTGTCAAAAATGGCGATCACCGAGTTACTCGCACAACTGGGCATCGATGCGAAAGCATTAATTCGTTTTGCCGAACCGGTTGCAAAAGAACTCGGCATTTCGCCTGACGATAATCGCGCAGACGATGAATGGATTAATTTCATGGCGCAGCATCCGGTCTTGATTGAGCGGCCCATTGTGCTGGTTGGTAAAAAAGCGGTGATTGGCCGCCCCCTAGAACGTGTATTAGGTTTGCTACAACACTGCTGAAGGTTGAGTCGGGCTCTCTCGGCATCGGAAACTATGCCATTATAAGCCTCGGCCAGAAGTGGCCTGGAAATCGACGACTATGTTTGCTATCGCACGGATAGGTTTCGGCTTCCGACATATAAATATTCCGAATTCTCAAAACCAAGGAAGCATCATGAACATGCATATCAGTCTCGCACCCATCATCGCCCTGCTCGCAGGTATCCTGATTCTGGCGCAACCGAAATTGCTAAACTATATCGTCGCCATCTATTTGATCATCATCGGTTTGCTGGGCCTGTTTGGCGGCTCGTTGAACTTATAAGTTTCCACGCGGCACATTTTCTGGGTGATCTCTGAGCCCGAATTAGCTGTCGTTGCGTCGCGCTTCAATCATTCGCCATGGCATCTGGTCGACATCATCGACCAGAGTAAAACCGTTGGCATTAAACCAGGCTGATAGATTTGTCTTGTGCCAGGCCTTTACGAAGGGCTCGTGCGTGCGTAACGCCAATGCGCGGAAGTAAATGCCGCGCCAGCCATAGCGACGCCACACTTGTCCATAGGACAGCTGTATCTGTGTCGGTGATGGCTCCACCAAAATCAGTTTGGCTCCCGGCAACAACAAACGAGACAACTCGCGCAATGCGGCATTCGCCTGCGGTGGCGGAATTTCATGGAACACAAAGCAGGCAGCCGCTCCGTCAAAACTCGCCGAAGGCAAGCCGCTATTTTCAATCACACCCTGGACGAAATTGGCCCCGGGATAATCGCGTGCCGCGTGCTGCAGCAGATACGGCGATGGCTCCAATGCCCAAATCTTGTTGATGCCCGCCGACTGCATTGCACCGGTTAAATGGCCGGCACCGCAGCCAATATCCAGAACACGTTTGCAGGGAATGAGTCGCCGTGCAATTTCTGCACGAGCTGCAGTCATGCTCCCCAACATGGCTTTATTGAAACTATTTGCGTAGCCGCGGGAAATTGTTTTTGAATAATTTCCATTCGGCAAATGATGGAATTCCTGAAGCAGGTATTTCGGAAGTCGGTCACGCCCCGGCATGTTTTCAGGCAGCTGGACGCGTTGAACTTTCTTGCCTGCCATATTTGAAATCACCATGGCGATGCGTCGCCAATTGCTCGAGATTTTATCCGGCCAGGCATCGGGCAAATCAATATTTGCCCAATCGGTATTCATTGCATCCCGCTCGCCGCTCATCGATTCCCTTACACCCCGATTGGATTCGCTTTTTCCGGATCAATCTTGTACTGCTTGATCGCACGTGCAACATCTTTCGCATTCATCTTGCCTTCGCTCGCTAATGCAGCAATCGCAGCGTGGGCGATGTAGTAACGATCAACTTCGAAGAAACGACGCAAATTCGCACGCGTATCTGAACGACCGAAACCATCGGTACCGAGTACTGTGTACTTCATCGGGACGAAGGCGCGGATTTGATCGGCGAAGGCACGTACGTAATCGGTGGCGGCGATGGCCGGGCCCTGGCGGCCTTCGAGGCATTCGGCGACGTAGGATTTGCGGGCTTCGGCTTCGGGATGCAGACGAGTCCAGCGTTCGGCGTCGAAACCATCGCGACGCAGTTCGTTGAAACTTGGGCATGACCAGATGTCGCTGCTGACACCGAAATCTTTATCCAGCAATTCGGCTGCGGCAATCACTTCACGCAAAATCGTTCCGCTACCGAGTAATTGAACGTGTGGCGCGCCCTTCTTCGGCTTGCCGCCGTCCTGCAACAGGTACATGCCTTTCAGGATGCCCTGTTCGGCACCGGCCGGCATTTCCGGATGCGTATAGTTTTCGTTCATCAGCGTGAGGTAGTAATACTCGTCGCGCTGTTCTTCCATCATGCGCTTCATGCCTTCCTGCACGATCACGGCGACTTCGTAACCGAAGGTCGGATCGTAGGATTTGCAATTAGGAATTGCGCCAGCAAGCAAATGCGAGTGGCCGTCTTCGTGTTGCAGGCCTTCGCCATTCAATGTGGTGCGACCTGCGGTGGCACCGAGCAGGAAGCCACGCGCGCGCATGTCGGCGGCTTGCCAGGCAGAGTCGCCAATGCGCTGGAAGCCAAACATCGAATAGAAAATATAGAACGGCAGCATCGGCTGGTCATTGGTCGAATAACTGGTCGCGGCCGCGAGCCAGGACGAGAACGCACCGGCTTCGGTAATGCCTTCTTCCAATACTTGTCCGGCAGTGTCTTCGCGGTAATACATCAGCTGATCGGCATCGACCGGTTTGTATTTTTGGCCGAACGGTGCATAGATACCAATTTGACGGAACAGTCCTTCCATACCAAACGTACGTGCTTCATCGGCGACGATCGGCACTGTGCGCGGACCAATATCTTTATCGCGCAAAATAATATTCAGCACTTGCACGAAACTCATCGTGGTACTGATTTCACGATCACCGGAGGATTTCAGCAAACGTTCGAAAACTTCAAGTTTCGGCGCTGCGAGGCTGACCGTCGATTTGCTGCGGCGTTGCGGCAAATAGCCACCTTTCTCGGCACGACGTTCTTTCAGATATTTCACTTCCGGCGAATTTTCGCCCGGATGATAGAAAGACAGATTTTCGATGTCCTTGTCGCTGACCGGAATCTGGAAACGATCGCGGAAAGTTTTCACCGCTTCGGTATCGAGCTTCTTGGTGTTATGCGTAGGATTCAGCGCTTCACCGGCCGCACCCATGCCGTAACCCTTGACGGTCTTCGCAAGAATGACAGTCGGCTGGCCTTTGTGCGCAACAGCAGCAGCATAAGCCGCATGCACTTTGTGAGGATCGTGACCGCCGCGATTCAGACGGCGAATATCGTCGTCGGAAAGATTGGCGACCATCGCTTTTGTTTCAGGATATTTTCCGAAGAAATTTTCACGCGTGTAAGCGCCACCGAAGGCTTTGCAGTTTTGGTATTCGCCGTCGACGGTTTCCATCATCAATTTTTTCAACAAGCCCTGATTATCGCGCTGCAGAAGCGGATCCCAATAACTGCCCCAGATCACTTTCAATACATTCCAGCCGGCACCGCGGAAGGAACCTTCGAGTTCCTGGATAATTTTGCCGTTGCCGCGCACCGGTCCATCAAGACGTTGCAGATTGCAGTTGACGACAAAACATAAATTGTCGAGACCTTCGCGACCCGCCAAGGCAATCGCGCCGAGGGATTCCGGTTCGTCGGTTTCACCGTCACCAAGGAAGCACCAAATCTTGCGATCGGTTTTCGGCATCAGGCCACGACCTTCCAGATATTTCCAGAAACGCGCCTGATAAATTGCGCTGATCGGACCAAGGCCCATCGACACGGTCGGTGTTTGCCAGAAGTCCGGCATCAACCACGGATGTGGATACGACGATATTCCCTGACCATCGACTTCCATACGGAAATTGTCGAGCTGGCCTTCGTTCAAGCGGCCTTCGAGAAATGCACGGGCGTAAATACCTGGTGAACTATGGCCCTGGATGTACAGCAGATCGCCGGGATGTTCTGCAGTCGGTGCGCGCCAGAAATGATTGAAGCCGACATCATACAAAGTAGCTGAAGAAGCAAAGCTGGCAATATGACCGCCGAGTTCGCCCGGCTTGCGGTTTGCACGCACCACCATCGCCATCGCATTCCAGCGGATAATCGAGCGGAGGCGCCATTCCATCGCCGGGTCGCCCTGCATGGCAGGCTCCAGATGCGCCGGAATGGTGTTGATGTATTCGGTGGTTGGATGGAAGGGTAATTGCACACCGGTACGGCGGGTCAATTCAACCATGCGTTCCAGCAATTCGTGCGCGCGTTCAGGACCGTCGTGATCGAGTACCGCTTTCAGCGATTCCATCCACTCACGGGTTTCGTTCGGATCGCGGTCGTTTTCAAGCAAATCGTTCAGCCAATTCATTCCCAGCCCTCAACATCATCAGCGTTCAAGGCGGCAAGTTTAACGCAAGGCAACGACATTCGCTGCGGTCTGGGGCGTGGGAGCGGCGAAAGCCGCGAATGCAGCATCGCAATCTCATTCGCGGCTTACGCCGCTCCCACGAGCGGGGTTACATCCGCTCGACACCATGCACTACCGACAGGCGGCGAACACGGCGGATGACATCGGCCAGATGCTTGCGGTTACGGACTTCGATCACGAACTCCATGATCGACATTTGCGCATCGGGTTCGCGGTATTGCACTGAATCAATATTGGAATTGCACTCGGCGATAGCAGCTGCAACCTGGGCGAGCGTTCCGGGCTTGTTGTCGGTTTCGATACGCAGGCTGACGCGATAATCGCCTTCGACAATGCGATCCCAGGCCATTGGTACGAAACGCTCAGGGTGCTTGCGGTAATCGACCATGTTCGGACAATCCATGCGATGCACCACCACCCCTTTGCCGGCGCTGAGATAGCCCATGATGTCATCGCCCGGAATAGCGTAGCAGCAGGCGGCGAAACTCAAGACGCCACGTTCGCTGCCATTGATCAGGATTTGTTCGCCGACTCTCGGCATGCCGGCATTTTTCGTACCACCGGTTTTTGACAAGGGCAAACTGTTTTCGTCTTGCACCAATATTTGCGCCACGACGGCTGGCATGCGATTACCCATCGCGATATCGGAGAGCAATTCTTCGAGACGGCGATAACGGTGTTCCTGCAAATACTGGTCAAGCCCTTTACCGGCGACACGATCGAGCGAGCTATCGAGATTTTCCAGCGCGCGATCGAGCATGCGATGGCCCAGATCGACCGCGTTCTCGTGTTCAAGATGTTTGAGCGAATGACGAATGGCGGTGCGTGCCTTGCTGGTGATGACAAATTCCAGCCATTGCGGGCTCGGGCTGGCCGATGGCGCGGTGATGATTTCAACGGTTTGGCCACTGATCAATTTCATCCGTAGCGGAACCAGTTTTTTATCCACGCGTGCGGCCACGGCATGATTGCCGACATCGGTATGCACGGCGTAGGCGTAATCGAGCGTGGTCGCATTGCGTGGTAAGGAAAAAATATCGCCTTTCGGTGTAAACAAATAGACTTCATCCGGGAATAAATCGATTTTGACATTTTCCAGAAACTCGATTGATGAATCCGACTTGTCTTGCGAATCCACGAGTCCGCGCACCCAATCCTGGGCACGAATCTGAGCACTATTGCTGGTACGTCCTGCATTCTTGTAAAGCCAGTGCGCCGCTACTCCGCGCTCGGCGATCAAATCCATTTCTTCGGTACGAATCTGCACTTCGACCGGCGAGCCATAGGGGCCGAACAACAAAGTGTGCAAACTTTGATAGCCATTAGCTTTCGGAATCGCGATGAAATCCCGGAACTTGGCATCCAACGGTTTGAACTGCGAATGCACGGCACCTAGCGCGTGGTAGCACTGCATCACTTTTTGCACGACGACGCGGAAACCGAATACATCCATCACTTGATCAAAACTTTTGTTTTCCTGGCGCATCTTGGTGTAGATGCTCCACGGTGCCTTGACGCGGCTTATCACCCTGACCGGCAGACCTTCCTGCGTCAGTTTTTGGGCAAGCTGTGCTTCGATGGTCGCGAGTGCTTCGCGACGCATGACCGGCTGCGAGGCAATGCGCTTTGCAATCACGCGATGCCGCATTGGATACAGCGCGCGAAAACCAAGATCCTGTAATTCCGATTTAATGCGATTCATGCCGAGACGTTGTGCAATCGGTGCGTAGATTTCCAGCGTTTCGCGGGCGATACGACGGCGCGATGCCGTACTCATCGAGTCGAGCGTACGCATATTGTGCAAGCGGTCGGCGAGTTTGATCAGAATCACGCGCAAATCGCGCGACATCGCCAACATCATTTTCCGGAAACTTTCAGCGACGGCTTCCTGCTGGCTTTTGAACTGGATTTTATCGAGCTTGGTAACACCATCCACCAACTCGGCCACGGTCTCGCCAAACATCTCGACAATTTGCGAACGAGGTAACGGAGTGTCTTCAAGTGTATCGTGCAAAATCGCCGCGCACAGTGCTTCGGCGTCCAGTCTCAAATCCGCCAAAATGCCCGCCACTGCAACCGGATGAGTGATGTAGGCTTCTCCCGACTTGCGGGTTTGTCCGTCATGCGCCATCGCACCGATTTGATAAGCCTGACGCACTTTCAGAATCTGGGCTGACGGCAAATATTCGGTGAGACGTAGCTCGAGTGCACGCACAGCATCCGGACACGGGTCCGGGCAAGGCGTAAGTGCAGGATCTATGGTGGCTTTTGCATGAGGCATAAGCCCAGACTACTTCGCCAAGCGTTTTGCTTCAATGCTTTAGGCATAAAAAAACGACCTCGGTAGCGAGGTCGTTTTGTAGTGCGGCTCAGGTTGACGGCGTTTTCACACCGAAGTGATTAATCATCGCCACCTTTGGATAAATCGTCGTCCACCACTTCAGCGGCAGCCCATTCAAGGGCCTCACGTTCACGGCGTTCGCGTTCGGATTTTTCAACTTGATCAATTAATTCAGCATTGATCTTGCCGGCAGCGATTTCACGCAATGCCAAAACGGTTGGCTTGTCTTCGTGCTCGTGATTTTCAACGGTGGATTCAACACCCTTGGCAAGTTGGCGAGCGCGCTTGGCAGCCATCACCACTAATTCAAAGCGGTTGCCCACTACATCTAAACAATCTTCAACGGTAACACGGGCCATGATGTCTCCTAGAGGGCCGCTCGGCCGAGCGAAACCCTAAAAATCAATAAGTTACAATGAACCGCGCATTTTACGCGCCTAGGTCTCCTGTGGCAATCACTTCCCTCCCTCCAGAATGCGAAATCAGCTCATCCTTGCCTGATTGGATGCATTGTTTTGCCCATTCAGCCGGAGTATGTTGTCTGAACAGACCGTTTGGGAGAGAGGCAAGATGCTGATACGCACTTTGGTAGCCGCCACACTGGTTCTTTCGTTTATCTCGTGTCCCGGCGGCGCCATGGCCCAGACTCCCATTACGCAGGTCGACATCAACCGAGCAAAAGCGGAAATCGAGCTTCTGAAGCAGGACATCGAGATAAAACAGGCTGAACTGCGTCTCATGGAGTTGCAGCTTGCACGCCAATCGGCACTTCCTGCCCCACCCCCAACAGTTGCTTGGAAGCCGGCTGCATCGGTAAGTCCAGCTGCGCCTGTGGCTCCAAAACCTTCGGCTACGACGGCTATCGTCAGCCCATCGCCCGGCTTACCACCCAGACGGGCCGATGTAGATCCCGCGCCCTATGAAAAATCGTCAATAGGACGAATACCGCAATTTCGGACAAGCCAGTCTTCGAAATGGCTTGTTCTCGATGAAAAGCGGGTTGTTTTCTGGGTACTGGACGAAGAAGCTTATTTGCTGAATCTGGCGCAAAGCTGCCCGGGCTTGTTAAATGCCGAAAAGATGAAACTCGAGAGTTTCTCGACGAAGGTTCGCGCAGGTCACGACGGCATAGTCCTCAACAATCAACGTTGCCTGATCGAATCAATTACGAAGCTTGGCGGCAAATCTCTACCCAAACCGCCGAGAAAATAGATCACTATCGGCAGCTTTCGCAATACTCACGTTCATGCCAGTAAATTATGGATCAGGTCGGAATGCCGCTGTTGTTGTGCGTCGCACTTAAGCCTTTGCGCCTGAAAAATCGCGCGTAATTCACTGACGGCTGCGTCGAAATGTTCATTCACGATTACGTAGTCAAATTCGCTGTAGTGCGACATTTCTTCACGGGCATTTGCCAGTCGCTGTTTGATAACCTCTTCGGAATCCTGCCCGCGATTGCGCATGCGAGTTTCCAGCGCGTCTTTAGATGGCGGCAGAATGAAAATGCTGATGGCATCGGGAAGCTTTTCCCTGACCTGGCGGGCGCCCTGCCAATCGATTTCCAGCAGAACATCTTTACCGGCGGCCAGTTGCGGCTCGACCGATTGTTTCGCCGTTCCCTTGTAATCGCCGTGCACCAGGGCGTGCTCGAAGAAATCGCCCTTGCCTATCATCGCCTCGAATTCTTCCTTGTCGATGAAATGGTAATGCTGTGCGTGTCGTTCACCCGGACGCGCCTTGCGCGAGGTAAAAGAGATCGACAGGACGATTCCAGATTCACGGGACAAAACGGCATTGACCAGACTCGACTTTCCTGCCCCGGAGGGCGCTGCGACAATGTATAAAGTTCCGCGCATGATGTTTTTTCCTATTCCAGGTTTTGCACTTGTTCGCGTAATTGTTCAATAAAGACTTTCAGCTCGACTGCCGCCTGGGTAGTACGGCTATCAACTGATTTCGAGCCCAGAGTGTTGGCTTCGCGATTAAACTCCTGCATCAGGAAATCCAGACGACGACCGACCGCTTCGGGCAGTTTGAATATACGCCGCGCCTCAGCAACATGGCTGGTCAATCGATCAAGCTCTTCATCGACATCGATTTTCTGCAGGTTCAACACCACCTCCTGCTCCAATCGGCCCGGGTCGAGCGGCAATTTCAAATCTGCCAGTTTGACTTCCATTTTATTGCGCAGCGCGACGCGAATTTCCGGCAACCATTCACGCACCTGGGAAACGATGCGCTCGATACCGTTGATTTTTTCCTGCATCACCGCAGCCAGTTTTTCCCCTTCGCGTCCGCGCGAAACAACGAACTCGATCAAGGTCAAATCCAGTAAAGCCATGGCTTCGGATTGCAAACCGGCCTGGTCTAGCGGAGCTTCTTCCAGCACGCCAGGGAAGCGCAACAGTTCGGTGATTTCGGTTCGCGGTTCGGGAAATTTGTCGGCAATACGAAAACTCAGTTGCGCCAATTGTTCAAGCAGGCGCTCATTGACTTTCAGATCCGTCACATGGCCGACGCTGGGACGATAACGAAAACTCAAATCGATTTTTCCACGCGACACTTTTTGTGCGACACGTTCGCGGAAACTGGACTCCACAGCGCGCAGTTCTTCCGGCAAACGAACCGATAATTCGAGATAACGATGATTCACCGCACGCAATTCACAACTCAGCGTGCCGCCGGTGGCAGGCGCTTCACTACCGGCAAAAGCGGTCATACTACGAATCATGCTCAACTCCCGAAATACTGGGTGACAATGGTAATCTATTCGACCCAGCATAACGAAATGATTGGAACACCATGTCTCGTCCCAGCGCCCGCCTTCCCGACCAAATGCGTGATGTTCGCATTGAACGCCAATTCACCAAGCATGCCGAAGGTTCGGTGCTGATCAGCTTTGGCGATACCCGTGTGTTATGCACCGCAAGCATCGAAAACAAAGCACCTGGCTTCCTTCGCGGCAAAGGCGAGGGCTGGGTAACCGCCGAATACGGCATGCTGCCGCGCTCTACCCACGACCGAATGAACCGCGAAGCCGCGAGTGGCAAACAAGGTGGCCGCACTCTTGAAATCCAGCGACTGATTGGCCGTGCATTGCGCGCCTGTGTTGATCGCAAGGCATTGGGTGAACGCACGATCACGCTCGATTGCGACGTACTGCAAGCCGATGGAGGAACCCGCACCGCTGCCATCACCGGCGCATATGTTGCCCTTTGCGATGCCGTGGCGGTGTTGAAAAAGCGTGGCGATATTACGAAGAATCCGATTCTCGGTGCTGTTGCTGCCGTGTCTGTCGGTATCTATCAGGGCAATCCCGTGCTGGATCTGGATTACGCCGAAGATTCGCAATGCGATACCGACATGAATGTGGTGATGAACGACGGCGGCGGTTTTATCGAGCTACAAGGCACCGCTGAAGGCCATGCTTTCCGTCGCGAAGAACTCGACGCCCTGCTCGTCATCGCCGACAAGGGCATTCGTGAATTACTGGTGTTGCAGCAGCAGGCGCTAAACGGCGTCTAGTCGTAGGGTGGGCATTGCCCACCGAGATAAGCATGAGCGAACTAGATCGACAATCAAAAGCTTTCACTTCGACAATTTCACGAAAAAACCTACCTCCTCAATTTCACCTGTCGCGCTCGTTAGCGCTCCTACAACACCATGAAGAAATTAGTTCTGGCGACGTCCAATCGCGGCAAAGTGACCGAGATGCAGCCTTTGTTATCCGACATCGGTTTCACGATCTTTACGCAAGCCGAACTGGGTGTCAGCGATGCCATCGAAAACGGTCATACCTTTGTCGAAAACGCATTGATCAAAGCCCGTCACGCCAGTGCGATCACCGGGCTTCCGGCCATCGCCGATGATTCGGGATTAATTATCGACGCTCTCCATGGCGCACCCGGCCTGATTTCTGCGCATTACGCCGGTGTGCATGGCGATGCCGACGGTAACATCAGAAAAGTACTTGCCGAAATGATCGAAGTGCCACGGGTAGAGCGTAGCGCACGATTTTATTCGTTGATCGTGATGTTGAAGCATGCCAATGACCCGCAACCTCTGATTGCCGAAGGTATCTGGGAAGGCGAAATTCTTGAATTACCGCGCGGCAGCGGCGGCTTCGGTTACGACCCGATTTTCTTTGTGCCGGAACAACAATGCAGCGCCGCGGAATTACCGGCCGACATCAAGAACCACATCAGCCATCGCGGCCGTGCCTTGCTGAAACTGCGTGAACTTTTGAACGCCAGCTACCAGTAAACATGCCCGCACTGATTCCACCGCCGCTCTCGCTGTACATCCACATCCCATGGTGTGTGCGCAAATGTCCTTACTGTGACTTTAATTCGCATCAGCAGAAAGACGAACTGCCGATTGATGATTACATCCAGGCCCTGACAAATGATCTGGAGCAGGATTTGCCACTGGTTTGGGGCCGCTCGATCCATTCGGTTTTCTTCGGCGGTGGTACGCCGAGTTTATTTCCGCCCGATGCCATCGAACGCATTCTCGATGCCTGTCGTGCGCGATTGAAATTCGCACCGAATGCCGAGATTACGATGGAGTGCAATCCGGGCACAGCCGAACATGGGCGTTTTGAGCATTATCTATCCGCCGGCGTTAACCGATTAAGTTTCGGCATTCAAAGTTTCAACGATGACTGCCTTAAAGCTCTGGGCCGCATACACGATTCAAATGAAGCCGAAGCCGCCGTCAAAATGGCGCAGGACGCCGGCTACTCAAACATCAATCTGGATTTGATGTTTGCCCTGCCCGGACAAAATATCGAGATGGCGAGACATGATGTCGAACGTGCGATGGCCTTATCGGCTACCCATCTTTCCTACTACCATCTCACGCTCGAACCCAATACGGTTTTTGCCGCAAAACCGCCACCGAATTTGCCGGATGAAGATGCGGCCTGGGCCCTGCAGGAACAGGGGCAGGCACTGCTTGCCGAACACGGGTTTCAACAATACGAAATTTCGGCCTATGCAAAAGCCGACCGGCAATGCGCACATAACTTGAACTACTGGCGTTACGGCGATTATCTCGGTATCGGTGCCGGCGCACACGGCAAGATTTCCTCCGGTGCAAGCGGCGATATTCTGCGTCGCTGGAAAGTGAAAAATCCGCGCGATTATCTGCAACATGCCAACAGCGAAAAGCGCATCGGTGGCGATGAAGTAATAACCGCCGAAAATCGTCCGTTCGATTACATGTTGAATGCCTTGAGATTGTCGGAAGGATTTTCGATCCGGGATTTTGAAGTGCGCACCGGACTGGAGCGAACGGCCGTCGATAAGAAACTGGAACACGCGAAACTGATGGGCTGGCTGGATGAACAAGATGGCCGGGTATTTCCTACCGAACTCGGACACCGTTTCAGCAATGACGTGATGGGTTTGTTTTTGACGGATTGATCACGCGACACGGTTATCATGCAGGCATGTTAGATACGCAAAAAATCCGATGCCCGCATTGCGGCGAACGCTTTGAAGCCTTGATTGATGCTTCCGGCGGTGATGCAGACTATATTGAAGATTGCCCGGTCTGTTGCAGGCCGATCATGATGCATTGCCGTACCGACGAAAACGGCGAATTTGACGGCCTGGACGCAGAACAGGATTTTTAGCTGGCCTCGTCTTCACGCAGCGATTACACTACGCGCCGCAACAGGTGTCGGGAAGCTGGTGTAAATCCAGCGCTGCCCCCGCAACGGTAATCAATATCGCAATCGCGATGCCGCTTTCGAAAACCACTGGAATACACATTCTGGGAAGGTGAAAGCGCCAGCTTAGGCTAGTTGATAAGCCCGGAGACCGGCCTTTTGCCGGGTCATTTTGACCTAACAGCATGTTGCGGCGGGCAACAGGGCGAGTGTTGGTCGCTTTCCTGATGGTTCGCGCCCCACGTTTGTCTTTTCTCCGTCGTAATGGCTGCCCTGCGGGTGAGCATTTCGGAGAACTTCATGTTGAATCGTTTCAAATTATCGACGCTGGCCGTCGCCGTATCCCTTTCATTCTCGGTAGCTGCCGATGAAGCCAATACCCTCGACACCGTGCAAGTCACGGCAATTCGTAGCGAGATCGCACTGGAAAAAGCATTGGCTTCGGTGACTGTCATTACCCGCTCGGATATCGAACGCAGCCAAGTCTCGGATGTCGCCGACTTGCTCAGCCAACAGGCCGGACTGGACGTTGTCCGCAGCGGCGGCACCGGGACCAATGTGTCGATATTCACCCGTGGCAGCAATTCCAATCACACGCTTGTGCTGATTAACGGCGTGCGCATCAACACCGCCATGCAAGGCAATTACGATTTCAGCAACCTGCCACTTGCCATGATTGAACGCGTTGAAATCGTTCGCGGCCCACGTGCGGCACTCTGGGGTTCGGACGCTATTGGCGGCGTGATCAACATTTTTACCCGTGAAAAAAACGCGTTCGCCGAATTCCGCGCGGGTAGCTACGGACGCGCCGAATTCGATGTCGGCTTTGGATACGGCGATGAGGAAAACAATATTGGCGCAGTACTCGGCTATGGCAGCGCCGATGGTTTTTCCGCGACGAATGCGGGGGCACCCTTCGGCTTTGATCCGGACAATGATGGCTTTCACAACAGCCATCTTTTACTGAACGGCAAGCTGGCAATCGGTTCGCATTCCTTAAGCGCATTCGTTGCCGCGATTGATGCTTTCAGTGAATTCGACCAAGGCGAAACCGACAGAACAAGCCGACAGGCAGGTGTTGTACTGACGGGTAAAATTACCGATGCATGGCGGCATTCCGTTAGCGTAAGCCATAGCTACGACAAACTAGAAACGCCCGTTTACTTTAGTATTTTCGGCAATCGCCGCCTCGCCTTCGACTGGATCAACACGATCGATGCCAACGCACAAAACCGCATCAACGTCGGCGTGAACTGGAGCGAGGAAAGTGGTTACAGCGAAGACTACGGCTTCCTCGGCATTGATGAAACGCGGCGCAATACCGGCTTGTTTGCCACCTGGCGCGGTGAATTCGACCGCAATACTTTCGAGCTGTCGGCCCGTCACGACAACAATAGCCAATTCGGCGGAAAAACGACCGGACAAGCGGCTTGGGGCCTCGAGATCAATGACGATATGCGATTGCGTGCGAGCTGGGGTCAGGGCTTCCGCGCACCGAATTTCAATGAATTGTATTACCTGGGCTTTCCTTTCTTTGGCGACATCTACTTTGCCGGCAATCCGAATTTGCAACCCGAATCTTCGCGCAGCGCCGAACTGGGCTTCATTTTCGATATCGGCAGTCGTCAAACCATCGAAGTGTCGGCCTATCGCACGTCGGTCGATGAGTTGATTGCTTTTGAAGGAGACTTTTTATCGGCTATCAACATCAAGCATGCACGCTTGAAAGGTGCCGAAGTCGAATATAAATTCCAAGGCGAATCATTTTCGCTCAGCGCGAATGGCGGCTGGCAAGATGCCCGCGATTTGGACAACGACAGTAAATTGCTGCGTCGCGCCGATCGCAAACTGAATATCAAAACCAACTTCAAAATCAACGAGCAGTGGGACTGGGGCCTGGACTTCCAAGCGGCTTCCGAGCGCCCTGATTTCGGTCCAGCTTCGCCGGGCTATGGCCGCATAGATGCGCGTATTGCCTATCACTTTGCCGAAGCTTGGAGCCTCGAGGCACGTTTGGAAAACCTCGGCGACAAAGACTATGAACTGATCCCCGGTTACAACACACCCGGACGCAGCGGCCTAATCAGCCTTCGCTGGGACGGAAAAAACTAAAAAGACGGCCATCGCCAGTTGTTAAGGTTAAATTGTTTTAAATAAGCGTATTAGACTGGCTTCAATTGCTCCGCTGTGCCTAAAATCACAGCGGAGACAATTTTGGGAGTCTG
>JAYUWO010000086.1:0-5705 GCA_043753545.1 Arenimonas sp.
CTCCAATAATTGGCCATCGCTACGGTGGGTAATATCCCAATCGCCACGCAACTGCATTCGGGTAATCTTCGCGCCATCTTCGCCATGCCAGGTTCGCGAGCCACCGATAACCGATTGCTTGTTATCAACTTGGTTGATAAAGCCAAGATCTGCACGGAAGCCTTCATCATAACTAGTGTGCGATACATAGGCACCCCAGTTACGGTTGCTGAATTCATAGCCTGCAGAATATGCATTTCCTTGCTGCGTTGGTGGCAATGGCGGTGCAGGTGGGTCCGGATTAAATGCCGCCGGATTCTCCGAATCCGAAGTCAACCACTGTGCTGTGATGGTATGCCCCTTGATTTGCCAGCGACCATCGATTCCGACAACCGTATTTGAGTAATCATCACCACTACGTAATGTAGATATCAGGCCAACACTGGTTTTGCTATTGATGTCGAAGCGATAACGAACCGCAGCGGCCAATGAGTCTTGTTCCAAACGTGGGCTAAACCCTGAACCGAGCGCAGTGGGTAATAAAACTTGCGTGACAGAATCTTGCGCTGCGAAAAAACCGTAGGTATGTTGTCCATTGCGACCGGTGGCGCGAACACCATAGTCAGGGTCCTGGACTGACCGCGTGTAAACCACGTTGAACGGCGTGCTGAAATAGTCGGCCCCTTCTAGAAAGAAAGGTCGCTTTTCGGGAAAGAACAAGGCAAATGTCGTGTTCAAATCCAGTTGTGCCTGGTCACTTTCAACTTGCGAAAAATCCGGATTGATCGTGCCGTTCAAATTGAGGTTGGTGCCGATACCCCACTTCACATCCACGCCCAATTCGTACTGTCCACCATCGCTTTGCCACGCCGCGTTCGGCGAGATTCTTTTTTGTGCGTAGGCCGCGGTAAAAGTGGGGGTGACTTCCAGGTCGCGGCCAGGATTGGCATTGGCAAAGCCTTGCAGCTTGCTCAGGCGGCATAAATAGCAATTGTCACCGCGAATCAATTTGTTGTTGGAGATGCGATAGCGATTGTCGCGTGGACGAAAACGAAGAAAATCGACGCCCCATTTCTGCGATACGCCATTGGTTTGCTGGAAGCGCAAAGTGGAGTAGGGAATACGAATTTCTACCGTATAGCCGGTCGCATTTATTTTTGCGGCGCTGTCCCACAGGCCATCCCAGGAATCATCCTCATTGCCTGAGGCGCCATCCAGGATGATGTCCGCTTGGGCACCCACCGGATTGACATAAAATTCATAGGCGCGGCGCTGGTCATTGAAAGTATCAATGGTGAAACCAATGAAATCGTCATTCCACAGACTATCGCGATCACGAAGAAATGCTCGTATTTTACTTGGGTCGGGATCTTCGGCACGGAATGCCAGTAATACTTCACGGCCGTTATCGGCAATATAGGCCGTAGTTTTGACCGTAGCCGGAGCATTATCGGCTGGCTGTGTTTCGTAAATGAGTTCGACACTACGAGCCTGTGACCAGAAGGCTTCGTCCGGCACACCATCAAGCTCGATATCGCCTGAAAGCGTGGGAACCTCAATGATGGTTTCCGGATTGGCAAGACTCGCTGGGCTGGACAGGGAAGCAACAGCGAATAAAACTGCAAATGCACGAGAATTCATCGTTGAATACTGCCCTAAAGTGATGGATTACCTAGAAAAGCTCAGCCTCCAAATCCATGATGGGTGCTGCACCAGTCTTGATCGCAGCGACCAGAGAAAATGTTTCTGGAAGCAGCTTGGCATAGTAAAACCGGGCAGTAGCCAATTTCGCGTGATAGAAGTCATGGTCGGCATTTTTCTTTTCAATCGCCTCAATTGCGATGGCAGCCATGCGCGCCCACATCCAGGCATAACTCAAATGCCCGATCAGGCGCAGATACGGCACCGAGGCGGCACCAACTTCGTCGGGGTTGCCATGGGCCTTGATCGCGATCTCTTTCGTGACTTGCTGCACGGTGTGTACAAGATTGGTGAGTAGTTCGATAAATTCCTGCATCGCGAGATTCGATTTTTGGCTGTCGATGAATTCGCCGATTATTTTCAGGAATACCGAGAGTCGTTCGCCTTTGTCGGCCAGTACTTTTCGGCCGAGTAGATCTAGCGCCTGAATGCCGTTCGTGCCTTCGTAAATCATGTTGATGCGGGCATCGCGGACATATTGCTCGACACCCCATTCCTGAATATAGCCGTGACCGCCAAATACTTGCAGGCACAGATTTGTAGTTTCAAAAGCGTTGTCGGTGATGAAGGCTTTGACTACCGGTGTTAGCAGGCTCACGATTTCTTCGGAATGTTTTTTGATTTCTGCATCAAGGCCCGATTCCTCTTGGTCGAGCAGCAATGCAATCCATGTCGTCAATGCGCGACCGGCTTCGGTATATGCGCGGGAAGCCAGCAGCATGCGACGCACATCCGGATGTACCAGGATGGAATCGGCTGCTTTATCCGAATTCTTTACACCGGTCAGCGATCGGCCTTGCAGTCGGTCTTTTGCATAAGCGGTTGCGTTTTGAAGTGCTGTTTCGGCCAGTCCAAGACTTTGCATGCCAACGCCGAGCCGGGCCGAGTTCATCATCACGAACATGGCTGCCAAACCTTTATGCGGTTCGCCAATTAGCCAGCCGCGTGCTGCATCCATATTCATCACGCAGGTGGCGTTGCCGTGAATACCCATCTTGTGTTCGATCGAACCGGCAAAGATCGTATTGCGTTCGCCAATATCGCCTGCCGCATTCGGGATGAATTTCGGAACGAGGAAAAGTGAAATTCCTTTGCTGCCAGAAGGTGCATCCGGCAAGCGGGCCAGCACCAAATGCAAAATGTTTTCGGCGACATCGTGCTCGCCCGAGGTAATAAATATTTTCGTGCCGCTGATGCTGTAACTGCCATCGCTGCCGTCACCCATCGGTTCGGCTTTGGTTTTTAGTAATCCCAGATCGGTGCCGGAATGTGGCTCGGTCAAGCACATGGTGCCGCTCCATTGGCCGGAAATAACTTTCGGCAGATATAAATCCTTTTGCTGTTCGGTGCCGTGGGCAATCAGGCATTCGTAAGCACTATGCGACAAGCCTGAATACATCAGCCAGGCCTGATTTGCCGAATTCAGCATTTCGTACAGGCGATTGTTCATCAGGCGGGGCAGACCCTGGCCGCCATAGCTGACATCGCAGCTAAGTGCTGGCCAGCCGGCGTCGGAAAATTGTTCGTAAGCCTGTTTAAAACCTTTCGGTGTGGTGACTACGCCGTTGCCGTGATACGTGCAGCCTTCCAAATCACCCGATTGATTCAGCGGGAATGCGATGTTTTCGGCAAACTTCGCACCTTCTTCCAGCACGGCATTGATTGTCTCGGCATCAAGATCAACATACGCCGGCATCTGATTTAGTACGGTTTGTGCATCCAGTAATTCAAACATGACAAAACGCATATCGCGTAAGGGTGCGCGGTAGGAAGGCATAAGGTGTCCAGGTAAATAATTAAGCCGAAAATAGCACTGCAGCGGTTAATTATTTGTCACGAAGAACGCAGGTCCCCGCATGACAGAACTAAGCTGGGAAATATGCACAGTGAACACTTTCATCACAAGGCCGAACCGCAGGCATGGCCGCAAGCCCACGCCCACTGAAAGTTGTAGCCACCCAGATGGCCGGTGACATCCATCACCTCGCCGATGAAATAAAGGTTCGGTACGAGTTTGGATTCCATGGTGCTGGAAGATAGTTCATCGGTGTCCACTCCGCCCAAGGTAACTTCCGCCGTGCGATAGCCTTCGGTGCCACTCGCCACGATGGGCCAATGACTCAGTACATCGGCCATCGCCTGAAGTTGTTTCGGCGAATATTGTTTCATCGGATTATTCTCGAAACCGATTTCACACAGGCGATGTGCGAATCGTTTCGGCAATACATCCGATAGGCAATTTTTCAGTTCTGCAGCCGGGTGTTTAGCCTGTTGTGATTGCAAAAATTCCAGTGCATCCATGTCGGGCATTAAATCGGCATGCAATGGCTGGCCGGGTTGCCAGTAGGATGAAATTTGCAAAATCGCCGGGCCGCTCAAGCCTCGATGGGTAATCAGCATCGCGTTTTTGAATTTCGTTTTGCCGCATGTGACTTCCACCGGAATCGCCAGGCCGCTCAAGTCGGCCAATTGTTCCTGTGGGTTGCCGGTCAAGGTCAGGGGCACCAGTCCAGCCCGCGTCGGTAAAACCTTATGGCCGAATTGTTTTGCGATTTCATAACCGAAACCGCTGGCCCCCATGCTGGGGATGGATAGCCCACCACTGGCAATCACGCATTTTTTCGCTGTGATGTTGCCTTGCGATGTTCGTACCAGAAAGCCATCTGATTTTTTTTCGATGCGGTCAACAGAACAGGACGTATTGATTTTTACACCGGCCCATTCGCATTCATCGAGCAGCATCTTGACGATCTGCTTGGAAGAATCGTCGCAGAATAATTGGCCTAGTTCTTTTTCGTGATAGGCAATGCCGTGGCGTTCCACCATGTCGATGAAGTGTTGTGGCGTATAACGGGCTAATGCCGATTTGCAGAAATGCGGATTGCTGGAAAGATAATTGGCCGGCGTCGTGCCGGTATTGGTGAAGTTGCATCGGCCACCACCGGACATCAGGATTTTTTTGCCACAGCGATTGGCGTGTTCGATCAGCAATACGGTTTTGTCGCGCTGTCCTGCGACTATTGCGCACATCAAGCCTGCGGCTCCGCCCCCGATGATCACGGCATCGAATATCGTGGTGTCAGCCATGTGCGGTGGATATTGATTGCATGAGGTTCATTTTACCGGCTTGCGGTGCTGTTTCGCGGATTTTTTCGTATAGTGGCGACCTGTTCCCTGGAGAAGCATCATGAAAAAGTGGTTGATTGGCTGTTTAGTAACCGGATTCATACTGGTGGTGCTTGTCTGCGGCGCGGCCTACTTGTTTATTTGGCGTCCGCTCTCGGCTGCCGCCGGTGGTGACGTGATGGGACAGGTCAGCGAGCTGAAAAAAATAGGCGAAGCCGAACAGGCAATCAAAAACAAGTCTTCATACACAGCGCCGGCCGACGGAAAATTATCCCCCGCACAAGTGGCTGCTTTTGTCGCCGTCCAGCAAACCATCTCGGACAAGATGGGTGCTGATTTTGCCGTGCTGGAAGAAAAAGTCAAAAAAATGAACGAGATGGAAAGCCAAGCCGCCGAGCCGAATTTCAAGGACATCATGGGTGGTTTTGCCGACATGACAAAACTGCTTGCCAGAGCCAAGCAGGTGCAGGTGGAAGGCTTGAATGCCCAGAACATGTCGATGGAAGAATATCGCTGGATTCGTGATCAGGTCAGTTCCGCAATGCCTTATCTGGCAGTAGATTTGTCTGCGGCAGGGGCCGATGTCGAGCCAGTTGCCGATGCCATAGTCATAGACGAAAAAACCGTTGCCGAAAAAACCGTCGAAGAAGCCATTGCCCAGGCTCAGGAAGCGGCACAAAAAGCCGCCACAGAAGCCGTGCAGGACAGTATTCCCGGTGGTCAGCAAGTTGGCGACATCATTCAGGGGCCGGACGATGAAGCGGGACGTGCCAATGTTGAGCTGCTGCGTCCGCACAGGGAATTGTTATACAAGACGATGACGGCAGCCTGGATGTCGATGTAAGGTTTTTTTGTAGGAGGGCCTTCTAGGCCCGATTGTTTACAAGCAATCGGGCCTA
>JAYUWO010000087.1:0-5587 GCA_043753545.1 Arenimonas sp.
GTCTGCACCCGGCATCATTCGATAGATCAACAACTGTGCCGCTGGCTGTTGCTGACGCTGGATCGATTGCCTTCCACCGAGCTGTTGATGACGCAGGAACTGATCGCCAACATGTTCGGCGTGCGCCGCGAGTCGATTACCGATGCTGCCGGAAAATTACAGCGCGCGGGATTTATCAGCTACCGTCGTGGCCACATTTCCGTGCTCAACCGGGCAGGTTTGGAGGCCAGTGCCTGCGAGTGTTATGCCGTAGTCAAGAAAGAACAGGACCGCCTGTTGCCGCCTGTGGGTGAAATTCACTGATCTTGTCGCAGCGTGACCTAGGCTTCCTCGTGGGCAATTCGCACAAGCTCTTTCGCAATATCTTCGGGTGACAGGACAAAATCGATGCAGCCACTGGCAATGGCGCTTTCCGGCATATCCGGTTGACGCGCGGTACTCAACTTTTGCGCAATGGTAATGCCGCCTACTTGCTGAATGCCGCAGAGGGCTGCGGCGCCATCGCCATCATAGCCAGAGACAATCACGGCCACCAATTTGCCATCCCAGTAGCGGGTCAGGGAACGCAAGAAAACCGTGATCACATCCGGCCAGCCGCGTGGTTTGGATATCGGTTCTAAATTAAATTCTCCATCAACCACATGCAAATCCCGATTCTCCGGAATGATGAATACACGATTGGGTTCAATGCTTAAATTATCCGTAATCAGATCCACCGGCATGCTGGTGTATTTGGGAAGGATTTCATGCAATTGGGTAGGCATGACCCGCATGTGATTGACAATCACGATGGCCACACCCAAGTCGGCCGGAAGATTCTGCAATAGCCGGATATAGGCGTCGAGACCGCCTGCCGAACCGCCGACGCAGACGATGGGAAATGATTTCACCGGAGCGCCCATTATTGTCGGACTCCGTCTGCTGAAAGCCTGGCCACCGCCATCTGGCAATGGCATTTACCGCGCATCCTGCTGATCTTCTTAGCCGTCATGCCTGTTCCTGCCAGAGGCATCTTCTGTTCTTTTCTGAGTCGCTCTTTCCTAAGGAGGATGACGAGATTGCGGAGGTGTTCCATATCTTGATTAGCCTGTGCATGAAAGTCTCCATCGCAATTGGCGTCGCGTCAGGTTCAGACGAAAAATAAGTCTACTCCGACATATCACACGCACTGTACGGTAGCCAACACAAGGACAGGCCGACGACATATTTTTGCACCCGGCGCGGGGCGTAATGGTGAAGCGTATTGCGCCCTAGCTTCGCTACAAAAAAGGGCCGCTTTCGCGGCCCTTTGATGAAAACATCCAGACTCATATTTTGTTCGGAATCGCTACCGGTATTTTCGCCTCTTTCGTCTTGGGCGCAATCCACAGACGCATCACAAACCACGCCAGGAACAAGGCACCGATCGAGAACACGGTATCGCCGGGAACCCGCAACCAGACCAATAAATCGACAATCGGTTTGCCCATGAATTCTGCCGAACGGGCATGCCAGTAACCGTTGTTCAACACGTCGTTGAGTTGCAGCAAACCCAATGGCAGCAGCGTGAGCAAGGCCATCATCGTTAAACCGATGTTCAAGGTCCAGAAACTATTGCGCAGCAGTTTTTCATTCCATACAACATCGGGTTTCAAACCGCGAATGCAGAACAGCAACAGACCGATGCCCAGCATGCCGTACACGCCGAACAATGCGGTATGACCATGCAATGCGGTCAGGTTCAAACCCTGCATGTAATACAACGCGAGCGGTGTGTTGATCAGGAAGCCGAACAAACCGGCACCAATCAGATTCCAGAACGACACCGAGATAAAGAACATCAGTGGCCACTTATAACGTGCCATCCACTGCGTTGACTTGCTATGCGACCAGGTTTCGTAGGCTTCGATACCGATAAATGCCAGCGGCACCACTTCAAGCGCCGAGAACGATGCACCCAATGCAATCACCGCTGTCGTGGTGCCGGTGAAATACAGATGGTGGAAGGTGCCGAGAATGCCGCCTGCCATAAACACAATCGTGGCGAACAACACATTCACGGTCGCGGATTTCCCGCGCACCAAACCCAGCTTCACGAACAGGAAGGACATCACGGCAACGGCGAAGACTTCAAAGAATCCTTCGACCCACAGATGCACGACCCACCAACGCCAATATTCGACCATCGACAGATGGGTGTGTTCGCCCCACATCAAACCAGCCGCATAAAACATGCCGATCGCAACGGTAGACAGAAACAACAGACCGACGATCGATGACATTTCATCTTTGCGACGCAATGCCGGCCACAAACCACGGCCCATTAACACCAGCCATAGCATCAGACCGACGAATAGAAACGCCTGCCAGAAACGTCCGATGTCGACGTATTCCCAACCCTGATGACCGAACCAGAAATTATTCGCCAAGCCGAGTTTTTGCATGACCGCAAACCATTGGCCGACGAAGGCGCCTACGACAATAATGACCAAACAGGTAAACAGGAAGTTGACGCCAATGCGCTGATATTTCGGTTCGTGGCCGGATATCGCTGGTGCGACATACAAACCCGTTCCCAGCCAGGCAGTGGCGATCCACAACACCGCCAGTTGCGTGTGCCAACTGCGTGTCAATGAATAAGGCAGAATTTCGGAAAGTTTAAAGCCATAAAAATATTGACCTTCAACCTGAAAATGCGCGGTGGTGGCGCCGAGTAATATTTGCACCAGAAACAAAGCCAGCACCAACCAGAAATATTTGGCGGTGGCTTTCATCGAAGGCGTGATCACGATGCTGCGTAATGGGTCGTTAAGCGGCGGAGTCAGCGGACCTTCCTTGCCGTGGTAAACCGCGTAATGCCAGCCCAGCAAACCGATACCGGCGATCATGAACAATACGCTGAACACCGTCCACAAAAAGGCACTCGGCGTGGCTTCATTGCCAACGAGTGGATCGTAGGGCCAGTTATTGGTGTAGCTCGCGGTTTGGTTCGGACGGTTGGTCACGGCAGCCCACGATGTCCAGAAGAAAAACGCCGACATCTGGCGACGGTGTTCCATCGTATCGACGGTGCCGTCTTTCATCGCATAAGTTTCGCGCAACGCCTGTGTCGCTGGATCGTTGCTGAAAAGACTTTCGTAGTGCGCTGCCACTTCCGAAATCGCCTGCGCGCGCTCGTCGGAAATCGTCAGGGTTTTCGTGGCCAGGTCATAAGTATTGGCACGAATATCGGGCCGCAATTCCGCACCCAATTTTGCCTGATCACCAGCAGAAAGCGATTTGTAGGATTTTCCGTATTGGCTGCTTGCCCTTATCTGCAACCAAGCTTCGGCTTCGCGATGCAACCAGTCGGCACTCCAGTCCGGTGCGACCAAGGCACCATGGCCCCAGATCGAACCCAACTGCTGTCCGCCGATGCTTTGCCAGACTGTTCGACCGACCTGGATATCATCGCGGGTAAACAAGACTTGTCCGCTTGTCGTCACTACTTTTTCCGGCACAGGAGGTTGGTGGCGATAGATTTCACCGCCCATCCAGAGCAAGACACCGAAACCGACGGTGAGTAGTAACGCCAGTGCAATCCACAGGCGCTTGGTTGTATTCATGACACATCTCCCCTTATTGGATGCGTCATGGTCATCGTTTTAGACGATGCTTACATTGACTCAGATCAAGCCGACATCAGCTTCTCAAAACCGGCTTGGCCAACTGCTCCAATTGGTCCTTTTGCGTCAGCTCTATCTCGCGACGTTCAACCTGGACCAGACCCTCAGTCTGGAAGCGGCGCAGCACGCGACTCACGGTTTCCGGTGCCAGGCGAAGATAGTTCGCCATGTCGGTTCGGCTCATCGTCAGATGAAATCGCGTCGGTGAAAAACCACGCGCGGCATAGCGTCTCGATAAGGCAATCAAAAATGCCGCCATGCGCTGATCGGCGGAATAATCACCGGCCAATAGCGCGGCCTTGCCAATGTCCTGCGACAACAAACGAAAAAGTTGCGCCTGCAGGCCCGGCATTTTGGTGGCAAGCAAGGCCATTTTCGGAAATGAAAACCGGCATAGCATGACGGTATCCAGAGCGACCGCATTGCAGGGATATTTCGCATGATGAATCGCATTCAAGCCGATCACTTCGCCGGGCAGGAAAAACCCGAGTACCTGCTCATTCCCGTCGGTATCGACGACATAGGTTTTGACCGTGCCGCCACGCACCGCGGCGATGGCATTGAAATCATCGCCTTCGCGGAAGATATGGTCGCCTTCGCGGAAGGGCCCGATGTGTTCCACCAGCACATGCAATTCTTCCAACGCTGTTTTGCTATAGCCTTCGGAATGGCAGGCACTGGAAAACGCACAGGTACTGCAGAAATGGATTTCATCGCCGTCATCGGCGATCGGCGAAATTCGCCGTTTCACATTCATCGTGCCAACTCCGCAGCAGGCTTCAAATGGTCTTTGAAAACTGAAGCACGGTCGCATCCGGATTGAGGTAGGCATCGAAGCATGCGGCAATGATACGCAGAAGCAGGCGGCCACGCGAGGTGGCTTTCAAATGGGTCGGGCTGATCGTGACCAGACCATCTTCCGACAGGGCCTGCAATTTCTTCAATTCTGTCGCGAAATATTCATTGAAATAGATATCGTGACGCTCTTCGAATTTGGAGATGTCAATTTCACCCTGGCACATCCAGCGCTGGATCAAGTCGGCACGAATCACGTCGTCATCGCTCAATTGCATGCCGCGCCAAATCGGCAAGTGGCCCGATTCTACGGCGATTTCCCAGCTCGGTAGATCGCGTGGATTTTGACTAAAACTCTCACCTATATGGCTAATCGAGCTAACACCCAGGCCAATTAAATCGCTATCCGCGTGCGTAGTGTAGCCCATGAAATTTCGATGCAAATCGCCTCGTTCCTGCGCGATTGCCAGCTCGTCTTCCGGCAAGGCGAAATGGTCCATGCCGATATAGCAGTACCCGGCCTGCGAGAGCTTTTCGATCGCCAATTGCAGCAAAGACAATTTGGTTTCGCCGCTCGGTAACAAAGTTTCATCCAATTGCCGTTGTGGCTTGAATAATTGCGGCATATGCGCATAGCTGTATACCGCAATGCGGTCAGGCCTGGCTTCGATCACGGTGTCGAGCGTTTTTGCAAAACCGACGACCGTTTGTTTCGGCAAGCCATAAATAAGATCGACATTCACGGATTTAAATCCGCTGTCGCGACAAGCCTGGATAACGGCCAGCGTTTCTTCGACCGATTGAATGCGATTCACTGCCGCCTGTACCTCGGGATCGAAATCCTGAACACCCAGACTGGCGCGATTAAAACCCATGCGCCCGAGTGCGGCAATATCGTCCGGCTTGACGAAACGCGGGTCAATTTCGATCGAAATATCACGATTTTCAGATGCGCTGAAGTGGAAATGCTGCAGCAAGAAATCCATGAAGCCGCGGATTTGGTCGGGACTCAGAAAGTTGGGCGTACCGCCACCAAAATGCAGCTGCATAACTTCGCGGTCGCTCTCGAACAGAGGTGCCACCATCGTGACTTCTTTCATCAAATCTTCAAGATACTTTTCACCGCGCTTCACATCGCGCGTAATGAT
>JAYUWO010000088.1:0-16806 GCA_043753545.1 Arenimonas sp.
ATGGATACAAACAATCTTGCAGATTTAAGTGAAATACTTGCTCAGAACCCGAAGTTATTAGCTGCTTCTAAAACCGTCTGGGGAAAGACTGTTAACCAAATAAAAATATTATCGGATTTACGCCAACAAGCGAACGCGCTATTAGCGAATATCGAGAAAAGGAATAACCGATGATCCTTCGCCACCTATCGCAATCACTGAAAGAACAAAACTGGACCGCCATCGTCATTGAATTCATCTTGTTGGTGGTCGGTGTTTTTCTCGGCATTCAAGTGAGCAACTGGAATGCCGAGCGTACTGAGCAAAAGCGAGCTAACGAACTGTTTGCACGCCTGACCGATGACCTAGAGAGCGAGAAAAATAATGTTGCGTACCTGCAGGACTACTACGAAACGGCATCCGCTTACGCCAAGGTAGCCATCCGTGGATTTGAAAGCCCCGGCGCCGTCGACTCCGAAACATTCGTCACCAGCGCGTATCAAGCCAGCCAGTGGCAGGAAGCCATTCAAAGCCGGTCGACTTTCGAGGAAATTGTCGCCACCGGTGCCGTCGACCTGGTCCGCAACGAGAAGGCCCGCGAGCTTTTGATCGCTTACTACGAGTATGACTGGGCGAAAGGACTCGGCTTTACGTCGCGGCCGCATTATCGCGAAATGGTCAGGGGCACCATTCCCTATGGGATTCAGGAGGCGATTAAAGCGTCTTGCGGCGATCAGCCGGCGACTATCGGGCGTACCGTTTTCTATTCACTTCCAAAACAGTGCGATATCGATGTGCCGGCGGCGGATATTGAAAAAGCTGCCGCTGCCTTGCGCTCCGAACCGGGCCTGGAACAGGCGCTTCGCTACCAGCTTTCCGAAAACGACACCAAGGCTTTCAATTACGCCGCCACCGGCAAGCAACTTGTCCCGTTGATTGCAGCCGTCAAAGGCAGTGTTCGATGATCCTGCGCCGCCTGTCGCAATCGCTGAAAGAACAAAACTGGACCGCGATCGTTATCGAGTTCATCTTGCTGGTAGTCGGTGTTTTTCTTGGTATCCAGGTAGCCAATTGGAATGAGGCCCAGCAGGACCATAAACGCGAGGCGGAATTCATTGCCCGCCTTGACCGCGACTTCCAGAAAATCGATATGCGATTGGCAGACAACATCTCAAGATGGGAATTGAAAACAACCGCAACGCTACGCGTCTTGGCTGACCTAGATGCTTTCCAGAAAACCGGCCGTTGGCCGCGCACAAAAGCGGAAATGCTTGCCGATTTGAATGACACGTTCAACTACCGAATACCCGCGCCGCGTTCGGCAACCTATATTGAACTGCTTTCAGCGGGACAATTGGGGCTGATTCGAAACACCAAGTTGCGTGACGCATTGTTGGAATACGACGCGCAAGTTGGCTATTCGATGACCGGCTTCGACGTTTTGGTTAATCGCGTTGACCCTTTCATGGCAAAGGTAGTCGCGCATCTTGAATATGATCAGGCTAAAACTAATTCCAATATGCCAACTGAAGCAAATCCGATAGACCCAGTGTGGAGCGATGTTGATCTGGAGCGCTTGGCGGCCGACCCCGAGGTAAAAACAGCGATGAAAATGTATGCAGCTGCATCTCGAAACCAATTGGCCTTGTCCAAGTTACAACGCAACAAGGCCAAGGCCGCGATCGCACTGCTGAATCCTGAGGCGACTAGCATAGAGAGAAAGCGGCCATGATCCTTCGCCGGTTTTCGCAAGCACTGCAAGAGCAAAACTGGGCCGCCATCGGCATTGAATTTGTGCTGCTGGTGCTGGGTGTTTTCTTGGGCATACAAGTAGCCAACTGGAATGCCGCACGCGTTGACCATACGGATTACGAAGCGGCGCTTGACCGTCTTGATACGGAAATTGATACCAATCTTTCCGATCTTGATACGTTTGATCCCGACATCAAAGCCTCCCTCAAAATCGGCTCGCATGCATTGACGGTGCTGCAGTCTTGCGTTGACAGCGAAGAAAATCGACAAATCGTGGAGACCGGGCTCAACGAAATACGCGGCACGGCTGGCTTGCGTCCACGCCGAAGTGCGCTGGATGAAATGACATCGAATCCGCGCTTGTTGTCGCAACAAACTGCCGAGCAACGAAAGCGATTTTCCGAAATGTTGTTCTTCTTTGATGCTTTGCAAGCTGCCGCCGAATATGCCGAATTCCAGCCGCAAACCAGCGGGATGGAGAACAACCCCATTCTTCGCATCGGCGAGCGTTATGACAACACGACACAATACTTCGGATTTAATTGGACATCGACTCGGAGAAAGCTGGAACTAAACGTCCCTTTGAGCGAGGCGTGCCACGACAACCAGCTCGTCAAGTCATTTTTCAATTGGGAGCGCCGACAGGGAACTTTGCCGGCTATTTCGCGAAAATGGCGTGTGGAATTGATGGCTACTAAAAAATTGATTGAGGCCCGCCCATGATCCTTCGCCGCTTGTCGCAATCACTGAAAGAACAAAACTGGACTGCCATCTGGATTGAATTCGTGTTGCTGGTGGTCGGCGTTTTTCTCGGTATTCAAGTAGCCAATTGGAACGAAGCAAGAATCGCCAACAAGCAATCTGAGTTATTCACCGAACGCCTTCGTGAAGACTTGCGGGTTGAAACCTGGAGTCGCTCTGCCTTAACTGCTTATTATGAAAATGTGCAGATCAATGCCAAAAAAACACTGTCTGCTTTGGAAGGTAAAACCGAGATATCGAACGAGGCTCTAATCATCGCGGCTTATCGTGCAACACAGTTTGGCGAACTCATCCGGTACCGGGAAACTTATGACGAACTAACCTCGACCGGCAATATGGGTTTGATAAAAGACCGATTGCTACGCAAGCTGGCAACCGAGATTTACAACGGCAACGCTACAGAGAATCTCAAGAATGAGGGCATTAATTCCCGCTATCGGGTCGCCTTCAGGATGGCTATTTCGATTGAAGTGCAGGATGCCCTCGCAAAAGAATGTGGTGATCAAGACCTCACCATCGGCGATTACGGCAATCTAAAAACTATCCTGAACTATGATTGTAAAACCGGCTTGCCACAAAATGACATTGACCAAGCGGCTTTGATTTTGCGCTCCGACCCGGCCTTCATTCCAATACTAAGACTGCGAATTGCCGATGTTAAATCACAGTTGGCGACGGTGGGTTTGAATTTGAGTCCGGAAGTCAGAGCAGGCCTGTTGGATATTGAAAAGGAAAAACCATGATTCTTCGCCGCCTGTCGCAATCATTGAAAGAACAAAACTGGACCGCCATCGTCATCGAATTCATCTTGCTGGTGAGCGGTGTGTTTTTGGGTATTCAAGTAGCGAACTGGAATGCGGAGCGAGTTGATGCTACCAGGGCGCAGGCTTACCTTGAACGGATTCGTGCAGACATCGATGCCGATCTTACGAACTATCAAGACCGGCTTCGTTTCTGGGGTGATGTCTCCAACTACGGTGCGAAAGGTTTGGCTTACGCTGAAACCGCTGATGCTAAAGACGCAACGCAATGGGATTTGCTGCTAGCCTATTTTCAATCCAGCCAAGTGGCAGAATTCTATACCACCGATTCAACCTTCGAAGAACTGAAAAGCGCCGGTGAGCTTGGCTTGATTAAGGACACGCAATTCCGTGATGAGCTCTCACAATATTATTCATTGGGCTTCAATCCCCTGCTAACCGAGCGGCCACGTTACCGCGAGCATGTGCGTGGCGTGATTCCCCTCGCGGTTCAAACGTATATCTGGGCCAAATGCTATTCAACCGATTCTGGCGGCGTACAGAAAATGTTGCCCTGCCAATCGCCAATCGATGAAAAGATGGCTACTGCGATGGTTGATGAGATCCGAAACAATACAACATTGATGGCGGAGCTTCGTTACTGGATGTCAGGTATGCACGTTGCCGCACTGTTCGCGAAAGGGCGGATGGAAGGAGCGAAAGAACTGCGCGCCTCGATTGATGCCGAGCTCGGCGATTCGCCGAAAAAGGACCCCCCATGATCCTGCGCCGCGTTATCCAGCATGTAAAAAAACAGGAATGGACCGCCATTGCAATTGATTTCGTCATTGTCGTTGTCGGTGTGTTTGTCGGTATCCAGGTTCAGCAGTGGAGTAACGAGCGCAGCGAGCGGAAACTCGAGCGCGTTTATCTTGAACGCATCTTGTCCGACATTAATATTTCAATCGAAACCAACGAGCTGAATGTGAAGCGACTTGTCGCCTCAAGAGATGGCCAAGTATTAGTGTTGGGTAGTCTGCGCCGCTGTTCATTGCCAACGGCACAGCAAGATGCCTTTGCCGATGGCATCACGCACCTCAATCGCGTGGCCCCTTCGGTTTTTGTGTTGAGCACGGTGGACGAAATGCTCTCAGCCGGTAAATTCTCCATCATTCGCAATTCCAAGGTTCGCGATACGCTGAATGGGTTGGCGCGCGATGAAAAATATCAACACGATGTTTATATCGCTAAAGTCGCCCAGATTTCAGAACCGGCCCACATCGCCAACGCACGCATGATCAGAATCTATACCGAACATAAAACGCCATTTGATCCGGTGAGATGGGATGAGCTGGACCTGAACTTCAATGCGCTTTGCCAGGACCGAGAGTTTATGGCGGCGGTATCCAGCCTACGCAACATCACCGATGCCGGCATCAGCCTCAACAATCGGGCATTGGACAAGCTGAGCAACGCCAAAATCGTGCTGGAAAAAGAGCTTGGTATTGAAGCAGAAGCGAAGGAGACCGCACGATGATTCTTCGCCGCGTTATCCAACATGTAAAAAAACAGGAATGGACTGCGATCTGGATTGATCTGATGATTGTGGTGCTGGGCGTGTTTATCGGTATTCAGGTCAGCAACTGGAATGCCGACCGTGCTGATAACGTCCGGGCGCAGGCTTATCTTGCGCGCATCAAGGACAATCTGCGCAGCGACATAAAGTCGATCGAGCGGCGCAAGGTGTTCTGGCGTCGGGTCAGCGATTACGGCCAGGATGCGATTCGTTACTCGGAGACCGGTGAATTGGTCGATGGCTCGGCATGGAAGACCGTGCTGGCGTTTTACCAGGCCAGCCAGGTTTGGCCATGGACAGGCAACGACACCACTTACCAGGAGCTATTGAACGGCGGCGAGCTGAATATGATCAAGGATGAAAACCTGCGTACCCGACTGTCCACTTATTACCGGGAAGGCAGCAGCGACGAAGTTGGTTACCTGCTGACCATGATTCCGGAATACCGGAAGATGGTGCGCGGCATGTCGCCTTCCGTGGTGTCCAACCAAATTTGGGCCAAGTGCCATTACCAACCGAACTTCGACGAGCAGTCTCTGCCCGATTGCGAATCGCCGATGTCGGAAGCGGAGGCACAGGCAGTGCTCGATAACTTCACGCGTGATCCGAAGCTGTTGTCCGAGCTGCGTTTTTGGGTGACCAACCAGGAAGTAGCGTCGAAGGTGATCGCGAACAACAAGAATTCGGTGGCCGCCATGCTGAAACGCATGGATGAAGCGGCGCATCCATGAATGTCTGCCGCGTTATTGCTTTTGTAGGAGGGCCTTCTAGGCCCGATAGACAATCCGATACATCATTCGGGCCTAGAAGGCCCTCCTACGGCGTTCTTTACGGGATTTTTCAATAATGAATTTTATCCACGAACTCAAGCGCCGCAACGTCATCCGCATGGCCGGTTTGTATCTGGTCGGTGCATGGTTACTCACGCAGGTGGCGGCGACTTTACTACCGGTATTCGAAGCGCCTGGTTGGGCGATGAAAACGATTCTCGGAATTCTGCTACTCGGCTTTATTCCGGCTCTGGTTTTTTCGTGGGTATTTGAAATGACCCCGGATGGATTGAAGCGCGATGATGAAATCCCTCCGGAACAATCGATCGCGCCACAAACCGCGCGGCGCATGGAGCGCATGATCATTGTTTTGTTTGCGCTTGCTCTGGCGTTTTTTGGTTTCGATAAATTTTATCTGGCCCCGAAACGCGACGCAGCATTGGTGACCCAAACCACCAAGACCGTGCAGGCGGTGGCCAAAACCGAAGCCACTCAGAAAGCGCGTGACAATTCCATTGCCGTGTTGCCCTTCGTCAATATGAGCGAAGACAAAGGCAATCAGTATTTCTCCGATGGCATTTCTGAAGAACTCTTGAATGTGCTGGTGCGTGTCGATGATTTGAGCGTTGCCTCGCGTACTTCATCTTTCGCCTATCGCGACAAGCAGATGTCCAGCACGGCGATTGCGAAAGAATTGAACGTCGGCCATATTCTCGAAGGCAGTGTCCGCAAGTTCGGCAACAAGGTCAGAATCACCGCACAGTTGATCGATGCGAGTGATGACCGTCATATCTGGTCGAAGACCTATGACCGCGAATTGACCGACATCTTTGCCATTCAGGACGAAATTGCCAACGCGATAGTGGTGGCACTGCGGGGCTCGCTGGCCGACGCAAAAAAATCGTCGGAAGTCATCGTTAAAGCCGACACCTCTAATATGCAGGCCTACGACAAATACCTGAAGGCACGTGAATTATTTATAGCCCGCAGTGATTTGAAAGAAAGCGTGCGACTGTTCGAGGAAGTGGTCGAGATGGACCCGAACTTTGCACGTGGCTGGGAAGGGCTAGCAGCAGTATCTGCCATTATCGAAAGCTGGGGTATTATTGATCGCGATTACGACGCCATGGTGGTCCCGGCTGCCGAGCGCGCCTTGCAAATCGATCCCTCGTTGTCGATGCCCTGGGCCGCACTGGCAATGGCGAAGCAGAACGAAAAAACGGTGGATTGGGCGAAATCGCTCGAGTTGTCGGGTAAAGCCATTCAGGCCGATCCGAAAAATGCCACCGCCTATTTATGGCGGAGCATTGCCTGGCTGAACCTCGGCTTTTTTGACAAGGCCATCGCCGATCAGGATAGCTGCCTGCGAGTCGATCCGGCCTATAAAAACTGCACGCGCTGGAAGGCGCAATCCTATGTCTATACCCGCGATGACAGCAAGGCGATGGCCTTATTTGAACAAGGGATAGCTGAAGGGTTTGTTACCAATCGTGCCAATAGTTTTGTGCCTTCGATGGTGAGAAAGGGTAATACCCTGGCTGCACGCCTGATTTTGAAAAACATCAATGTGTCTCCTGAATTCAGCAATATTTTGATAACGGAATTAGCCAATCCGGGCGCATCCAAAATCGATGCAAGAGCGATTGTTGCCAAATATGGGGCCGACAATACCAAAACGTCCGGTGTCGATTTGAGTGCGCGTATTGTCTATTTGTGGCTGGGTGATTTCGATGCCGTGGCGGAGCATATGAGCGATGGCGACAATGCTAACGACGAAATTTTGGCCTGGGAGCCTGCCCGCCCGGAATGGCGAAATTCAGCCGGGTTCAAACGTGTATTGCAGAAGATGGGTGTCGTTGAGTATTGGCGCAAGCATGGTTTTCCGCCGCATTGCCATGCCGTGGGTGTGAATGATTTTATCTGCGATGCGCCAAAATCATTTCCATGATTTTCTGGTGCCGCTATTACATGGCAAACAATTTTTTTGCCGTGTTCGCAATGGAATCGCTTTGAAGATCGTCTAGCTCCATCGTTTGCGCTGCCGCGTAATGGCCAGCACGCATTTTCGCCGAGCGTAAATAAGACGGATCGTAATGTTGCTCGAGTAATTCTTCGACCAGGGTCGTCCATTCGTTTTTGTCGGCAAGACTTTGCCAGCGTGTGATGGTTTCGCGACCCCGCACCGATAGCAGATGTTCCAATAGCACTTTTATCGCGGTCGGGTCGGAGAGAAAATGTTGATAGCCTTCAATCAACAATTTCACCCTTGCTGCAAACGGTACTTCGACGGTAATGAGCTGGCCTTTGTCTTGCATAGCCGCGGCAAAGGTAATCGGCAAGCTCACCGAACCAATTTTGCGGCTTTCTGCTTCGACGAAAACCGGTTTACTGGTATCGAATGACTGCAGTTTTTGCCACAACAGGGTTTCGAATCGTTTCTGGCTTGGTTGTGCCTGATCAGGTATTGCCCCCAGCACCGATCCACGATGCTCGGCCAGCTTTTCCAGATCCAGCACCTGTGCCTGCATGGCGTCTAGTGCTTCCAGCAAGCGGGTTTTCCCGCTGCCGGTTTTTCCGCATATGACGGCATAACGAAACTTCGGCGACAAGGTTTCAAGATCGGCAACCACGTGACGGCGAAAGGCCTGATAGCCACCGTGCAATTGCCCCGCCGACCAGCCGACTTGCCGCAGAATATGCACCATCGCACCGGAACGCATACCGCCGCGCCAGCAGTAAATCAGCGGCTGCCAGTTTTTCGGTTTGCCTTCAAATTGCTGTTCCAGATGTTGCGCAATATTGCGGGAAATAAATTGCGCCCCGCGTTGACGGGCGGCAAACGGCGAGACTTGTTTGTACAAGGTGCCGACAATGATGCGTTCCTCATTGCTCAAGACAGGACAGTTGGTCGCGCCGGGTAAATGATCCAGCGCAAATTCCGCCGGCGTACGCACGTCGATGATCTCGTCGTACTGTGCGAGCTCGGTGATAGTGGCGACGGCATTTCTTCCCATGAACGCTCTCGTGTAACTCTTTGTGGCAAACTGCGATGCACGCCAGCCTACCAGATTCATTAATCACGAGCCTATCGCTATGGAAAACCCTATTCGCCTTACCACCTACAGCCACGGCGGCGGATGCGGCTGCAAAATTTCACCGGCGATTTTGTCGCAGATTCTTTCTGATATTCCACTGCGGATGATGCCGAAAGAATTATTGGTAGGCATCGAATCCAGCGACGATGCCGCGGTGTATCAATTGAACGAACATCAGGCCGTGATAGCGACCACCGATTTTTTCACGCCGATTGTTGACGACCCATTTCATTTCGGCCAGATCGCCGCGACCAATGCCTTGTCGGATGTGTATGCGATGGGCGGGCAACCGATTTTTGCACTGGCCATCGTCGGCATGCCGTTGGACAAGTTACCGATTGAGGCCATCCAGCAAATCATCGCCGGTGGTGATTCGATTTGTGCAAAAGCCGGCATTCCGATTGCCGGCGGCCATTCGATTGACACGCTGGAACCGATTTACGGTTTAGTCGCGATTGGTCTGGTGCATCCGGATCACGTCAAACGCAATAACAAGGCGAAAGCCGGTGATGTTTTAATTCTTGGCAAACCACTGGGTGTAGGCATTCTGTCGGCGGCTCTGAAAAAAGGCCGGCTTGATAACGACGGTTATGCCCAGATGCTCGCGACTACGACACAACTCAACACGCCTGGCACCAAACTCGCGAGCATGCCCGGCGTGCACGCGATGACCGATGTGACCGGTTTCGGATTGGCAGGTCACCTGCTGGAAATTTGTCGTGGCTCCCAAGTGGCAGCCAAAATCAATTTCAACGACTTGCCTATTCTGCAAACCGCTCGCGATTTTGCCGAAGGTGGCATTCTCACCGGTGCATCAAACCGCAACTGGTCGAGCTACGACGAAGAAGTACGGCTGCGTGAAGATTTTCCAGCCTGGCAAAGACATTTGTTGACCGACCCGCAAACCAGCGGTGGTTTATTGGTCGCCTGTTCGCGTGATAGCGTCGAAGCCGTACTGGCGGAATTCCATCAAAAAGGATTCGCCGATGCGCGTGTCATCGGCGAATTGATTGAAGGTGCAGCAGAGTTGCATGTTGATTGAATGATAGGGTGCGCCTATGGCGCACCTTAGGCGATCAATCCAGCTCGGCAATACTTTCTTTCAGCGCATCCTGCCACATCGGATCTTTTTCGGTTTTCAGAATATCTTTCAGAATGATCAACTGCGCATGATCTAGTGCATCATCGGCCGACACTTTGATATCCGGTTGCACGCCAACAACTTCCCAATCGGTTTTCGTGATCGGGCTGATTGAACGGCCGCTGGGAACATTCATCATGAAATGGGCATGCAGTCGATGCACATCGCCTGGATGAGCACCCCCGCCGGTGACTTCACCGATAATCTTGGCGCGCTTGTTGTTTTTCATCGCGTAGGCAAAATCTTCTGCAGCAGAAAACGTTTCCTTGCTGGTCAGCAAATAGAGTTTTTTTGTCTCGCCGTATTTCTTTCCGGGCACGTTTTCGTTGGTCCACATTTCCGTAATAATATTGCCTTCGCGCTGATAGATATCATTCAGATGGGTTTTTTTATCGTGGAAATAGCTGGCGATCAATGCGACCGTGTCGGGAGAACCGCCGCCGTTCTTGCGCAAATCGATAATCATTGCCCGGGTGTCGCCCAGCAAGCTGATCGCAGCTTCGATGCGCTTGGCAACATCGGGTGATTCGGCAAAATGATGCAAATCGATATAACCAATATTGAATTCCAGTCGGTCGACATTATGAAAGCCATAATTCAGTCGGATATCTTCTGCTTGCCGCTCGGTAGTTTGTGCCTGTAATTCGGCATCACGGTTTTGCAGCGGAATTTCTTTTTCGAAGTAGCGCATGCCGAGATGCTTGTCCTGGCTATGTTTTTGCAAGCTTTCGCTCAACACAGTAGCGAGCTTTTCGGCACTGGTCACATCATCGTAATCGCCGTTCTTCAATTCGAGGCGCAATTGTTTTTCCATCGCGGCGGCTTTTTCCGGAAACACATAACGCTGGTTGAGATTGGCGATTACCGCTTCGATCACTTCAACTCGCATGGCCTGATCTATCTTCATATCTTTTTGTGGCGGGCCGTTGTGGCTTTGGCCAAATGCCGGCAACAACACAAATGCCGCACCGCCAATCACCACGGCCACGGTCAGCAGCACGACTCGACGAAAAATTTTTCGGGTACTTCCTTGCATAAGAACAATCCTTTCTAGTTTGAAGAACCTGTCTGCCGTTGACAGGCAGGTCCCGTTTATCTACTAATTGATTAGTAGTTTAAGGTGAAAAAAAATCCATGTGATTACTTTGCCGATGACTCCAGCGACGAAACATCGATTGTGGAATAGCGCCATTTTCCATCAGTCTTTTCACCGACGATATGCACATTGGCACGCCCTTTCGATCCCGACAGCACCAGCGACAGACTGACTTCATCATCACTGATATGGGTTGGACCGCCGATCGATTCCATCACGATCGCATTACCCAGCTTTTGCACGGCAGCAGTATCTTGTTGCACTGCATTTATTGCAGCCCTAAGTGCTGGATTATTTTCCGCGGTTAATTCCGGCGGCTCTGGTGGCGGCGGCGGCGCAGGCGGCGGTGGCGGGATCGGTGGAGGCGACATGTTTTCCGCACGCGCTAGTTGATCTTTCAACCATTGGCGCATGTTCCTGTCGATCGGCGTCGCCTTGCCGTTGACGGTAAAGTTTTCGTGAGTATTGCCGGACAGATCAATCCATTTGCGATAAACGCGGTGAATGCCCTTGCTGTCATCGTGTATCTCGGTCGAATTGCCAACCGAGGTCCACCACGAGGCGGTGTCGGCTATTGAGCCTTCGGTGGCAGAGCTAGTGGCCTGGGCGGCCAGCAGCACACCGGTAAATAATAATGCCGTTAAACCTATCGGCACACCCCAGCGAACCCGGGCCGGTGTATCCGGTGATAAAAGACGCGTAATACGTTGCATAAGAGAACCTCCATCGGCAGATAAAGCAAATGTGTGGCGGGACATCCGAACACGCTCCAGACTTGCCAGCGCCTCGGCCAATACGATGGCGTCACCACACACCACCACCGCTAAATCATCACAGGCATTTTCACGTTCCTGGCGAATACGGCGGTTCAACCACCACACCGCCGGGTGATAAAACAGCACGGCTTCAATCACGCATTGCAGGGCATTCCATATCCAGTCGAAGCGGCGGATATGGGCAAGTTCGTGCGCTATGAGAGCTGCGATTTGATCCGGCGTCATCTGCGTCAGGATGGAAACCGGCAACCAGACAATGGGGCGCCACACACGCGCCGTGCAGGGCACGCCCATCTTCTCGATCAGTCTTATCGTGACCTCGCGGCGAATGCCCAGTGCGACTCGAATCGACTCGGCGCGTTGCAACCAGCTATCGGGCAATGGGCTGGATTGTTGATGATCCAGCCGGCGCAACATCCACCAGCCACCGATCAATCGCACCAGCATGAATACGACGCCGGCACACCAGAACCATGGCAACAACAGTGCCGACGTGGTCGTGGATACTTGCGGCATCTTCAACATCGCCGGCATCAGTAAAGGCAACACACCGGTCGTGTGTGCGGCCGTTGTCGCGTTGCCATTTTCCGACATCAACAAACTGAATGTCATTACCGGCGCAACAGCCATTGCGATTAAAAACAACATGCCGGTCACATGTTTCAGCGCGGCGCTTTGGCGCTGCAATAATCCGAACAACATCGCCGCCAACAAACCCAACACGGCGATTTGCCACAAACTGTGCAGCAAGGTTTGTGCGAGTGCGTGTTCGAATAGATAGTTCAGATTCATTTCGGCATTCCGGCTCAGGCTCTATTCTTTTTGGCTTTTGCGTTCGCGATCATTTTCGAAATCGCATCGAGATCCGCCGAACTCGCGGTATTCGTATCGAGCGCTCGTTGAACCAATTGCAAAGCCGAACCGGAAAACGCGCGCTGCATCAAATCGTTCAACATCGCCGATTGCACCGCCGGTTCCGGAAACACTGCCGCATACCGATGACTGCGTTCGGATTCATCGCGACTGACCAGGCCTTTTTCGGACATGATCGTCATCATCTTCAATACCGTCGTATAGGCGGTGTCTTTATTCCGCATCAGTGCCTCATGCACTTCGCGCACCGTGCAGGGCCCTTTTCGATCCCAAAGTACACGCAAGATTGCCAGTTCACCTTCGGTCGGATGGGGGTTTGACATACGGATCTCCTAAGTACGACCTGTATAGTACTAATAGATTAGTAGATGTCAAGGGTGATCAACATCGCCTCTTGTGAGCCGATTAACGTCAGCCCCGAATACGTCGGTATATGCCGGTGGCTTCAAACGCACCGAGCGCTGCGAAATAGCTGGCCCCGTAAAGAAGTACGGAAGGAAAATTCACCCACTCGGCAGCGTTTTGCGGCATACCAAATATTCTGCCGATCAGGCCGAACGCCAACAACCCGATGAACCAGCGTGCGCCAATTTCACATGCCAGGCCGAACCGCGCCGACTGAGTCGCCCACAGCAGACCAGAATAGGTACAGAAGGTCAGCGCGATAAGTTCGAATACACCGACCCAACCCATGATCGAGTAGCCGAACCTCAGATAGAACACGCTTAGCAATGCGACCGCAACCCAGCGCATACAGCGCCAGAACGCATGATCAGGACGCCACAAAATAAACACGCCGAGGAACAAGCCGGAATGGATCGCGATAAATTCCATCTGCATCAATTTGCCGAAAGTGGCGTGTTGCGAGAGGCCGCCTTGGAAATACGCGGCGGCGAATCCTGTTGCGGTAAAGACTTGAATCGCGACTGGCAGCCAGACGCCCGGCTTTGCGGACAGGGCCGTTTTCGCGCTTGTGGCGTCGTCGGAGACGCCCGGATTTTCTTTCAGTAGTGACATCGGTTGCGAGTATGAACTTCCCGGGTTAGATAAAGCCATGACCCGGATGACCTGTTCAAAGCGCCGGCAGGATTTTTTCCGTCAACAATTTAGCCGTGATCCGATGAGGTTGGCGTTCGTTGTAATTGGTCGTGGTAATGACGACCACCACTTTTTGCTCCGGAAACACCTGCACCGTATTGCCGCCGCTGCCGTTCATCGAAAAGGATTTCCAGATTTTTTCCTTGGCCGGAAACTGCATCCGCCACCAGAGATAGCCGTATTCCACACCGGCTTCTTCGTCCACGCTGGCGTGCGCTTGTATCGACTGTTTTACCCACTCGGACGAAATTATTTTTTTGCCTTGATAATTTCCACCGTCCAGATAAAGCTGGCCAAGCTTCCACAAATCACGACTACGCAAACCCAGACCACCGCCCGCTTGTGCCAAGCCGAGCGGCGAGAACTGCCATTCCGGCTTTTCAATTCCCAGCGGTGCAAATAAACGTCGCTGGGCATAATTTTGCAGAGGCTCGCCGGTCGCGTTTTGCAGCACTTCACCCAGCGTCGTTGTTCCTGCCGTGCAATAGCGAAAACTGCGCCCGTATTTGGAGTCGGCCGGTTTCGGCATCCAGGCCGGAAAACCCTGGATCGGCAGATCGAGATAAAACTGTACCCAATCCTCGACCAGATACATGCGCTCTTCGTTACCGCGCGAAAACTGGTTTTCATCATGGCATTCGAGCAAGGATGACATCGTCATCAAATCTTCGACGGTAATTTTCGCCTTGCGTGGATCATCGTTTTGAATCACCGGATGCTTCGCCGACAAATACGGCAGGATCGATACTTGCTGGTTCGGTAATTTGCCATCGGCAATGGCCAGCCCGGTCAATATGCCAGCGACTGTCTTGGTCGACGAACGTGTGTTGCGACGTGCCTCGGCACCGCCTTCGTCAAAATATTCTTCATACAAAACCTTGCCATCGCGGGACACGAGGATGCTGGTAATTTTCTGAAACTCGCCGGCTTTCACCGCTTTGCCGACTTCATCGAAGTTGGGCGTAGCGGCCTGCAGACTCAACGGTAGCAATAGCAATGACAAAACAGGAAGTGAATACTTCAGAAAAAACATGATGGTTACCTTTGGTGATGAGGTGCAGACATTAGCAAGCCATCTTGTTTGCGTCTTGTATGCAGTGAACCTTGGCTTCCCGTTTGCTCATTAACCGGAATTCGCCGGGGCTGACGCGATAAGCCTGGCGAAAGCCGTGACTGAAATGACTTTGATCGACAAAGCCGCACTGCATTGCAATATCGGCCAGCGACAATCGCTTGTCGCGCAGCAAACCCGTTGCTCGTTCGAGCCGACAACGCCGTAAATATTCTCCGGGTGAACAGCCGAAGCGATGACGGAATGCGCGTGCAAAATAAACCGGATGCAGATCGGCGGTCTTCGCCAAGTCGGAAAACCGTGGCGTTTCATGACAATTATCACGCAGAAGCTCGCGAGTTCGTGCAAGCCACGCGGGTGCCGGAGATTCTAATTTTTTGTTGGCAATGCGTGCTTCGGAAAACAGGGTATGCGTCTCTGCTTCTATGCTTAGTGCCGAAGCATCGTCCCATTGGTGCAGTTCACGCCAAATGCGATAGGCCGACAATAAAGCCGTTGCATCCATTCGCAACGCGCAATCGCCAATGGGAAGATCCTGCGTGGCGGCTCGCCAATCATCGCCGGACATCGACAAGGTTAAAAAGCGGCCCTGAGTACCTTTGAAACAATCACGATGCCGGGTGCCGGGCGGATTCATGATGATTGCAGTTTCATTACAGATGGCAGGCATGCCATGCGCACTGCTTAAATAAAGACCATCCATCAACAACAGGAAATGGGCATCGTCATGCGTGTGGGTTTCGACATCGTGCTCGGGCACGGTCGGTGTAAGCTCGGCAATACTCAGGCCAAATAATTCGCGCCGTTTTTGGTAATTGCCGAGAAATTGTTCGTGATGGAATTGCACAGATGTGACTCCTGATTCATATCAGTCATCGTGAACCAGACCAGACGATTTGTCGTATGCCATTCCTCCCGCGTATTTATGAATGCAGGACGTAGCCGGGCTACGATTCTTTCCAATATTTGGCGCCGATAAAAATCACCCGCAATTGCCGGACGAAGTTATCGACCATTTCTTTTTCTGCGCGCGCCTGCGCTTTGGGCAAATCAAGAATGTCCGAAGCCGCGTTCAACATCGTCGTCACAACCAGGCCGCAGACCATCTGCAGGCTGGGCATGGAAAGATCAGGCAAAGTACCGAGCGCCCGCATGTCCTGCGCCATTTCGGAGGCGAAGTGGCTTTCTTCGGTACGGATGGCATGACGAAGCACTTGCGAGCCGCCGCCACGTTCGCCGGCGATAAAACGGAATACCAGGCTGCGTTCTTCGACGAAGCGTTTATAGATCAGCACCGAACCACGCAGCATGTCGGTCGGCGGAATGCCGTCGCGTCGGGCTTCACGCAGTAAGCGGCGTAAGGTCAGACCGCCCATTTCGACCAAGCTCAGACCGAGTTGGTCCATATCGCTGAAGTGGCGGTAAAACGCCGCGGGTACGATGCCGGCCTCGCGGGTAATTTCCCGCAGGCTCAGGGAGGTGAAGCTGCGGCCTTGGCCAATAAGACTGAGGGCAGACTCGCAAATCCGCTGGCGGGTTCGCTCTTTTTGCTCTACCCGGGTGCTGGGAGCCTCGGTTTCAGTACGCGTTAGCATTCGCTTGCTCACTGGCAAAATTCACTCCGCAGCTTGTAAACCATGAATTTATCGACTCTCGAGTATTGCTCATTCCGTTTATTATTGACCCCTATGAGTCATGGCATGACCATGCCGCTGCTAAATGCTATTTCCCTGCCGTGTCTAATCTTGTTTCTTGACACGGTGAACCTCTTCACCTTCGACAACGGTCAAAATGACCTGTGTTTCATCGATGCGATCTGCGTCTATATCGAACAGGTTTTGATCCAGCATAACGAAGTCGGCATACTTTCCAACTTCGAGCGAACCACTATCGCGGTCAAGAAAATTAGCGAAGGCACCCCCAAGGGTATATGACTCGATTACCTCCTTCAGCGACAGACTTTGTCCAGGAAGGAATACGGGTGCATCGACACCTTTTTCCAACCGTGTCATGGCAGCTTGGATCGATACCATCGGATTAATTGGAGAGACGGGAGAATCTGTACTAACGACAACT
>JAYUWO010000089.1:0-5552 GCA_043753545.1 Arenimonas sp.
CACCACCGCCGGAATTTGTGCTAAATGACATAAAGCGCTCCTTCTAGATCCCGCTTTGGATTAACGCTTATCGGAACCGACGCGTGCGCCGGTAGCAAAAAAGTCGTGCAGGTCATGTGCAAAGGTATCGAATTTTGCGTAGGTATTGCGATTCGAGCGTGTGAAGAAGTTGTAGGCCAACACGGCTGGAATGGCGACGAACAAACCGATAGCAGTCATGATCAAGGCCTCACCCACGGGACCAGCGACGCTGCCGATGTCGGCTTGGCCGGAGGCACCAATATTGATCAGGGCGTGGTAAATACCCCAAACGGTACCGAGCAGACCCACGAACGGAGCGGTTGCGCCGACGGTAGCCAGCCAAGTCATACCGTCTTCAAGACGGGCACTTTCCTTGGTGACGACTTGACGCAGGGTACGATCGATGAATTCCGAGCGGTTCAGCGATTCTGCCAAACGGTTACCTTCACTACGCTGATGGTGGGCAGCAGCTTGTGCACACTCAAGGGCAATTTTTGAGAAGGGTTCGTTGGCTGGTTGTTCTTCCATGGCACGGATTGCGTCTTGCGGACTGCTTTCCCAGAAGGTGGCCATTACTTTGTCGGCACGGCTGGAGACAACGCGGCCTTTAATGAAGTTTGCTGCCATGTAGTACAGCGAGCCCATCGACATGATCACCAAAGTGGCGAACACGATGGCGCCGACGTTATTTTCGCCGGTGATGAAGGTGCTGAACATGTGACTGAAGCCCATCTTGTTGAAGGCTTCCGCGGTGTTATTGGCGCCGCCTGCAGCTGCGGCCGAGAGGGTGAGGATGTCCTGGAGCATAAGGATGACCTTTATCTTAGTGATTAATCATGATTGCGGAGTGAAATTAACAGGAACGAGCACATCGCCCCCAACTTTTTGACCATTGCGAAGACCTGGATTGAATCTCCATTTACGCGCGGCGTCCATCGCGGCCCGATCCAAATTGCGATTTCGGCTGGATTTTTTTACGCTGACGTTTAGCACTGCGCCATTGGCATCAATGGTAACCAAAAGCATGACAGAACCACCCACGCCGTCGCGCAGTTCCTGTGAAGGGTACTTCGGCGGATTCATCGCGCGGCCGGAAATATCTTCACGAGCATCGACGTCCGAAGGAATCGCCTGTGCAACGGTAGGCGGTGCGGGCGGCGGTGCAGGTGTCGACATGGCGTTCGAATCATCGGTAATGATCGGCGGCGCTTCCGGTGGTGGCGGTAGCACCGTCGGCCGTGGAGTTTCGATCACTTGCGTAATGACACGGGGTTGTTCTGGCGGCGGCGGTGGTGGTGGCGGCGGTGGAGGTGGTGGATCGGTAAAACTGACCGGTACGACCTGCTCTTCGTCTTCCGGTGGTGGTGGCGCCGATACAGGCGCCATCAGCATCATAAAGCCCGCCACGTGTAACGCCATTGCAAAAGCAACGCCGCCAATACGAGGCCAGCTTAAGCCGGCTGCTTTTTCATCTTTGTTGTTGGGATCCGTCATGCGGTGGCGGCTCTTTAAAAAATTTGTTTTCGCGACGCTTTCGCGCCATGACCCGCGACAACCATATCGCGGGAACCTCTAAGCTTATACCAAGACGTTCGTTTATCCAATCTCTCGGAATGCTTAACTGTGCGCTACTTCGCTTTGCTTAGCGCTTGTCAGCCTTGGCAATCTGCGCTTTCGCATGATTTACATCGATTCCGCCTTTGGTTATCGCGTTTTTAGCACTTTCTTTACAAGCAGCCCACATTTCTTCCTGGCATTGGACGATTGCTAGATTCAGATATATGGCCCCGTCTTTAGCCATCGGTGCGGCCTTGGACCAGTTTTCTATCGCCTTGGGCAAACTGTTTTCCAGGCTGCTGTCGTAGTAGGCGTCACCGAGTTTGTTATAACGCTGCCACGTCGGCTTGAGTGCGCCGGATGTGAAGCCCGCTTCCATCACCGCGATTAGTTCTTTCTCTTGCTTCTTCATGGAGGTATAGACATTCATCGCAGTCAAAAAATCACGCTCTTCCACGAGTTGATTGCTGGCTCGAAGTTGTGCGATCACGGCAGAGGCGGCTTCGTAATCCTTTGCATCGAAATAGGTAATGGCAAGGTTTACTTGCGACACCCTGTCGTTACCGGTTGCCGCTACGATCTGCTTTGTCAATTCAGCCGCTTTTGCTGGATTGCCGGTATCGGAATAGGCCTTTGCCAGCATTTGCAAAGTATGCAAATCGCTCGGATCGGCGGCATGTACTTTTTCAAGTGGCACCAACGATTCTTTTGTCCTATTGGGCAGGCGGAAAAGCGCATTGCCCTTTACTTTCAGGATTTCGATTTTTTCGACTTTGGTTTCCTGCAGGAAACGATCCGCCCATTTATAGGCCTCCTCATAATCCTGTTCGAGCAATAATCGTTGTGACAGTTCCGACATTTGTGCGTAATGCGAATTATTGTCCAGGCCGTTTAATTCCATTGATTCTTCCAGTAACGGAATTGCCGCTGCGTGGTTATTCGGGTCTTTTTTGCTAACCAACAGAGCAAGAACTTTTATGGCAGTAGCGCGGTCGTTGACATTTGATTTCGGATCATCGCGAAGCTTTTCTGCCGCCGCTTTAGCTACATCGTCTTTATTTTTCTGAAATGCAATGATCATGTCATTGCGCAATCTGGTCATCGTTGGCGCGCCATCCTGGCTAGGTTCTAACCGCGTTACCAATGGATAGATTTTGTAAGCTTCTTCTTTTTTTATAAGATTGCCGTCCGGATCATAGGTTTCTGCAAAGTTCATCGTCTTTTCTTTGTAAGACTTCTTCTTTGGTTGCGCCTTGCTTTCGCTCTTCTTCTCTTCCGCAATTACCGTGGAAGTTGCCGAAAAACATAAAAACAATCCACCAGCGATTGCCAAAACCAAAGCTTGCATGCGTTTCATCAAAAACTCCAAAGAGCAAAAGCACTAATTAAAGATGACAAGGGTACGGGCCGCGGGCTCCATACTCAAGCCCCAAACACTTTGTTCAATTACATGAACACTGCTAAAGCGGGATTACGAGGTTGAAACCCTATCATTGTCTGGCTGAATATCAGCTCAGCGCCTAACCAAAAAATGAATTGCGATAGCAAGCAGGTTATTGGATGCGTCCGCCAGTATTGCCGACCAACGCCGTCCGGTTTTTTGATAAATACCGGCAAAAAAAGTTCCAATTCCGCATACAGCAGCAACATCAGGCGCCATTTCGTCAAACCCTGCGTCGGCTGTGGTTCAGGCATAAAGGCTAACAAAGCACAGCTCAGGAATTAGGCACTGAAAACATATCCTACTTTCCGGCATCCTCCGATATCGCCTGATTGCCGGGACGCATGTGGAACCCCGGCTGATTCAAGAGATGGGTACAAAGCATTATCAAAAAATACATGGTCAGACCTCAGCTCACGGCCAGTACGGCTGTGTGCTTTGTTGTCATCAGGATCGGCCTACTGACAACTGTCTTCCAGATAATGCCCACAAGGCGATGATGGAATGATAAATCGCAGCCATTCCAATTAGCAGCGAAGCAAACGGTCCTGGCTGAGAATTCGGTATCGTTCCCGCATTTGCGATGTAGACACTCAAGACCCAGATGACAGTCGTAAAAATCATTCGGACAAACCAAAAAACACAGAACGATCCGGCGTCCAATAAAAAAGCGCCCGGCAATTTTTGATGCTGGGCGCAGGGTCTTGATTGATGCGGTTGACGTGCATCGTTTTAGATATCGAGATTTCCGACTCGCAATGCATTGTCTTCGATGAAAATACGACGCGGTTCGACGACATCGCCCATCAAGGTCGAGAATATCTGGTCGGCGGCAACAGCGTCTTCGATCCGCACTTTCAGCAAACGGCGTGTTTCCGGATTCACTGTGGTGTCCCACAATTGTTCCGGATTCATTTCACCCAGGCCTTTGAAGCGCTGGATGGTGCGGCCGCGTTTTGCTTCTTCGAGCAACCATTCCCGGGCTTGCTTGAAGGTGCTGACAGGCTGTGATTTGCCACCTCTCAGCACGGTCGCTCCTTCCTGTAACAGACCATTCAATTGTTGTGCGACTTCGGTCAGCGTACGCAATTCACCATGCACCAATTGTTGTACTGCGAGGGTTTGCGTATGCGATAAACCATGATGCCGCTTTTCGATAATCAACGCCCCACCCAAACCTTCCTCCTGCGCAACCTGAATGCCGATCGAAAACTGCGGACGCCCCAAACCGACATTATTGAGTTTGGTTTCCAGCGTCTTGCACCACGGTTTTAAAGTGTCCGCATCCTTGAAATCTTCGACTTTCAGCGCCGGCATTTCAAGAATGTTTTCCAGTACCGTGGCATCGACGCGATAGGCATGACGTTGAATCACTTCATTCGCGGCAACCACTTCCAGCAATAGCTTTTCGAGTGCCATTCCTTTGATCGCCGGAGTCGATTCCGAAGGACGTAATTCAGCACCTTCTACCGCGTGATTGACCAGATAGGCATTTAACGCGGCATCGTCCTTGATGTATTGCTCGTTCTTGCCCTGCTTGATTTTGTAGAGCGGCGGCAGGCCGATATAGATGTGCCCGCGTTCGAGCAATTCCGGCATTTGCCGATAGAAAAAGGTCAGCAGCAAGGTGCGGATATGCGAGCCATCGACATCGGCGTCGGTCATCAAAATAATTCGGTGATAACGCAATTTATCCGGATTGTATTCATCTTTGCCGATGCCGCAACCGAGCGCTGTAATCAGGGTGCCTACTTCGGCGGATGCCAGCATGCGATCGAAACGCGCGCGCTCCACATTCAGGATTTTGCCTTTCAACGGCAGAATGGCTTGCGTCTTGCGATTACGGCCCTGTTTGGCCGAGCCCCCTGCGGAGTCACCTTCGACGATGAAGAGTTCCGATTTAGCCGGGTCTTTTTCCTGACAATCGGCGAGCTTGCCGGGCAAGCCGGCGATATCCAGCGCGCCTTTGCGGCGGGTTAAATCACGGGCTTTGCGAGCGGCTTCGCGGGCACGGGCAGCATCGACGATCTTGCCGGCGATTGCACGCGCTTCGTTTGGGCGTTCTTGCAGGAATTCTTCCAATTTCTGGCCGATCACCGCTTCAACCGCTGGACGAACTTCGGAAGACACCAGTTTTTCTTTGGTTTGCGAGCTGAAACTCGGGTCCGGCACCTTGACCGATAACACTGCAATCATGCCCTCACGCATATCGTCGCCGGACATGGCCACTTTAGCCTGCTTTGCGATACCGCTTTGTTCGATGTAATTACCCAAGGTGCGAGTCAGCGCGGCGCGGAAACCGATCAAATGGGTGCCGCCGTCTTTCTGCGGAATATTATTGGTAAAGCAAAACATGGTCTCCTGGTACGCGTCGGTCCATTGCAGTGCAATGTCGACCACGATGCCGTCTTTTTCCCCGGAAGCGGAGATAACTGTTTGATGTAACGGGGTTTTTACCGATGCCAAGTGTTCCACGAAGCTCTTGATGCCGCCTTCATATTCGAACAAATCGCGCTTGCCTTCGCCGCGTTCG
>JAYUWO010000090.1:0-16722 GCA_043753545.1 Arenimonas sp.
GTTCGTAGTTTTTGCCGCCGATCAAATTCGCGTATTCATTCGATTTGAAATCCGACAAACGCACGATCACCGGGTTCGGTGCGAACGCGGCGGTAATCGTCGCAATGCCTTCCGCCAGACGATCGACGTAGAACGAACGCGGGCTGTCGTAACCCGCCATTTTTTCCTTGATACGCGCCTTGGTGGCAGCGTCCTGCTTGTCGAATTCCAGCAAGGCTTTTGGATGCACGCCGATATTGCTGTTGATGATCATTTCAAGACGGGCCAGACCAACGCCGGCATTTGGCAACATGGCGAAGTCGAACGCACGTTCCGGATTCGCCACATTCATCATGATTTTCATCGGGGCAGGTGGCATCTGCGCCAAATCAGTCGTGATGCGTTCAAACGCCAGTGCACCGTCATAAATAAATCCGGTATCGCCTTCGGCGCAGGAGACGGTCACTATCTGACCATCCGTAATTTTCGAGACAGCATCTCCGGTGCCGACGACTGCAGGAACACCAAGTTCACGCGCGATAATGGCGGCATGGCAGGTACGGCCACCACGATTGGTGACAATGGCGGATGCACGTTTCATCACCGGCTCCCAGTCGGGATCGGTCATGTCGGCAACGAGAACGTCGCCAGGTTGAACGTGGTTCATGTCGTCCAGCGAGCGAACGACACGAGCAATGCCCGAACCGATTTTGTGACCGATGGATCGGCCTTCGGCAACCACCTTTCCGCCTTTTTGGTTGAGGGTATAACGTTCGATTTGTGTCGCCTTGCCTCGGGACTTCACGGTCTCTGGACGTGCCTGCACGATGTAAATTTTTCCGGTGATGCCGTCCTTGGCCCATTCAATATCCATCGGGCGCTGGTAATGCTTTTCGATAACGAGTGATTGTCGCGACAATTCTTCGACATCGGCATCGCTGATCGAGAACGTGTTTTGTAATTCAGTTGGTGTCGGTTCGGTACGTACGCGTTCGCCCGGTACATCGGAATACACCATGCGAAGTTGCTTCGAGCCCAGCGTGCGTCGAAGAATGGAAGGTTTTCCATTCGCCAAATTGGGTTTATATGCGTAAAACTCGTCCGGATTCACCGCGCCCTGGACAACCATTTCACCCAGGCCATAGCTGGACGTTACGAAGACTACGTCGCGGAAACCCGATTCGGTATCGAGCGTAAACAAGACGCCCGATGCACCGACATCCGAACGCACCATCAGTTGAATGCCAGCTGAGAGGAAAACGTCTTCATGCTTGAAACCGTGATGCACGCGGTAGGCGATGGCGCGGTCGTTATACAAAGAGGCAAATACTTCCTTGACCTTGGCGACTACATCATCTTCACCGGTCACGTTCAGGAAGGTTTCCTGTTGTCCGGCGAAAGAAGCGTCCGGTAGATCTTCGGCGGTTGCCGATGAGCGCACGGCAACCGAAATTTCTTTCGCACCCGCTTCATCGCACATGGTTTTGTAGGCTTCGCGAATCGCTGCATCGAGGGCAGGCTGCAACGGAGCATTCATCACCCATCCACGAATTTCGGCACCGGCTTTTACCAACTCGCCGACATTTTCTATATCCAGATCGGCTAAGCGTTGCTGCATGCGCTCGGTCAATTTATTGAGGTCGATAAATTCACGATAGGCATCGGCCGTGGTGGCGAAACCACCGGGTACCGAGACGCCCAATTGACTTAAGTGTCCGATCATTTCGCCGAGCGAGGAATTTTTCCCGCCAACCTGGGCTAAATCGGATAAACGTAGTTCATGCAGCCAAAGGACGTAAGCGCTCAAGAGTGACTCCAAAAGAGGTGGGCAGCGAAGCCGCTATTATCCCGCGCTAGGCCACGCAAGCCAAATCTATTTCACTCAGGCAGAATAAGCCGACTTCATCAATGCGAGCCCAGCGATGCCAAGACCGGTATTTTTCGTCTCAGATGGTACGGGTATTACCGCAGAAACCATTGGCCACAGCTTGTTGACCCAGTTTTCCGAGGTGGAATTCCAGACTCGCCGAATTGCATTCGTTGATACCGAAGACAAGGCACATGAGGCCGTTGAACAAATTCGCGCAGTGGGCGTTGAAGCAGGCGTCAAACCCATCGTCGTGAATACAGTAGTAAATAGCCAATTAACCGCGATTTTGGCGGAAAGTGGCGCGTTCATGATGGATGTATTTGCGCCGTTCATTGCCCCTTTAGAGCAGGAACTCCAAACCTTGCACCATCCTCGCGTCGGCCAAGCTCACGGTATGGTGGATTTTGCAGCGTATGAGGCGCGTATCAATGCGACCAATTACGCACTTACCCATGACGACGGCATTGATCTGGACTACGGTGAAGCCGATTTGATATTGGTTGGAGTTTCACGCTCGGGAAAAACACCGACATGTCTGTATCTGGCACTGCATTATGGTGTTAAAGCCGCGAATTATCCGCTGACCGAAGAAGATCTCGAAAATGACGAGATGCCCAAGCGATTGCAGGCCCACCGTCGCAAGTTGTTCGGTTTGACGATTGATCCGATACGACTGCAGCAGGTTCGCAATGAACGAAAGCCCAATTCACGATATGCCACCATCGAGCAATGCCGCAAGGAAGTCGCCATCGCAGAGGCGATGTTCAAGAACAAGCAATTACCGTTTTTAAGCACGACGCATACTTCGATCGAGGAAATTGCGAGTAAGATTCTGGCGCAATTCGGCATCCAGAAACATATGTACTAACACGATACAAATTTAATTCGATTAAGTGCAGATGTTTGCACGTGTCGGTGCTAGCATTTGTCCATGTCACGCTTTAATCGCCCCACTGCATTACCACGTATTAGCCGCTTGAGCTGGCTAATGGGGCTTTACGGTGAAAATTTTGAGCGCTCCGAAGGCCTTTTCAATACTGCCGCACTCAAAGCGGGGCATTACCGATCCTTGGGCCATGATGGTCTGGCATTGATGCTGGATGTCATCGAAGTGCATGCCTACACGCTGGAACTTAAGCTCAGCTATGACATGCTTGACCCGGTTTCGGGCCAGCCGGATCCATCGGCTTATCTGCGTGTTTATCGGGATACCAAGCAATGCGAGGCCACGCATTGTTATGTCGGCAGGCAGTGGCAGGACGTGCTTGGCCTGAGACCTTCAACCAAAGTGATGGTGGGACATCGTTTGCGCATGAATAGTTTTCTTAATAAGTGGCTCGACTATCTGGATATACAGGGACATGCGCCACATACCTTGTTACGAGTAGAAGAAAATATTTTGCGGACAAATGCTTGACGTGGTGCGGGTCGATCATTACAATTCCGCTTCTCCATTTATGGGGCTATAGCTCAGCTGGTAGAGCACTTGCATGGCATGCAAGGGGTCAACGGTTCGACTCCGTTTAGCTCCACCAGATGTAGTTGTGAAAAGTTTTACGTGTCCCCATCGTCTAGAGGCCTAGGACACATCCCTTTCACGGATGCGACCGGGGTTCGAATCCCCGTGGGGACGCCACCTAATTAGTGGCGATTCGATAAATACCCAGCGAAAGCTGGGTTTTTTATTGGGCTGAATAAAATATGATGATGCGTGCAGAACCGGATTTTAAGCATGAGCTTACGTTTCACTATTGAAGATTGGTCCGCCTATGCGCCAGGACTGCATGATCAGGCGGCTTGGAGAGTGTGGTCTCAGGATGCGTATTTGCCTTTAGGCACTGACGTGCCAGCTTTGCCAGAAATGCCCGCCATGCAAAGAAGACGACTTGAGCGAGTAGGGCGCATCGCATTGCAGACGGCCTATTGGTGCCAGGCTGCCGATTCAGCCGACATCCCGCTGATATTTGCCAGTCGTCACGGCGATATTCAGCGCACCTACGAGATGCTTGAAGCGCTGGCAAGAAAGGAAGCGCTTTCGCCAACACACTTCGGTTTGTCTATTCATAATGCCGTCGTGGCCCAATATTCGATTGCCCGGCAACTAAAGCAAAATTATCTTGCGGTGGCTGCCGGTAACGCGACGGCTGAAGCCGCCATAATCGAAGCGCTTGGTTTGCTTAACGATGGGGCACATGAGGTGATGGTCGTGATGTACGACGGTTTGCTGCCCGACACGTATCAGATGTTCCTGAATGAAAATTCGGCGGAATACGCCTGGGCATGGCGACTGAAGAAGGCTGAAATCGATACAGGTTCGTTTTCATTGGCTATTGTCGGGGCCGAACAGACTGGACCATCCGCTGATTCGGAGTTGCCACATGGGCTCGAGGTCATGCGCTTCATGCTTTCGGATGATCAATCGATGCATTTCAACGATGGCCTCAGACGCTGGTGCTGGCAACGCCATGTTTGAACGAATCAATTACCACTGGCGCCGACTGGCGACAGGTAGCGCTTTTGCATTATTCGGAATCGGCGGTGCGATATTGTGGCTAATCGTGTTTCCGGCATTGCATTTATTTGTCCGTGATGCCGAAAAACGCGGTCGTTTGGCCCGTGGTTTGGTGAGCCGCACTTTTGCTTTTTTCATAGGCTATATGCACAGGATCGGGATCCTGACCTACGAAATTAAGGGTTTGGAGAAATTGCAGCGGCCGGGCTTGTTAATTCTTGCAAACCATCCGACCTTGATCGACATCGTTTTTCTTATCTCCCTGCTGAAAAATGCCGATTGTGTCGTGCGCTCGGGGCTGGCAAAAAATATTGCGACACGGGGAGCGGTCGGGGCAACTGGATATATCTGCAACGACAATGGTGCCGATTTAATCAATGCCTGCATCCAATCTGTGAGGTCAGGCAAGAATTTGGTGATATTTCCGGAAGGAAGCCGTAGCAAACCGGACCATTTGCTTCCCTTTCAAAGGGGGGCGGCAAACATAGCGGTCAGGGGGCGTTTGAACATAACCCCGATCCTCATAAAGTGCAGCCCGCCCACGCTTTCCAAGGGGCTTGAATGGTACAATATTCCTTCACGCCGCTTTCACGTCAACATCGAGGTTCTGCCAGATATACCGGTAGAAATGTTCTCTGTTGACACCGAGGCATTGGCGGCAAGAAAACTTACCGAATATCTGACGCATTTCTTTGAAACGGAGTTGAATCGTGCAGGCGCTTGAATTGGAAATAAAGGACTTGATCATCACGACGATGTCGCTTGAGGACATCACGGTTGATGATATTGATTCGGCTGCACCCCTGTTTAACGAAGGCTTGGGTCTCGACTCGATTGATGCACTGGAACTTGGTCTGGCTTTGCAAAAACGCTATGGCGTAACGCTGGCAGCCGATTCCGAGGAAACCCGGAAACATTTCGCCAGCGTGAAGACACTTTCTGCATTCATTGCAGAACAACGTAAACAGTGATCCTGGATTTACAAGATTCTCGCCATGAATAAAGAAGAACTGTATTTGCATATCGTCGGCATCATGCGCGACACGTTTGCCATTGATCCCGGAAAAGTAAAACACGATTCCAGGCTTGGCGAAGATCTGGACATCGACAGCATCGATGCCGTCGATCTGATCGTCCAGCTCAAACCGCTTTTGGGAAGCAGCCTGAAGCCCGAAGCATTCAAAGCCGTGCGTACCGTGCAGGACGTAATCGATGTCGTGCACGACATGATGCATTCCGAGAACGGTATCAAATCCGGCACTTGAACGTGTCGATGCGAAATGCCCTGATCGGGCTGGTTACCGTTCTGTATCCGGTTGCCATTTACTTCAGCCTTGGACGTATCGAGCCGCGCTGGATCGCGTTTCTGCTTTTGTCGGTTGCCGTGTTTCGTGCGGTGGCCTCGCCTGAAAAATTCTGGCGTTACGCTGCCGCCGCCGCTTTCATGCTCGCATTGCTAAGCATGTATTTGAATCATGCAACGCCATTGAAGTTATACCCTGTGATAGTCAGTGCGACTTTACTTTGTGTTTTTGCAATCAGCCTTTGGCATCCGCCGTCGGTAATTGAACGTTTTGCCCGATTGCAGGATCCGGCGCTTCCCGATGAAGCGATTCCATACACCCGAAAAGTCACCATCATTTGGTGCGGGTTTTTTATGCTGAATGGTGTTATTGCACTGATGACCGCACTATATGCCACCGACCGTGTATGGGCTCTCTACAATGGCCTGATTTCATATTGCCTGATGGGAATCCTATTCGCGGGTGAATGGCTTGTACGGCCCAAGCACAAGGCGGATTCAAGCAATGTATAGCCTTGAAGCTCTGTCTCGCCTGGCAGTATCGTTCGCCATAGGCGATATGCAGAAATCCGTTGCTTTCACGCCAAGCGGAAATATCAGCCGTAGCGATTTCATTGGACGGGTGGATGACTGGCAGTTATTTTTCGAGGGACTGTCCGGAGTAAAATTCGCCCTCTGCCTGGATGACGCCGCCGAATTGGCTGCTGCCCTTCTTGGTGCCTGGCATGCAAATAAAATCATCGCACTGCCTGGTGACAAATTACCTGCCACCCTGAAGCAATTATCCGAATTGGTTGATGCCAGCATCGGTGAATTGCCATCGGCGATTGCGGCTCCCGTGACTGGCTTTGCGATGAGCCCTGTGTCGCGAAGCGAGCTGGATTTACAAACTCCGGCCCTGATTATTTTTACTTCGGGATCTACCGGCGAACCTTGCGCAATCGAGAAAAAATTGGGTCAGCTGGATGCCGAGTTGAAATCCCTGGAGTCGTGCTTCGGCGATGTTGTCGGTAATGCCGTCGTTTACGGCACCGTATCGCATCAACACATTTACGGATTGCTTTTCCGTGTGCTGTGGCCTTTGACTGCCGGCCGGATTTTTTATACGCGGCGTCTCGAGTACCCCGAGCAAATCGCGAAACAACTCGCAGGCCAATCCAGTGTTCTGGTCGCTAGTCCCGCGCATCTAAAACGCCTGCCGGAAAATCTCGATTGGCTGCAGATGACGACAGGACTCAAAGCCGTGTTTTCTTCGGGCGGCCCATTGAGTGCCGAGTCTGCGGACAATGTCACGCAGCTCTGGCATCGCCGTCCCATCGAAGTTTTCGGAAGCAGTGAAACCGGCGGTATAGCCTGGCGGCAATCGGAAAATGGCTCGACCAGCTGGCTGCCATTGCCCGGGGTTGAATGGCGTGTATCGGACGAGCATCTGCAAATTCGCTCGCCTCATCTGCCGAATGACGAGTGGTTTGTTACGCAGGACAGAGCCGCATTGCGTGATGGAAACAAATTTGAATTGCTTGGTCGTAGTGATCGCATCATCAAGCTCGAAGAACGCAGAATTTCCTTGACCTCAATTGAAAATAGCCTGAGTCAGAACGAGTGGATTCGGGAATGCCGGCTTCTGGTATTGCCGGGCCAGCGCGAAAGACTAGCAGCAGTGGTGGTCTTGAATCAGGACGGCAATCGTGAATTGACCGAAAAGGGCAAACTGGCGATTGTGAATCACCTGAGAAAGTCGCTCGAAACCTCCGTGGATCCGATCGCGATACCCAGGCACTGGCGTTTTCTCGATGCGATGCCTGTCGATAGTCAGGGCAAAACCAGCCAGAGAGTGATGGCCGAGTTGTTCCGATTAAGCTTGCCGTCCAGCAGGATTTTACAGCGGACAGAAGATTCAGCCCAGCTTGAATTGAAGGTCAATAAAGATCTGGTGGTGTTTGACGGACATTTTTCGCAACACGCCGCCGTGGTTCCAGGCGTCGCATTGATAGATTGGGCCATCAAACATGGTCGCGGACTTTTCCCCTTGCCTCCGCGCTTCGTTCGTATCGAAGCACTGAAGTTTCAACAGGTGATTCGTCCGGATACCGACGTCAAACTTGATATCCAGTGGAATGAAACCAAGGGTATGTTGGTGTTCCGCTATGAATCCATCCATGGCGCACATGCAAACGGCCGCATCCTGTTTTCCCGGGAAATAACCGGGAGCGCGACATCGCAATGAAAATAAACGCGTTCAAGTCGCTGATTGTGGTGCCCGTTTACAACCATGCGAAACCGGCATCGATACTGGTCGAAAAAATCCAGGCATTTAATATTCCTTGCTTGCTCGTCGACGATGGATCGGAATCGGCTTGCGGTATTGCACTGGATGCTTTGCGGGATCGATTTCCGGAAACGGTGCAGGTTTTGCACCTGCCTGAAAATCAGGGCAAGGGTGGTGCAGTCATGACCGGGTTCCGTCATGCAGCGGGGCAGGGATACACTCATGTGTTGCAAATCGATGCGGATGGTCAGCACGTACCCGCCGACATCCCGGGATTTCTGAATGAGGCGGAACAGTATCCGGAACAAATTATCTGTGGTTGTCCGATCTATGACGAGTCGGTACCGAAGGCGCGCTTGTACGGCCGTTATGCCACGCATATCTGGGTCTGGATAAACACGCTGTCGTTTGAAATCCGTGATTCGATGTGCGGCTTTCGCGTCTATCCGCTGAGCCGCATCATGGTGGTGCTTGATCGCTACAACATCGGCAAGCGGATGGATTTCGATATCGACATCATGGTACGTGCACACTGGAGTGGTATCCGGGTTCGCAATCATCCGACGCGCGTAACTTATCCGGAAGATGGCGTCTCGCATTTCGATGCGCTTCACGACAATATCCGCATTTCAAAAATGCACACGAAATTTTTCTTCATCATGGCGTTCACCTGGCCCGCGATTCTTTACCGGCGCTGGACACGCGCATGAAGAAGAATCACTGGGCCGATTTCGGCGAAAGCACTTTCGTGACCGGCATCTGGTTTCTTTACGGTGTCTATCGCCTTCTCGGGCGACTGCCTTTTCGGTTTTTTCTGTATCCGGTCGTCAGTTACTACTGGCTGTCCCGTCCAGTCGCACGGCGTTCGTCGATGGAATATCTTCAGCGGCTTCATGCTTCGAAGAACGTGTTCCCGAAACCACCCGGCTGGTGGCAGGGATACATGCATTTCATCCAGTTCGGTGAAACATTACTCGATAAACTTCTGGCAATCGGTGGCAATTATCCAACCGGTAAAGTCAGTTTTTTAGGGCATGAAAATATCTGGAAAGATTTGTCAACCCAGAAAGGATGCCTGATTGTGACGGCACACATGGGCTGTGTGGAATTGATGCAATCAGCTTCCACATGGAAGAAAGGTTTCAAAGTCAATGTGCTCGTGCATACGGCACATGCCACCAGTTTCAATCGCATTCTTAATCGCATCAACCCGGATACCGGTGTGAATTTTCTCCAGGTGACCGCCTTCAATGCACCGACTGCCATGATGTTGGCGGATCGGATTGCGGCGGGAGAGGTGATTGCCATTGCCGGCGATCGTATCCCCACCTCGGGTGATCGCATCGTCAATGCCGAGTTTCTCGGAAAGCAGGCTCCTTTTCCTGCTGGCCCATACTTGATTGCCTCGTTGCTGGCGTGTCCTGCCTATGCGATGGCGTGTATCCGGAATGATTCTGGCTATGCCATGAAAGCGGAGAAGCTGGCCGATGGCGTTGCGACGCCACGAAGCAAGCGAAATGCAATGATTGAAGAGCAGGCAGGAAATTATGCCGGCTGGCTTGAACAGCGTGTAGCGGAATCACCTTTCGATTGGTTTAATTTTTTCCCGTTTTGGGATCAGGCAGTGCGTGATGAAAAATAATGAAATAAAAAACGGTTCCGTTCTCATTGAAGGTACGGATATTTCGATCGAAGATGTCATTGCCGTTGCAACCCGCAACAGTGCCTTGAAACTATCCGAGCTCGAGAGCTTCCGTACCCGCATCAGTCGCGGTGCTGAATTCGTTGATCGCCTCATCGCAGAAGATGGTGTCGTCTACGGCGTGAGTACCGGTTACGGTGATTCCTGCACTGTAACCATTCCTCCATCGATGATTTCCGAACTTCCCGCACATCTCTACACCTATCATGGTTGTGGACTGGGTCGTTTTTTTGATGAAGTGGAAACCCGTGCAATTCTGGTTTCCCGATTGGTATCGCTCTCGAAAGGCGTGTCGGGTGTCAGCTACGGGTTGCTCCAGCAAATTACCGGTTTGCTGCATCACGATATTCTTCCACGCATTCCGGCCGAAGGGTCGGTCGGTGCCAGTGGTGATCTGACACCACTGTCTTACGTTGCTGCTGCACTTTGTGGCGATCGCGAAGTGATGGTGAACTCCGAAATCAAATCGGCAGCCGAAGCTCTGCATGCCGTCGGAATGGCACCGATTCAATTGCGTCCGAAAGAAGGCCTCGCCATCATGAATGGCACAGCAGTGATGACCGCATTGGCCTGTTTGGCATGGAAGCGAGCAGATTACCTGTCCCGCCTCAGTACGCGCATCACCGCATATGCCGTGATTGGCAGTGCAGGTAACGCGCATCATTTCGATGAAACGCTTTTCTCGGTCAAGCCGCATGCCGGCCAGCAACGCATCGCTGCACGCCTGCGTGCGGATCTTGCGTCCGATCGTCCGCCACGCAATGAAAAACGTTTGCAGGATCGTTATTCCTTGCGTTGTGCGCCACACGTCATCGGTGTGCTGGAAGATGCATTGCCGTGGTTCAAGCAAACCATCGAAAACGAACTCAATAGCGCTAACGACAATCCCATCATCGATGCCGAACAGGAAATGGTGCTGCATGGCGGCCATTTCTACGGCGGCCATATCGCCTTCGTGATGGATTCAATGAAGAACACGGTAGCCAATCTTGCCGATTTGATGGACAGGCAAATGGCACTGCTGGTTGACGAGCGCTATAACCATGGCCTGCCGGCCAATCTGACCGGTGCAAAGGGTGAACGCAAAGCACTCAACCACGGTTTGAAAGCCCTCCAGATCAGTGCATCGGCCTGGACGGCAGAGGCACTCAAATTAACGATGCCTGCCTCGGTGTTTTCGCGTTCCACCGAATGCCATAACCAAGATAAGGTCAGCATGGGTACCATTGCGGCCCGCGATTGCCTGCGCATTATCGAATTGACTGAACAGGTTGCCGCTGCTTTGTTGATCACGGTAAGCCAAGCGATTGAATTGCGTATGGGAATGGATGCCGAGGTGAAGTTGAGTCCGGTGCTTGCTGACATGCATGAACGTTTGAGCACATCGATTCCGTTTATTGCCGAAGATCGTGCTCTCGACAAAGAGCTGCGTGCCTTGCTGGACGAAATCCGTTCCGATTCCTGGAGTTTGTATGAAGCCTGAGTGGTCGGCCGAGATCGAACTGTTTCCCGCGTTCCATGATCTCGATCCGATGGCGGTGGTTTGGCACGGCCATTACATCAAGTATTTCGAGCTGGCGCGCTGCGCCTTGTTGCAGAAGTTCGATTACGACTATCCGCAAATGCGGGATTCTGGTTTTGCCTGGCCCATCGTGGATATGCGCAGCAAATATGTCGGCCCGGTTCGCTATGGTCAGAAAATAAAAGTTCGCGCGAAAATTACCGAATGGGAATATCGCCTGAAAATCGAATATCTGGTATCCGATGCAGAATCCGGAAAGGCGTTGACCCGTGCCTATTCCATCCAGGTAGCCGTCGATATCAAGACCGAAGAGATGTGTTTTGCATCGCCGCCCATCTTGATGGAGAAACTGGGAATCCATTTATGAGTGCACGCAGGATTATCGGTTGGTCTGCATTTTTCTTGCTTGCCATGACATTCGTCGTGTCGGGCGAAACTCTTGCCCAGGTGAAAAGTACGCCACTGATTCCGGAAGTGAATATTCTACGTGGCGAGTTTGAACAGGTTCGCTATCTGAAAGGCTTCAAAAATCCGCTCAAATCCGAAGGACGCTTTTTGGTGTCGAAATTCCACGGTGTGGTCTGGCAAGGTATCAAGCCGTTCCCGTCGCGGATATTGATCCGAAATTCCGGTGCCATCGTCAATCTGGATCAGCCCAAAACCACGGCCAGGAAAAAAGCGAACAAGCCGAGTGCCGCGATGAGCAAGATCATGTTGGCGATGCTGTCGGGCAATCAGGCGGAGATGGCGAAGCATTTCACCATCCAGCGCACAGAAGCCAAAGGCATCTGGACACTGCAGTTGCATCCGAAAGGTGGCATGGCCCGCGTGTTTTCGCGGGTGGAAATGAACGGTGACCGTTACATTCATAAAGTCGTGATGGAAGAAAAAAGCGGCGACAAAACCGAATTAAGATTTTCTGCCGTTAGCGAGATGCCCGATTCCCTGAGTGCCGACGAGTTGAAGTATTTCAAATGAAGTCAGCAAGGCAACGTATCGAGTTGTTCATGGCCATCACCTGGTCGGTACTCGTGCTTGCCCTGTGTTTTCACCAGATACAATTCTGGCGTTCGAATAATCTTGATAGCGATGTCATGGCCCTATTGCCAGACACCCAGCATGACGCCCTGGTTACACGGGCAAACGAAAACATAGCGAAGGCTGCCACGCGTGATGTCGTTATCCTGATCGGAAGTAATGATTCGGAAATCGCCAAATCAGCGGCTGCCATGTTTGACACGCGCATCCAGAAAACCAAAGGCTTGTTGCGCCCTCAGGTGACTTCCGAGAAAGACACCGATGCTGCAGTCGATTTTTATTCCCGCTATCGCGATCGGGTTTTAACAACGCCACAAAAGCAGGCCCTGGAACAGAGCAGCGATGAAGAATTGCTGGCGTCGAGTATGCAGCGACTTTACGGCGTGGGTGCTTCAGCTGGACTGAGTAACTGGATATCTGATCCTCTAGCCCTGTCTACCGAGTGGTGGCAATGGAGACTCGGCGAAGGAATGTCACAGGAAGACGGTTTCGTCCTCACGCAATCCAGAGACAAAACCTGGGTGGTGCTGCAATACGAAAGCGAGTTATCAGCTTTTCAACTGGATGGTGTTGCCCACATTCAAGAACTGCTCGATTCTGCCGGCAGCGATGCCAAACGTTCGCATCCGGAGATTGAAATTCTGAATGCCGGCGTGCCCTTGCATGCAGAAGCCGCAGCCGTACGTGCCAATTGGGAAATCAATACGATCGGCACCGGATCAATGCTTGCCGTGATGCTGCTGGTTTTTTTCGCATTCATGAAATTCCGGCCGTTATTTCTGGTATCCGGTTCCTTGTTGATTGGTGTGGCTGCCGGCATCAGTGTTACTGCACTGATATTCGGAAAAGTGCATTTGATGACACTGGTATTCGGGGCAAGTCTGGTGGGCGTGGCGGAAGACTACGGAATCCATTATTTTTCGAGCAGGCAGGGCAATCCCGATACAAAACCGTTCCCGATGATGCGGTATCTGATGCCTGGTATGTGGCTGGCGTTTATTACCAGTGCGCTGGCTTATCTGGTACTCGGAATGGCGCCGTTGCCGGGTCTGCAACAAATGGCGGTGTTCTCTGCCACCGGTTTGCTGGCTGCATTTCTCACGGTTGTGTGCTGGTTTCCGTATCTGGATAAGCAGGCGCCTAAACGGAGCTGGCTGTCGGAGAAAATTTCCGGTTCGCTCAAAAAATGGCCGAGATGGGATTGGAAGAAAACCTCACATAAATCAATTGCCGTGATGTTCCTGCTATTTGTCGGTTTTGGTTTATCAAAAATGCATACCGAAGATGGACTGGGGCAATTGCAAAGCTCCCCGGCACAGCTGGTAAAACAGCAAAAAGATGTTTCCGAAATTCTCGGCTTACCCAGTCCGGCTCAATACCTATTGGTCACGGCATCAAGTGAAGAAGCGCTGCTGCAGACCGAAGAGACGTTGAAACCCGTGCTCGATAAGCTGGTGGAAGAAAAAACTATCCGCTCCTACAACGCCATCAGCGATTGGGTTCCTTCCAATAAACGGCAATCTGAAAACCGGGCATTGGTGACAAAGACCGAGAAAAAAGTGCTGGCAGGTATTTCTGAATCGCTTGGCGAGCAACTTGAAAGACAGCCATCAAGTGAAACACCTTTTACGTTCAAGGAATGGATGTCGCTGAAATCCACAAAGGCCATGCATGCCCAGTATCTGGGCGAGGCAAATGGCGAGTGGGGCAGCGTGGTCATGATCAACGGCCTGAATTCACGCGAGGCGCTTGCGACACTTACACAAGCATCGGCTGCGGTTTCAGGCGTGAAAATGATAGACCGCTCCGGTGAAATTTCGGACTTGCTGAAGCATTACAGAAGCAAGATGACAATCTTTCTTGTTGTCGGTTATGTACTTGTTGGTTTCGCACTTTTCTATCGCTATAAAAAGCAGACGTGGCGAGCCATGCTACCTACCATCATTGCCGCTTTGGCCAGCCTGTCGGCATCTGCCTGGCTGGGCGAACCGGTTCAATTATTTACCGTGCTCGCCCACTTTCTGATTTTGGGCACGGGCGTGGATTACGGTATTTTTCTGCTGGAACATCACACTGATCCGTCCGCATGGTTAGCGGTATGCCTCGGCGCTGCCAGCACCTTGCTTGCCTTCGGCCTGTTGGCCTTATCCGCGACACCTGCTTTACATACGTTCGGATTATCGATGCTGTTTGGCGTCGGTTTATCCTGGTTGTTATCACCTTGTTTTCGTTTGTCTGCCGATGCAGACATGACATTGGCACATTGAGAGATTGAATATGCGTATTGAAACGACTGAAATTCTGATTATCGGAGCAGGTCCCGCCGGATCGGTAGCCGCCGGTTTTTTGCGGCAGCAAGACAGGCAAGTACTGATCATCGAGAAGGAACAGTTTCCGCGCTTCTCGATCGGTGAAAGCCTGTTGCCGCAAAGCATGGAATACATCGAGGCTGCCGGCATGCTGCAAGCCGTGGTTGAAGCCGGATTTCAGTACAAAAATGGCGCCGCCTTCGCTCGCGGTGATAAGCACACCAGTTTCGATTTCCGTAAAAAATTCTCGAAAGGCTGGGGCACGACTTATCAGGTACAACGTGCCGACTTCGACAAAGTGCTGGCTGATTGCGCCGAGAAAGCCGGTGCCGAAGTTCGCTATCGCCATGAAGTCACCGCGATTGATGTCGAATCCGAAAAGCCGAGCGTCACGGTTAAATCACCCGACGGTGAAATCTATCAAGTACAGGCGCAATTCTTGCTTGATGCCAGTGGCTTTGGACGCATACTTCCGCGTTTATTGAAACTCGAAAAGCCGTCAAATTTTCCGAATCGTGGTGCGATCTTTACCCACGTACAAGACAATATGCCGATTGGCAGTTTTGACCGCAATAAAATCCTGGTCACCGTGCATCCGGAACATTGCGATGTCTGGTATTGGACGATTCCGTTCTCGAATGGTCGTGTCTCTTTGGGCGTCGTGGCGAAAACCGAATTCCTGTCGCAGTACGAAGGAACGGAAACCGAGCGTTTACAAGCCATCGTTGGCGAGACACCGGGTTTGTCGTCACTACTTAAAAATGCCGTATGGGACACGCCGGCTCGCCAGATTATCGGCTACTCCGCCAACGTCGATTCGCTCTGGGGTAAGAACTACGCACTGTTGGGCAATGCCGGTGAATTTCTGGATCCGGTATTTTCCTCCGGCGTGACCATCGCCTTCAAATCGGCAAGTCTCGCGTCCGCCTGCTTGAAACGCCAATTTGCCGGTGATGTGGTGGATTGGCAAAAAGACTATGGCTCGCCTCTGCGTGCCGGTGTGGATGCCTTCCGTGGCTTTGTCGAATCCTGGTATGCCGGTGGATTCCAGAACATCATTTTTCATGAAAACCAGTCCCCCGAGATTCGTGAAATGATTTGCTCGATTCTTGCCGGGTATGCCTGGGATCTGAAAAACCCCTACGTGGCTGAAACCAAGCGTCGCCTCACCGTGCTCGAAGAACTTTGCTCGATAAAATAATGAACCCCATTTTTCTAAATGAACTCGGCATTATTTGTTCGATGGGTGCCGATAAAGACCAGGTCGCTGAAAACCTGTTCAGTAATGCCATGCCTGAAACATTAACGCTGAGCGATGAATATTCCGTCGGGCGCCCTTGTTTTATCGGTAGCGTGAACAATGAGCTGCCTGATCTTTCACATATGGAAAAAAAATGGCGTGGACGCAACAATCAATTGATTGCCGCCGCCGCAGAACAAATAAAACCGGCAATCGATGCATTGATCGCCCATCACGGAGCACATCGGATTGCGATTGTTCTCGGCACCAGCACCTCAGGTGTTGGCGAGAGTGAACAAGCGCATGCGCACAAGCTCGAAAATTCGGAATGGCCGGATGAATTCCATTACATGCAACAGGAAACCGGGACGCCTGCCTTGTTCCTGAGTCACCTGCTGGGCATTGCGGGACCAAGCCACGTGATATCGACTGCTTGCTCCTCCAGTGCGAAAGCGATGGCCTCCGGTGCGCGCCTGTTGAACGCCGGCATGGCCGATGCGGTGATTGTCGGTGGTGCCGATTCCTTGTGCGCATTTACTCTGGCCGGTTTTGGTTCACTTGAATCCTTGTCGGTTGATCGCTGCAATCCGTTTTCGGCAAACAGAAAGGGCATCAATATCGGCGAGGGTGCCGCTTTGTTTGTCATGAGCCGGGAACCTGGCCCGGTGCAATTCATGGGCTGGGGCGAGAGTTCCGATGCGCATCATATGTCGGCGCCTGAACCGAGCGGTGCAGGGGCGGGCAGTGCGCTGTCGCAAACCCTGGAACGTGCAAATCTCCAGGCGAATCAAATTGATTACATCAATCTGCATGGCACGGCAACACTGCAAAACGATGCGATGGAAGCACGCATCGTTCACGAAATTTTCGGCGAATCGGTACCCGCAAGCTCGACTAAAGCGATGACCGGGCATACTTTGGGTGCGGCGGGCGCCATTGAAGCAGCACTATGCTGGTTGAGCCTTGTGCAAAATCCGG
>JAYUWO010000091.1:0-16683 GCA_043753545.1 Arenimonas sp.
CGGCGATTCGTGTAATTGCAGACGGATCCACACCGACACGCCGAGCAATATGGCCGAGAGCAGAAACGGAATTCGCCAGCCCCATTCTTCGAAAGCTTCGGTTCCCAGAAAATAGCGACAAGCCAGAATTACCATCAACGATAAAAACAAGCCGAGCGTCGCAGTGGTTTGAATGAAGCTTGTGTAAAGCCCACGCTTACCCATCGGTGCATGTTCGGCGACGTAAGTGGCTGCACCGCCGTATTCACCACCCAGCGCGAGACCTTGCAGCAGGCGTAACGCAATCAGGATTATTGGTGCCGCCACGCCGATGCTGGTGTAACTGGGTAGCAAGCCCACCAGAAAAGTGGACGCACCCATAAGCACGATGGTGACCAGGAAGGTGTACTTGCGCCCGACCATGTCGCCGATGCGGCCGAACAGCAACGCGCCAAAAGGCCGCACCGCAAACCCGGCAGCGAAGGCCAGCAAGGCAAAGATGAAACCGCTGGTCGGGTCAAGCGCGGAGAAAAATTGCTTCGCGATAATCGCGGCTAGCGAGCCATATAAATAAAAGTCGTACCATTCGAAAACGGTACCGAGGCTGGAAGCAAAAATGACCTTCTTGTGGCCTTGGCTTAATGCGGTGTCAGGCTCGGCAGTTTCGATGGTGGCGTCGGCCATGGTGCTCTCCTTGTCATGCATGCGGGGTAGCATAACTTAGGACCGACCGTAGGACCGACGGAAGTCGGGACGGTGAATTGCTGAATACTGTCCCGACTTCCGTCGGTCCAACAAACACAATAAATTTCGATGTGGGCCGGGTCGGGCCTAGAAGGCCCTCCTACAGAGATGTTTCTGGGTCGCGACTTTCGTCGGGAAGATGATTGAACTTCTGTAATTTTAAAACTGTCGTCCCCGGACATGGGGCTTTCCTTGTCATGCATGCGGGGTAGCATAACTTAGGACCGAACGTAGGACCGACGGAAGTCGGGACGGTGAATTGCTGAATACTGTCCCGACTTCCGTCGGTCCAACAAACACAATATATTTCGATGTGGGCCGGGTCGGGCCTAGAAGGCCTTCCTACAGAGATGTTTCTGGGTCGCGACTTTCGTCGGGAAGATGATTGAATTTCTGTAATTTTAAAACTGTCGTCCCCGCCCCCGAAAAAAGCATTCGGGGATGACGAAGTTTTTTGTTTTGACGTTGCCTGGATGAAGCAAAGTTGCTGGGTTGCGCTTCACCGACGCGGGTTTCATGCAGTATGGCATTCACGAGTCGGTAACGCTGACCCAGGCTGCATTACCGGTACTTGTCTTCGTTTCTGCATAAATCATTTGGTTAACTGGACAATCTCATTCGCCAAACTCACTGCATTCAACCAGACGGCTTCAATGCGCGAAGCCGATGCCCAATCACCTGTGGCAGCGATACTTTTCTGCGGATCAAGGTGATATCCAGTTTTTTCATTTTCTAAAACTATCGCGTATTTCCAGCGATGCATGGACAGATAATCGGCTTTGTCACAGGCGATGCCGGTGACATCTTCAAATTGCCGCACCAGATAATCCTGCGTTTGTTGTAAATCGTCTTCGATGTGCTGCTCGGCCCAGTCATTGCGCGAATGCACGACGAGGGTGGTGACGGCTTTATCCCTGCCAGGTTTGCTGGAATTGACGGCAATCCATTCGATGGGGCTTTCATGCACCTTGGCCGCCATCCATGGTTTGCGCCAGGGCGTTTGAAAGCCAATCATCAAGGTAAAGCAGCCTTGCAGTTTGGCCTGATGCAAGTGGGAGTCATCGGGTAATACGGCTTGAAATAGATTCAATGTTTGTGCGGGTGGAGCCGTGGATATCACCCAATCGAAAACGCCAAGCGAAGTTCCATCTTTGCTGAAAAGGTGCCAGCCGTCGGCACGTTTTTCGCCGAGTGGAATTATCTCCGTGTTTAGACGCACATCACTTCCTTCCGCCATATGCTTGCTCAAGCTATTCATATGCGGTGTGGCAACGTAATGCGGTTCGAACCACAGACGGTCCTTGATAGTTTTATCCGCCTGGTAGGTAATTACCTTGCCCTTCCATTCTGCTATCACGCCTTTTTCAATCAGTGGCGCAATAAAGCCTTGAAAGGCCTCGGTGCGGGCGGTAAAAAATTGCGTGCCATGATCGAAGTAAAACGGATCGGCAAAGCGCGTGCTCATGCGCCCGCCCGTGCCGCGCGCCTTGTCATAGACAATGACGTCCGCATGGTCTTTCAAATGTTGTGCCAGCGTCAGGCCGGAAATGCCGGCTCCAATTATTGCAATTCGGTTTTTCATGAAAGCACCGCCATGGCTATCAGGGATGATACGACGATGATCGTCGCGTTTCGGCGCAAGTGATAAAACCACTTGGGCAACACGCCTGTGCTACGCAGCTGGAAATCCAGCATCAACAAGAAGAGGAAGCACAAAGCCTGAAAAATAAAAGCAATCTGATGATAGCTGACAAGCAAAGAACACCAGGCCAGCAGTGCAACAACGTTACTGGTGATAAGTAAATGGCGAGGGCATTTTTCAGCAAAGAACAAAAATGCGGCCCAGTGAATGCCGCACAGGAATGCCAGAATGATGGCGCTGTAAGTCTTGGCCATTAGGTTGTTGTCTATGCCCGTGACAGGCGCAAAGATCAGCACGACACATGCCACAAGCGGCAACGTGCCGCTGTAAGTTAAAAGTTGTGCAAGTTTCATATTAAAGTCTTCATGCTGATTGCTTGCCTTCATGTGAATCAAGACAGCTAAGGCCAGTATTATCGATCGCCATCATCCCGGCAGAGTGTGCGACACGTGAAGCCACAAGATCTGAAAATCATGTGAAAGTATGGCGGTGTGGTGCATGATGCCTTGTAGAATTCGACCTTGTAGTACGCGATCAATTGTCCGATCTTCGCTCACTTTTTTTGAAGAGATTTCACCATGTCCTATGTGCGTTGTTTGCGTGGCCTTGCTTCCGGTGTTGAATATTCCGCCGATATGCCAATGAATCTGGATCCGGCCGATGGCAGGCCGGTGGAAATGGTGCTGGATATTGAACGGCTGGCGAAAGAAAAACCGGATGCTGCGTGGTATGACCCGAGCCGTCGTGATCTTTGGCGTTTCGGTGGATTGATGGCGCTGGATATTACTAACCCCGAAGACGCACGACACATCGTCAGTCTTGGCGAAGGCAATACGCCCTTGCTCGATTATCGTGATCATCCGCAAGCGGCTTCGGCGAAGTTTTTATTGCAGGTGAAAGAAGAGGGCAAGGCGCATCCGGGTTTGGGTGCGAACCCGACCCAGAGTTTCAAGGATCGCGGCATGGCGATGGTGGTGGCACAGGCGCGACGATTAGGTTTGAAGCGTCTGGCGGTGCCGACACAAGGCAATGCCGGCGATTCATTGACGCGTTACGCATTGGCGGCGGGCTTGTCGGTGGTGGTAGCAATGCCGGACGATACACCGATGCCGATTCAGGGCAATGTCGCTGCCGCCGCGAATCGTTTTCCCGATCGGGTAAAACTGGAATTGGTCGGCCCGACGATTCGCGAAGCCGGTGCCTTGCTGAAAGAAAAATATATTCCGCAGGGATATTTTTCGGTGGCGACATTTCAGGAACCGGGCTGGCGCATCGAAGGAAAAAAATCGCTTGGTCTTGAACTTGCCGAGCCTTTGCCGGGAAGCACTCGTTGGTCTTTGCCCGATGTAGTGATTTATCCGACCGGCGGCGGCACCGGCGTACTCGGCATGTGGAAGGCCTGGGACGAATTGGAAGCATTGGGTTTAATCGAAAGCCAACGCCCGCGCATGATCTGCGTGCAGAGCGAAGTCACACCGCCTCTGGTCAATGCATTCAACAATAATGCTGCCGATACCACGGTGGTGACGGCTGGCAACACGATCAGTTTTGGCTTGAATGTTCCCGGCGGTGTCGGCCACTTCCGCGTGTTGCAAATTATTCGTGCCAGCGGTGGCGCTGCTGTTGCAGTGGGCGAAGCAGACACGGCGATCGAACTAAAACGTGTCTGGTTTGACAAGCGCTGGTGGATCAGCCCGGAAGGCGCTGCCTGCCTGGCCGCGATACCGCAATGTCTTGATCGTGGATTGATCAAGCAGGGCGAACGCGTGGTCGCGGTGAATACCGGCTCACTGGAAAAATATTTGCCGGCGCTGAGGGATTGGTTGTAAACAATATAAAACCATCGGATAAACGGTTTTTTTAATATCTGGTTAGGTATGTTCTCTCATGAACCTGTTGTAGACCTTCCCGGATTGCGCATTGCTTTCAATGCATTTCGCTGCGCTCACTACCCGAGCGGGCTCTTACGATTTTGGCCTGCCGCTTGTACGAGCCCGCTATTTGTAAAGAGCGAAGAGAATTACGAACAGAGCTGGCGAATAGCAGGATGAACTTACGACAAGCGGAATACCCTCACAACCAATGAAAATCAATGATTTTCGTGGGGATACCTCAGGCCGGGGCTCAACCTACATTGTCATTCATTTTCAATCAAACCTTGCCATGAAGATCGGTGTCACAGCGCACAGACCGTCCAACGCTACTCATCCATTGTTGCAAGATGACAAACAAAATTCTTGTGATCACCGACAACGCCGAAGATGCGCAGACACTTCAGAATGCGCTCTGCAAAGCGACCGATGGTCCTTTCAAGATTGAATGGAAGCGAACGCTTTCCGAAAGTATCGAGCGCATTGCTGAAAGTGAAGTGGATGCCATTCTGGTAGATCTTGGATTGCCCGACAGCGAAGGCATCGAAACTTTCGACCGGCTTTTTGCAGCAGCTCCACATACACCGATCATGACCTTGTGTGCCGATGACGACGAGCCATTGGCCGTTGAAATGGTGGAATACGGCTCGCAGGGATACTTGTCGCGCGGGCATTTCAAAAACTATCTTGTGCCCCAGGGCTTGCGTAACATGATTCAACGCAAAGCCGTGGAAGTGTCCTTGTTGGAGGGAAAGGCACGCGCTGAAATCGTGCTCAACTCGATCGGTGATGCGGTTATCTGCACGGATGTAGCGGGCACTGTGGATTATTTGAACGTGGCTGCAGAAAATATTACCGGCTGGTCGGCCGCACAGGCGATCGGGCAGCCGATAGCGGATATATTCAGGATCATCAGTAGCGAAACCCGATTGCCGGTTCGCAATACGGTCGAATCGGTTTTGCAGAATGACCAGGTGATGGGCCTGCCAAAAAATACGCTGCTGATTCGCCAAGATGGTAGCGAAGCGGCTATCGAAGATTCTGCATCGCCTATTCATGATTTGTGCGGCAAGCTGGCAGGTGCCGTGATCGTGTTTCATGATGTGAGTGCAACAAAAGCGATGGCAGTGAAGATGACGCATCTGGCGCATCACGATTTCCTGACCAATCTGCCCAACCGGGTGCTATTGAATGACCGGATTGCCCAGGCCATCTCCAACGCCAAAAGAAATGGCACGAAACTGGCGGTAATGTTTCTTGATCTGGACAATTTCAAGCACATCAACGATTCACTCGGTCATGCCACCGGTGACCTACTGCTGAAATCAGTCACCAACAGGCTGGTAGATTGTGTGCGCGCTAGCGATACGGTAAGCCGGCAAGGCGGCGACGAATTTGTCATTCTGTTGACAGAAAGCAAAGATGAAAACAATGCCTCGCTGACGGCCGAAAAAATTATCGCGGCCATGGCATTGCCGCACCTATTGGCCAAGCATCAATTGCATATCACAACGAGTATTGGTGTCAGTATTTATCCGAGCGATGGCAAGGATGCCGGTACCCTGATCAAAAATGCCGATACCGCCATGTACAATGCCAAAGACAACGGCCGAAATAATTACCAGTTTTTTCGCAGCTACATGAATACCCGTGCAGTCGAGCGGCAATTTATCGAATCCAGCCTGAGACATGCGATCGATAAGAACGAATTCATCCTGTACTACCAACCGAAAATTTGTTTACGAACCGGCGTTATTACCGGCTCGGAAGCCCTGCTGCGCTGGATGCATCCGAAATGGGGAATGGTGCAGCCCGAGCGATTTCTGCAGATTGCCGAAGATTCAGGCCTGATAGTGAAGATGGGCCGCTGGGTTTTGCGCGAAGCCTGCAAGCAGGCAAAACAATGGCACGATAGCGGCGTCGAGAAAACAAGCATGGCCGTCAATATTTCCGCCATTGAATTTCGTCATCCTAATTTCTTCGAATGTGTGCAATCGGTACTGGAGGAGACCGGACTTGATCCGCATATGCTTGAGCTGGAAATTACCGAAAGCGTTTTAATGCGCGATGTAGAGAGCAGTACTGAAATCTTGATGAGTCTGAAGAATCTCGGCGTAAAACTGGCAGTAGATGACTTTGGCACCGGGTTTTCGAGCCTGAGTTATTTGCGGCAGTTTCCGATCGATGTTCTGAAAATTGACCGTTCATTTGTCAACGAAATAAAATCCGTCTCCGATGATGGATTCATCGTGAGTGCCGTCATCGGCATGGGAAACAGCCTGAAACTGAGGGTAGTCGCCGAAGGCATTGAAAATGAAATTCAACTGGCGTTTCTGCAAGTGCGCGATTGCGAAGAAGGGCAGGGTTATCTTTTCAGTCGACCAGTGCCGGCAATTGAGCTTTGGGAAATGTTGAAGTCGGGGATCAGTTCGAGGATTCCTTTTTTAGAGTGGGGCTAGCTGGAGAATCGAATCTGTGAAGCGTCTTTTGGGTGTAAGGGATCAGGCGGGGTTTGTCGCGCCAAGAGAAAAGGCGCTCCTACAGGCGTGCGTATTGGCACAGTGACTATTCGCACGCGCCGGCATCTGCATAAATACTGACACTGCGTTCTTGGCGAATCACGCCTGTCGAGTATGCGGAGATGGAAATGCAGTCGGAAATTCGTACCGGACGGATAGTGGGTGCTTTACTTTTGCTTTTAATCGTCGGCGGCATATTGACGAACTTTGTATTGACGGCATCTTTGTTCGGCGAGCCCGGATTTTTGATCGCAGCAGCAGACAACGCTTCAAAGATCGCGATATCTGCACTCGTCGGGGTGGCTATGGGGCTGGTATCGATCGGTGTCGCGACACTGGTGTATCCAGTATTTCGCCAGCGCTCGCAATCACTGGGCTTATTCTATTTCGCACTCGTGGTCGCCGGGTTTGCATTGACGGTCGTCGAAAATATCAGCGTGATGTCGTTGTTGTCCTTGAGTCAGTCTTACGCAGAAGCGGGTGGTGCACAGCCGGAACTTTATGATGGTCTACGGATTGTGGTGAAGTCGGCTCGTAACTGGACGCATTACATCAGCTTGATTGTGGGGGGCTGCATGATGTTCACATTCTATTTGGCGATGTTCCGTTTTAGATTAATCCCGCGCGTGCTGTCGGTGATTGGATTGCTGGCCGTCTGTTCTCAGTTGTATGCCGTTACCAACCCACTGTTTGGCATCGACGTGGATTTCCGCTTTATTGCGCCGCTGGGTATTTGCCAGATTATTCTCGCATTTTGGTTGGTTGCCACAGGCTTTCGCGGTAAAGCGGTTCCGCAGGCCTGAAAAATAGGTGCGCCAAGGCGCACCTATTTTCGTAAACGATGAAAACTATTTGGCCAGAGGCGTGAAATAACGTTGGGAAGCCACCTTGCCGATATCCATACCGGTTTTGCGTCCGGCCTCCATCGAGAATCGGTAATGCACACCGACGTACACTCGTGAAATGGAAACATCATCAATGTATTCCTGTGGCGTATCGTAACGGCGAAGCAGGGTGTCTTCCATTTCAAGCACGAGTGGTGGCGCGTCGGGTCCGAATTCCTGTTGTATTACTGCGCCAACGGCGCCGGCCGATGCACAGTGCCCGCAGGGATATTCGGGATGCGCCGGGGTTTCGACCATCGCTTCCCATTGCAGATCAGGCCTGGTCGCATCATTGCCGTCCATCTCTGCATTGCGGATTGCGGTGACAGGGCGCCAGAACATGTAATGGTATTTACCGTCCATCATGGCGACGTAGGAATCGGCCCAGGCCATCTCGGCCAGTGCGAGAAAGCGGGCGTCATCGACCAGACTGCGACCGGGGCGACCGATTAACTGGTTGATGACGATACGCACGTCGCGCCCGGCCCAGAATTTGCCGACATCGGTTTGCTCCGTAGTACGGTCTTTTGATTTTTTCGCACCGAGACGTTTTACTTCTTCCAGATCACGTGTCCAGACCTCGCTCTTCAAGTCTGGTGGTGCTACCGGGCGCATTTCATCGGGTGCTTTCATGATCCACGGTGCCTGTTTCGACAAGATCACGTCCACGCGCCGCGTGGTGGGGGAATACACGCCGGCGCTGGGTGGCGAATAAACCGGGTCTTTGCCCTCGGCTTTCGAGTCGGCTCTTGCAGCGATAACGGCTGCAGCTGCCTGCACGCCGATTTTTTCGCCATTGTCGCGGGCGGCCTTGTCCGTGACAGATTCAAGGGATGTTTTCAGCGCGGCATCGAACATGCCTTTCTGTTCTTCGCACACATGGACGAGCACATCACGTGCCGCACGGGAGGCGGCTGCGTCCGGCGAGCTACTTTTCGGTGCATTGATGGTCTTGGTGTAAGGCGTGTACTTGGGCGAAGTGGCATTGACGGCTTCAAACATCGCCACACTCATCATCGCGTTGAAATCGCGTTGGCGCGGGTCCTCGCATTTGTCGGCAAGTCCTCGCCATTGGGTTAATACATTGTTGACGACGCCCGCATCGGCGTTGCCTGAAAAAAATGATGCGGAAATAGCGGAACAAAGAATCGAAGCACGAACAACAGTACGCATAAACAATCCCCCAACCCGAGACGGGCGCCCCAAAGAAATTACCTTATACACCGAATTTTCGATGCCGGTGATTGCCGATGGATTCCTAAAAACATCGGTCCGGCCTAGCATTACCAACATGATGGAGACACCCGTAGGAGGGCCCTCGGGCGCGACCGTTCGATGAATACGATACATTGATCGGGCCCGAGGGCCATCCTGCAAGAATTGAGAGGTTTTAAATGTTGATTCCCGATTACTGGGCCGAAGCCTCTTTGAAACACAAGGTGGCCGGCAAACAAATTACCGTGCGACGTTTTGGCTGGTCCGAACAAAGCCAGGAAGATGCCCAGCGAAATGCCGATGCACGTGCCGAAGATGCGTTTGCCCGCATAGTGGCCGGTGAAAAGCTGGCGCGTCGCGAGTTGAAGATGGCCTATAACGGCGCGGTCGGTGTGCCGATCCGCGAAGAAGTATTGTCGAGGCATGAGGGAGCGGTGATTACCCGCAATCTTTATGGTGCCCGCTGTTTAAATACGCCGAACGTTCTGTTTGCCGATATTGATTTCGTTGTTCAACAGATGCCCGCTTCGTTCAAGTGGGGCATCCTGATGTTGATAATCATCGCGTTTTCGACCGGTAAAAGTCTTGCCGGCTGGTTGCCTGGTCTCATTGCCGCATCTGCCGCGTGGTATGCGGGCTACAAAATCGCCGCATGGCTTTGGGCACAAAAACTGAAAGCGAACGGCACGCCGGAAGAACGGGCGATGAATAGCGTTGATGCATTCATCGAAAAACGTCCGGATTGGCATCTGCGGATTTATCGCACTCCGGCCGGACTTCGACTTTTGGCGATGCATAAAACTTTCGGGCCCGAAGACCCAGAAGTTGCGAATATATTCAGGGAAATCGAAGCGGATAGAATTTATGTACAAATGTGTACGAATCAGCATTGCTTTCGTGCCAGGGTGAGCCCAAAGCCGTGGCGCATCGGTATCGAAAGCCATCTAAAACCGCGACCCGGTGTATGGCCAATAAATCCTGAGCGCATGCCGGATCGCGTACGCTGGGTCGAAGAATACGAACGCGAGGCGGATGCCTATGCCTCATGTCGATTCATCGCGGCCAAAGGCAATGCTGCGGTAGATCCGGCGGTCGAGAAAGTTCGCGTATTGCACGATGAGTTATGCCGTGCGCTAAGCGATTTGCCGCTCGCATAAAGCAAAAATTATTTGGTGTAAAGTCGGCTTTCACTATTCGGCGGGAATCGTTTTGATGAAATGCGGACAATCTATCTTGATGATATTTGCAATGGGCTCACTGACGGCCTGTAGCCAGGCTGATGCCGTAAAAAAGCCGAAACAGTACACGGTAAATGTATTGCGCGACGATCTTCCGGTGGATGGCGCACAGGTCAAACTGGTGGTCTGGAGAAAATCGGAAGTGCCGGGTGCGCCTATCAATCTGGCCGATGTTCTTTTTGAAACCCAAACCGATAGCCGGGGTGAAGCCGATATTCCGGTGAAACGTAAAGCCAGCTATGGCATCAAGGCAACGGCCTGTCTTGAAGATGCCGTGTGGGCAGGTGATGCCTGGGTTTCCAGAAAAAGCGAACAGGTTCAAATCAACCTGGAAGAGACGAAGACAGCCTGTCTCGGAGAGTGACCGATCCTCTCCGAAGCCGACTTAGAAACCAGCGAATGCCTGCGACAGCATTCGCCGGTATGAAAACCGTTATTTTGGACCGCCGTCCACTTTGACGACACAGGTCATGAAAGTCCCCTTGGTGCGGAATTTTCCGACTTTGATTTTGAATGCGAACGCACCGTTGACTGCTGGATTCCAGAATTTGCTGACAAGGATATGTTTGGGAACGCAGTGAATGACATCACGAAAAATTGATGCAGTGGTTTTTTCTGCTTGCCGCCACCGGGCTAGCCTCGATTAGTTCTGCGCTTGAACGCGAGAATTGCGGGCTGGATAAATACCGCCAATAAAATAATGCTTACACCAAGGTAGAACTGTGGCGTGAGTTCTTCATATTCCTTCAGCCACAATGCCGCGATCACGATGGCATATACCGGTTCCAGATTCAGTGCCAGTTGCGTGGTGAAGGCGCTGATATGCCGCAATGCGTGCAGCGACAAGATAAACGGAAACAAGGTGCAGGCAAGTGCGAGGATCAACAACAAGATCGCATCGCGGGCATCGGGCAGCATTAATGTCTGATCCGTACCAAAATACAAAATACTGGCCACGGTCAGAAATATCGCGCCTGCCGACATCTCGATGAAGGTCACTGATTCCGGTTCGGCATCATGCACGTATCGTTTGTTCAAAACCGCAAACAACGACGTCAGAAACGCTGAGATAATACCGACGACTATACCGGTATGCATCGACAGCGGTACGCCGCCCACCAGCAATATGACACCCGGAATGGCAAGAATGCCGAGCAGGAGTTCACTTTTATTCCAGGCTTTGTCGGTCAGCAGCGGCTCGATAATAGCCGCAAATACCGAGCCCAACGCCAGGCAACTGACGGCAACCGATGCGTTCGATAATTTAATCGCACCGTAAAACGTGAGCCAATGCAACGCGACAATCGTACCGATGCCGGCATAGGTCAAAATCAATTTTGGTTTGAGTGCGGCGATGCCGCGCCAGACTTTGGGCAACAGGGCCAGAAATACGCATACCAATGCCATGCGCCAGACGACCAACGCCTGGGCGGGCAGGGTGATCAGTTTTCCCAGGATGGCGGTGAAGCCCCAGAGCAAGACACATAGATGGACTTGCCAGAAGGCGCGGCGGTGCGGGTTTTTCACGAATTTCGCTTGGTTTAGCCAGCCGCTAGGTTAACAGATTGCCGTTTTTTTTCGCATTGCTATATCAGCGTTTCAGGGGCATGATTTTGCCCATGAATGCAAATGCCGACGAACTCGATACCGATAGCCGCGTAGTCACATTCCGCGAGCAATATCGTGCGAGTGAGATTCCGGAAAATTATCGCGGCGGCGTACATTTCCTGATCACCAACACGATGGTCTTTACTGCCGTGGTCTTGTGCGTGATGCAACTGAATGCCGTGCAGGCCTGGGAATGGTGGACAATCCCGATCACTTTCTTGTATGCCAATTTATCGGAATATCTGGGGCATCGATTCGTGATGCATAAGCCACGGCCCGGCTTTGGACTGATTTTCAAGCGGCATACGAAGCAGCACCATCGTTTCTTCACCCACACCACGATGCCGGTCGACAGCTTTCGAGATTTCAAGGTCGTGTTGTTTCCGCCGATCCTGATCGGATTTTTTCTCGGCGCGTTCGGTACCCCGATTGCCTTGCTAATCGGCACTTTTGTCAGCATTAATTCGGCGTGGCTGTTTGCGATCACCGGGCTGCTGTATTTCCTGAATTACGAATATCTGCATTCGGCCTACCATTTGCCCAATGGCCACTGGGTAACGCGTTTGCCGGGAATGGCAAGCCTTCGCCGCCTGCATCAAACCCATCATGATCAAAGCATCATGACGAAATGCAATTTCAATATCACATATCCGGTTTGCGATTTCCTGTTTCGAACGTTGAAGTAAAAAAAGAGCGGATAAATCCGCTCTTTTGTATTGGTTTCCGCGAACGATTGGTTAAGGCGCAAAGCGCGGATCGCTTATTTTCATTTCGGTGACCGGCCCGTATTTTTTTATGCTGTCGCGAATCTTTGAAGCGTCGCCAATCAATACGATCACAAGATCGCCACTTTTTGGATAGGCATTTACCGCTTTGGCGATTTGATCCGATGTCGCTGAGCGAACCCGGGCGGCGTAACCATCCACATCATCGCGACCGAGACGGTAAAGGGCCAGTTCGCCTAGCTTGTCGGCCATTTGCGGCCCTGTTTCCAGTGTCGGCGGGAATTGCCCGAGCACATAATTTTTTGCCGATTCCTGCATCTCGGCAGTGATTGGATCTTTGTGCAGACGATCCAGTGTGGCGATGGCCAGATCGATGGCCTGCACGGTGGCATCAGTGCGGGTAAACGATGTGATATTGGCCGGGCCTGGCTGAGCCAGACGGTCGAGACTCGAACGTGCGCCGTAACTTAAGCCCGACTTGATACGCAATTCGGTATTCAGCATCGAGGTAAAGCGTCCGCCAAAGATGGTATCTATCAGCTCCTGCGCAGGGAGTTCCGGATCGGCGCGATTGACACCGACATTGCCGAGCCAAAAATAAGTCTGCGTGGCACCAGGTTTGTCTACCAGCAAAACACGTCGGCCTGTTTCTTTCGGTTTTGCGTTTACAACGGGAAGTTCGCTCGTGGCCTTGCCCCAGCTGCCGAATGCTTTTTCAATTTTGGCTTTCATTTCACCGGTCTTGAAGTCGCCAACGACCGAAATAATCAGGCGATCACCACCTACGCGGCTGCGATAATAATCGCTCAGGCTTGCCAGCGTAATATTTTTCAGACTGGTTTCATCGCCGATACTCGGACGGCCATAAGGATGATTTTTGTACAGAAACGCATAGCCGTACTCGCCAATCAGGCCGCGTGGATCACCGTCTTTGCCGGCCGCCAGCGACTGAATGGCAAACGTGCGTGCCTTTTCAAATTCCGCAGGGTCGAGCCGCGGCCGTTGCAGAGCATCTGCCGCCAACTCGATCATCAGGTCGGCATCGCGTGATAAAAACTCGGCATTCAATTCCAGCGCTGAAAAACCGCTGGCAGTCGTGAGTCTGCCTCCGGCGCCATCGACGGTTTCGGCAAAGGTTTTTGCATCACGCTTGCCGGCGCCTTTCTGCATCATGTCGCTAAGCAAGGACGCCGTACCTTCCTGACCAGCAGGGTCGCTCAGGCTGCCACCACGGACCAGTGCATTGATGGCAATCAAGGGCACATCGTGCTTTTCCATTAAAAATACTTCGGCACCATTAGCCAATACGGTGCGTTCGAACTCCGGCATGGTGTTGCCGGCAGACAATGCCGGTACCGATGCGACGAGTGCGGTGGCAAAAAATAATGCATGTAATGACAATCTCATATCAATTTCCCTTCTTGGCAGCGGGCACGAAAGTGCCAACGGTGCGATTGTCGCGGCGGAATAGTTTGGCCGCGATACGCTTGATATCAGCAGCAGTCACTTTTTCGTAATTGGCAGGGGCCTGGAAAAGTTTCTTGTAGTCGCCCTTGAATACTTCATAAGTACCCAGTGCACTCGCTTTTCCGGAAATCGTGGACATGCCTCTCCAGAAACTCGCGAGTTTTTGAGTGCGGGCCTTGTTCAGTTCGGCTTCGGTCACGCCTTCATTGGCAATTTTCACGAGTTCGGCATCAAGCGCTTTTTCGACCGCGACCAAATCGCCGCCCGGTGGCGAGGTGGCATACAAATAAGCCAGGCCCGGGTCGAAACCCTGTTGCAGCGATTGCTGAACATTGACCACGATTTGTTGTTGTTCAACTAGTTGCTGATGCAGGCGTGACGAATTGCCGCTGGCCAGAATCGCCATCAGTAATTCCGTTGCCGGTGCATCGGCATCCGCAGCACTGACCGAATGATGGGCAAACGCTAAAAGCGGTGCTTCACCTTCACGCACCAGATTGACGCGACGTTCGCCCTGCTGTTCCGGTTCTTTCGTCGTGACGGGTGTGGGTGTTGGTTGGGCAGGCGTCTTGCCAATGTATTTCTCGGCCAGCGCGAATACTTCATTTGGCTCGACATCGCCGATCACGAACATCACGGCATTATTCGGCGCGTAGTAGGTTTTGTAGAAACGTTTCAGATCGTCGATCTTCCAGCCTTCAATGTCCGATGGCCAGCCGATGGTGGGAATTTGATAAGGATGTGCAGTAAATGCCGTGGCATCGATTTGTTCGATCAGTGATCCGAAATTACTGTTGTCGACCGAGGACCTGCGTTCGGAGTACACCACGCCACGTTCGCTCTCGACCACCTTCGGATCAAAATCGAGGTTCGCCATGCGGTCGCCTTCGAGATCGAAAATAAGTTCAAGCGCGCTGCGGGGAAACCAGTCCTGATAGACGGTAACGTCGCTGCTGGTGTATGCATTGTTTGCACCGCCATTGGCTTCCATGATGCGGTCGAATTCGCCGGGCTTGCGTGTGCTGGTACCGTTGAACATCATGTGTTCGAAGTAATGCGAAATACCGGTAATGCCGGCATATTCGTTGCGACTTCCAACCTTGTACCAGTTGTACAGGGCGACATTGGGAATGTCGTGGTCGGACCAGACGACCACCTTCAATCCGTTTGCCAGTGTCTTGGTGGAAATTTTATCGGCACCGGGAACGGTAGTGCCGGAGTCAGCGGCGAAGGCAGGCGAGCAGGCCAGCGCGGCACTGATAAACAGCGAAAAAAAACGAGGTTTCATAACAGCTCCGTGATTGGCGATTTTCATGCGCCGGGGGCGCTTCAAGGCGTCCGGCATTCTTGCCTAAACGCAAGCTTTAAGGAAGTGGCTATCCGTGCTTAGCGAAGCACTAAAACCGGCTCCTGCATTACGGCGAGTTGTTCCTGCAATTGCGTGATAACGCCTTCCCAATGTCGTGAAGATTCAAACCAGGGAAAAGCCGCCGGGAATGCTGGGTCATGCCAGCGGCGTGCAATCCAGGCGTGGTAGTGGATGATTCGCATGGCGCGCAAGGCTTCGATCAAATGCAGTTCTGCACGATTGAATTTCCGGAACACTTCATAGCCCTCGATAAGCCAGGCCATTTGTTGCGAGCGGGTTTCAGGCGATCCATAAAGCAGCATCCATAAATCCTGCATGGCCGGTCCGGTCAGTGCGTCGTCGAGGTCGACGAAATGCACGGTATCGCCGCGCCACAACAAATTACCGGGATGGCAGTCGCCATGCAGTCTAAGGGTTTCAACCTTTCCGGCGCGTTGCCAGGCGTGTTCGATTTCGTCGACAAGCTGTTCGGATAATGCAATGAAATTATCTTCGAGCTCGAACGGCAACCAATGCGCTTCCAGCAAATAATGTATTGATGCTTCCGCTTTGTTTTCGATACTGAGCTGTTCGCGATGGGCGAAATTTTTTGAAGCTCCCACCGAATGCAAACGGCCGAGTGCACGGCCAATATGAATGAGGGTTTCCTTGTCGCCGGGTTCCGGAGAATGACCGCCTTGCATTGGAAACAAGGCAAATCGTAGTTCTTCATCATAGTGCAGGGATTGATCATTGATACTCATCGGCGCGACGACCGAAATATCGGCCGCACATAATTCCGCACTGAAAGCGTGTTCTTCCTTAATGGCCGCATCAGTCCAGCGTCCGGGCCGGTAAAACTTGGCCACCACGGGCACGTCGTTTTCGCGACCGACGCGATACACCCGGTTTTCATAACTGTTGAGCGCCAGCACGCGACCATCGCAAACAAAGCCGAGCGATTCCACGGCTTCCAGAATACGGTCGGGATCGAGATGGGAGAAAGGTGCTTCGGGCGTGTCTGACATAGGCCGCTATCTTATCCCGTAATGCAGCATTAACTGGGTCCGGGATTGCCAGGTTCCATCCTGATGAACAAGCAGTTATGCTCGCAGCAGATTGTTTGTACAGGCGCGCTGCCGGGACATGGCAACGCTAACGCAACATCATCGCGGTAGTGGAGGAACTAAGTTCTCATGCAACCCACCGATATTCGTGACCCTGCGTATTTTCTGAAAGTAGTTGATTGCCAGTTAGCCTGTCCGGCGCACACGCCGGTTCCCGAATATATTCGAATGATTGCAGCAGGCCGTTACGACGATGCCTATATGCTGAATTGGGAATCCAATGTATTCCCCGGCATTCTAGGCCGCACCTGTGATCGGCCTTGCGAACCCGCCTGCCGTCGTGGTCGCGTCGAGGAAAACAATGGCGAGAAACCGG